>NZ_JBJXVK010000011.1:0-129528 GCF_046159765.1 Pectobacterium artocarpous
CAGTGGAGGCGCATTATAGGGACTTCTCGGCGGCTGACAAGCGCTAAATGCAAAAAAATTATCGTTTGTCTACTATTTACCCATAAGACTATCAAAGTGGCAGTTTTTCCAGCGAATCGAAGCCATAATGCTGCAATATTGGCCACAGCGTAGCGACTTTAGGTGTAATCGCTAGGCAATAAACCAGATTCTTATCTGTCGAAAGTGGTAGATTATCCAGATTAGCAATGAGCCACGCGGTTCTTCTGGCAATAGCGGCACCGGAATCGACAAGACGTGTTCCATCTGGCAATGCCGCTTTCAGATCTTCTGCTAACAACGGAAAATGCGTACAACCCAGTACAACCGTATCTGGCGGCTCCGGTAAACGCAGCCAGGGGCGAAGGATTTTTTGCAGCTCGGAAATGGAAATCGTCTCCCCCTGCAATTTCGCCTCTGCCAATTCAACCAGCTCTGACGACCCCAGCGACAAAATCTGGCAATCCGTCGCAAAACGGGCAATCAGTTCGTGCGTATAGGGGCGTTGAACCGTTGCGCGCGTGGCCAGTAGGCCAACAACGCCGTTGCGCGTCAGCTTAGCTGCCGGCTTCACCGCAGGGACGACGCCCACGACAGGGAAAGTAAAACGCTCACGTAACGCAGGAAGGGAAATCGTACTCGCCGTATTACAGGCAATCACAACCAATGCGATCTGATGACGAAGTTGAACTGCGTTAACAATCTCAACCACGCGCTCGATAATAAACTGCTGTGATTTCTCACCATAGGGAAACGCTTTGTTATCGAATGCGTATATATAGTGAAGATCCGGCAAGAGTTGCCGGATTTCATCATAAACAGACAGCCCGCCTACGCCGGAATCGAAGACCAGCACCGTAGGACGGGATGGCAGGTTAGAAGGTATAGCTTCCGGTGAGATAGTATTCTCGCCCTGCCGTGCGGTAGCCATATGCCGTCTCATAATCTTTATCAAACAGGTTGGCGATTCTACCACGAACTGTCAGATGAGAGGTGATCGGATATGAGGCAGCGAGATCCCAAAGGCTATAGCCACCTAGTTTGACGGGTTTAGGCTGGAAAGTAACAGGATCGAAATCCGAATCAGAGCGAGCACCTTGGTAAAGCCACGTCAGCGACATGTTCACATCGTTTAACATAGTTGAAAGCTCATACTTCGCTTTCTTATGGGCACGACGAGCTAAAGCCTTATCTGTCGTTTTATCTTTGGCATCCAAATATTCCAGAGTTACCTGATGCGACAACCACCATGTATCATAGGCTGCGGTAAACTCAGCCCCAGTCATTACGGCTTTGCCGATATTATCGTATGTGCCCGTTGAGAAATTAATCGCACGATAGTTAATGAGATCATTAACCTCATTCCGGTAACCGGAAAGCCGCCAGTTCACTGGACCACTTAATCCTTCTACGCCAATTTCCCACTGCTTACTTTCTTCAGGCGATAAATTGGGATTCCCCTGCGAGTATGCCGTGTCATATATCTTGTCAAATGTTGGCGCTTTAAATGCTGTACCGTAAGAACCGACAATTCGATACCCGTCAACAAACTCCCATGCAGCACCTGTTTGCCACGTACCATGTCGGCCATATTGTTGATTATCATCACCACGAACAGCGCCCTCTAACGTAACAGAACCAAACTGCTGCTGAGTGGTCAGGTATACCCCGGTATTATCGCGACTTTGAGCTCTCGTATACGCAGACATTCCTCCTGCTTCAGCACGCTCATTACGCCAATCCGCCCCAAGACTTAAGCTACCATTTCCAACATTGAAGACGTTACCCCACTGCAGGTTGCGTTGCTCAATTTGCGTAATGGTTCCGTTATATTTACCAGTCGCATCGTTAAAATTCAGATCATCATAGGTTTGGTAACTAGCAATTAATTGGCTTGAATATATACCTTCGTTAAACTTCAGACCCGCGTCATAATTTCGAGTATTCAAATAACGCTTATCATTGCCGGGAAAAGCGGAGGCCACATCGTAATCAGTGTTGTTGTCATACCCATAAGCTCGGAAAAAACCGGAAGTATTTTCAGAAAACCGTTGCTCCAGCGAACCCCAAAAAGATTTGCTGCGATAACCATCATTATCTCTGTCAATCAGCAACGGTGAGGAAGGATAAACATTATATCCATGGGTCGCTTCATAGCTTCCTGCGACACTGACAACGGTATTGTCACTCACATGACCACGTACTGAACCATCATAGTTCTGATAAGCATGGGAGCCGTAGCCAGCATTTAGCACACCTCCATCCTGAGCACGTTCAGTGATAATATTGATGACGCCACTGATGGCGTCAGAACCGTACACAGCAGAACGAGGGCCACGAATATATTCAATGCGCTGCACGAGCGACATTGGTATTTGGCTAAAATCGATACTGCCCGTCACGCCAGGAGATGCCATACGAACGCCATCAACCAGTACCAATACATGGCTCGCACTCCCGCCACGGATAAATACCGATCCAAGCTGTCCTCGGCCACCATTCTCAGCAATATCTACACCCGGTAAACGACGCATCACATCATTGAGCGACTTGGCCTGCCAGCGATCGAGATCAGCCCGCGTTACGATACTATTTGCCGCCAACACCGAAGAAACTGGCTGTGCGAAACGATTTGCGGTTACTACCATGTCATCGGCATTTTTTTCCGATGGCGAATTTTGGTTTTCCTGCGCCCAGCCAGAAAATGCCGTGACGGAAAGCGCCGTCAGCAGCGAAATTTTTTTAATCATTGTTAAAGCATCCGAGAAATAAATAAGGATGCCGCAGGTTCTGTTAATAGCACGCGATATGCAGAACCAATTGCGACGTATTCCGGCAGGTCTTCGGGCTTGGATGCCGTTGTTACCAAAAACCGTCAACAACGGTAAGGGATACAACGAAAGCGATGACTTCCCATCTATAAAAGACAGTGTCTGCATAATAATGCTATCGCCGGGGCTTTCCTTACCGCTGCGCGTCAGCTCCAGATTTACACTGGATTCCCTTTTGACTTGTGTTACAAGGCCGGATGCTCATCCTACAATTGCGAATTGTGGAAGTCTAGACTTCTATATCACCACAGGATAATAACGTAACAAAACTGGACTTCCTGACCGGATTCCCTACAATTCCCGGCCAATAACACCCTTTTAGACGCTGTTCAGACGAGAAAACCATGACGCCAGAAATCCTGCCCATCGAACAATACGACGACCAGCTTGCAGAGAAAACCGAGCGTCTGCGTGGACTGATGGCACCGTTCAATGCACCGGAACCTGTCGTCTTTCGTTCTCCCGTCAGCCACTATCGGATGCGCGCCGAGTTCCGTATCTGGCACGAGGGTGACGAGCTCTACCACATCATGTTTGACCAGCAAACCAAACAGCGCATTCGTGTCGATCGCTTTCCAGCAGCCAGTGAGTTAATCAATCGCCTGATGCCGGCGCTGCTTGCTGCAGTCCAGCCCAATCCCGTCCTGCGCCGCAAACTGTTCCAGATAGACTATCTGTCCACCCTGAGCGGCGAAGTGATCGTTTCGCTGCTGTATCACCGCGCACTGGACGAGGAGTGGCAGGAGCATGCCCGCGCGCTGCGCGATAGCCTGACGGCACAGGGCTTCCGTCTACAGTTGATTGGTCGTGCGACGAAAACCAAAATCTGCCTCGACCGCGATTATGTCGATGAATGTCTGCCGGTTGCAGGTCGGAATATGATTTACCGTCAGGTGGAAAACAGCTTCACACAGCCGAATGCGGCAATAAATATTCAGATGCTGGAGTGGGCGTTGGACGCGACGGCGGGATCGACAGGGGATTTGCTGGAGCTGTATTGCGGTAACGGCAATTTTTCACTCGCGCTGGCAAGAAATTTCGAACGCGTACTGGCAACCGAGATCGCCAAGCCATCTGTTGCGGCAGCACAATATAATATTGCGGCAAACAAGATAGAGAACGTACAGATTATCCGCATGGCAGCAGAAGAATTTACGCAAGCGATGCAGGGTGTGCGTCAATTTAACCGCTTGCAGGGCATCGATCTGACGAGCTACCAGTGCGAGACCATTTTTGTTGACCCGCCGCGCAGCGGACTGGATGACGAAACGGTGAAACTGGTGCAGGCGTATCCGCGTATTCTTTATATTTCCTGCAACCCGGAAACATTGAGCCATAACCTGCAAACACTCTCAGAAACCCACGACATTCGCCGTGTGGCGCTGTTCGATCAATTCCCTTATACCCACCATATGGAGTGTGGCGTGCTGTTGGAAAAGCGTCAGTAACCGCACATCAACTGGCGGGTCTCCCCGCCAGAATGCACCCGCTACAGCGTCTCGCTCTCTTCTGCGGATGCAGAATCCGTGGCTTTTCTGCGGCGTAGTTTCAGACCAATCCAGAAAACCAATGCCACGCACAGGATTGACGGAATAAAGTTCGATCCAATGGCGGGATATTCAACACGCACGATGGCACTGTAGACCAATAATCCCAGCAGAAAACTAGCCGCTGCCAGCAGCGGAATGCCTTCCGGCATACTGTGGTGCAAATAACGTTGATGCAGGCAATAAATGGACAATACCAGCGCAATCAGGGGAAAAATCGAGAACGGAACAATACTGCTGAACAAGGCGGCGAATGCGCCATTAACGGATAAGCCCGCAATCAACGCCAATACCAGCGTACCTTTTTCTTGGTGAGGTTTTTCTGTCATGGTTTCTCCCTTTTCATGTTGTTGGTATAGAGGATTTATGGCACGGTAAAACTACTATCGTGTTCTTTTCTGTACCAGTAATACGCCCCTTTGGCGATCATCCGCAGTTGCAGTACCAGTCGTTCTTCCAACTGCTTACGCTGTTCTAAGGAAACATCCAATGCTTCCGCTCCCGCGCTGAAAACAATGGTCACCATCGCTTCTGACTGCGCTTCCGCAAAACTACGAGGAATATGGTTTTCCACCTCAAGATAATCCGCCAGTTCCGCGATGAAATGTTGAATTTCGCGCGCGACTGCCGCACGGAAAGCCGCCGACGTCCCTGAGCGCTCACGCAGCAACAGCCGGAACGCATTAGGATTATTACCGATAAATTCCATGAAGGTGGAAACCGACGTCCTGATTACGCTACCCGTTTTGGCGATACGCTGCCGGGCCTGTCGCATTAACTGACGCAGCATCAGCCCGCTTTCGTCAACCATTGTCAGCCCCAGTTCATCCACATCACGAAAATGACGATAGAAAGATGTCGGCGCGATACCCGCTTCGCGAGCGACTTCACGCAGACTCAGGCTGGCAAAGCTGCGCTCAGCGCTTAACTGGCTAAATGCAGCTTCAATAAGGGAACGACGAGTCCGTTCTTTTTGTTGTGCTCTGACACCCATTATACTGCCCAAATGATCTACTCCCCTTTCCAGAGGGGCACTATAGCAAACTTTATTGTCCGCAGAATGAGACAAAGTTTGCCATATTAAGAATGTGAGAATCTGTTTCCATAGTAAAGGCAGGGATGATTGGGTTCTGCCGCAGTCGATGTTACAATCGCACAATGTTAAGGCCACGTTATTATTTTGTATAAAAACAGGTTTAACCTACCATGACTCTACAACATCAATACGATTATGATGCCATTGTGATTGGCTCCGGTCCCGGCGGTGAAGGCGCAGCAATGGGATTGGCCAAGCACGGTGCCAAAATTGCGGTGATTGAACGTCACTACAATGTCGGCGGTGGCTGTACCCACTGGGGTACGATTCCTTCCAAAGCCCTCCGCCATGCCGTCAGCCGTATTATCGAGTTCAATCAAAACCCCCTCTACAGTGACAACTCCCGCATTATCCGCTCCTCATTTTCCGATATTCTACGCCATGCCGACAGCGTCATTGGTCAGCAAACCCGTATGCGACAAGGATTTTATGAGCGTAATCAGTGCGAGTTGTTCTCCGGCGAGGCCAGTTTCATCGACGCCCATACGATTGCCGTTCACTACCCAGACAACACCCATGAAACGCTGACTGCCGCGAATATCATTATTGCGACGGGTTCACGTCCATATCATCCGGCAGACGTCGATTTCGGCCACCCGCGTATTTATGACAGCGACTCCATTCTGCAACTCGACCACGAGCCCCAGCACGTCATCATCTATGGCGCGGGCGTTATCGGCTGCGAATATGCCTCCATCTTTCGCGGTCTGAGCGTTAAGGTCGATTTAATCAATACCCGCGACAGGCTGCTGGCGTTTCTCGATCAGGAAATGTCGGATGCCCTGTCCTATCACTTCTGGAACAACGGCGTGGTGATTCGCCACAACGAAGAGTTCGAGAGTATTGAAGGGCTGTCTGACGGCGTTATCGTCAATCTGAAATCAGGCAAAAAGATGAAGGCGGATTGTCTGCTCTATGCCAACGGGCGCACGGGGAACACGGAAACGCTAGGGCTGGAGAATATCGGCCTGAGCACCGACAGCCGCGGCCAGCTCAAGGTCAACAGTATGTACCAGACGGCGCTGGCACATATTTATGCCATCGGTGATGTCATCGGCTATCCTAGCCTGGCATCTGCCGCTTATGACCAAGGCAGGCTCGCCGCTCAGGCGATTATCAAAGGCGATGCCAGCGCGCATCTGATCGAAGATATCCCAACCGGCATTTATACCATCCCGGAAATCAGCTCCGTGGGGAAAACCGAGCAAGAGCTCACCGCGATGAAAGTGCCTTATGAAGTCGGGCGGGCGCAGTTCAAACATCTGGCGCGAGCGCAAATTGTCGGGATGAATGTGGGAAGTTTGAAGATTCTGTTCCACCGCGAAACCAAACAGATTCTGGGTATTCACTGCTTTGGTGAGCGCGCCGCTGAGATTATCCACATCGGACAGGCCATCATGGAACAAAAAGGTGAAGGCAATACTATCGAATATTTCGTTAATACCACCTTCAACTATCCAACCATGGCAGAAGCGTACCGCGTAGCGGCGCTGAACGGGCTTAACCGCTTATTTTGACAGATTTTCCATATAGCCCTGCATATGCTCGCGGATGGTATCAGCAAGCTGCTCATAGCGTCCGCGCAGCGGTGAACCAGGGCGATACACCAGCGCGATAGTGCGCTTAGGCTCCGGTTTATAGCACGGCAAATAGCAGACGCCGTCGCGCTCGCGTTCGCGCGGGACCGATAACGATGGCAGCAGCGTAATACCACTTCCGGCTGCGACCATATTACGTAACGTCTCCAGGCTGGTTGCCCGGAAATGCGTGTCTTCATCCGCCCCCGCCTGAAAACAGAAGCCCATCGCCTGATCGCGCAGGCAATGACCGTCTTCCAGCATCAGCAGTTTCTCCCCCGCCAGATCGGACATCGCCACGCGTTCACGGTTCGCCCAAGGGTGATCCTGATAAATGGCCAGCTTCATCGGTTCGTCAAAGAGGGGAACTTCGATAAAGGCTTCGGACTCTTTCACCATCGCGAGAATGGCGCAGTCCAGTTTGCCGCTGTCCAACTGGGCCAGTAACTGGTGGGTTTGCGCTTCGTGCAGATACATTTCGAGTTTAGGAAACGTGCGATGCAGCATTGGAATAATTTGCGGCAGCAGATAAGGCCCCACTGTGGGGATCAGGCCGATATGCAGAGGCCCGGACATGGTTTCACCCTGCTGGCTCGCCATCTCTTTTAGTACCTTAACCTCGCGTAATACCGTTCGTGCCTGCTCGACCAGCAGCAGCCCCGCTTGCGTAAACAAGACCTTGCGACTGGTGCGCTCAAGCAACATCACACCGAGTTCATCTTCCAGCTTACGAATTTGTCCACTGAGTGTTGGCTGACTCACATGGCAGGAATCTGCCGCACGCCGAAAATGACGATGTTCTGCCAGCGCGACAAGATATTCCAAGTCCCGAATATTCATTATAATTCTCCTTATCATGATAGCTAACAGCGATAGATAGGATATCAATTAGCGATAATCCCTATCAACATCCAAAATGAATAATATATTCCCACCGAAGCTTATCCATTTATTTCTACAGGAATAAAACAATATTTTTACGATTTCGGTACCACCGGGGCATACCTGCCAGCCTCCAGCCACGCTATAACAAGCAGGCTAGACTCTTCAAGCGATTTGGCATCGACAGCATTTTGTGTGTGTTGGGTAACAATACCCTTGCGAACGATGTCTGGAAAGCTGACCAGCGGCAAAGTAATAAAAGAATCGGAAGAGATAAAAATAGAAAAAGAGGATTTGAATATTCAGAGGAGAGAAGTAATAAAAAAAACGGACGCCAGAGAGACATATTGACCACAACAGCAACGGTCAACCGCACCATGCGAATAAGGATCTCATCCCTGAGACCCCTCCTTTTCATGGTCGCCGTAAGTGACGTTGAAAGGTATTCCGATACCGTTATTCTTCGTCACCGCATTGCAGCCTCGTTCTTCCTGAAATCTTGCGCGTCGCCTCAGCGCGCCACATCAGGGCGGACCCCCAACGTATGACAAATCGCGTAGCTCAGCTCAGCGCGGTTCAGCGTATAGAAATGGAAATCTTTTACGCCTTCGCGGCTGAGAATTTTCACCATGTCCATCGCGATAGACGCCCCCACCATTTTGCGCGTCTCTGGATCGTTATCCAGACCGTCAAACATGGCCGTCATCCAGTTTGGCACACGAACATTGGTCATCGTGGCAAAACGTTGCAGCTGTTTGAAATTCGATACGGGCAGAATGCCCGGCACAATTTCCACATCGATGCCTGTCGCCACACAGCGGTCACGGAATCGCAGGTAGCTTTCTACGTCGAAAAAGAACTGTGTGATTGCGCGATTCGCACCAGCATCAATCTTGTGTTTGAGGTTAATCAGGTCAGCCTGCGCGCTTTTCGCTTCAGGATGCACTTCAGGATAGGCAGCAACAGAAATATCGAAATCGCCAACCTCTTTCAGCAGGGAAACCAGATCCGCTGCGTAGATGTCCGGTTTGCCACCTTCGGGAGGCAAATCGCCACGCAGCGCGACGATATGACGGATACCGCTCTGCCAGTAATCTTGTGCGATTTCACGCAGTTGTTCACGCGACGCATCGACACAGGTCAGGTGAGGCGCAGCTTCCAAGCCGGTACGTTCTTTAATCGTTTTGATAATGCTGTGAGTACGGTCACGCTCGCCGGAATTCGCTCCATAGGTCACGGAAACAAACTTGGGTTTCAGGCAGCTCAGTCGATCAATTGAGTTCCACAGGGTTTCTTCCATATCGCTGGTACGCGGCGGGAAAAATTCGAACGACACATTAATCCGTCCATGCAATTCCGCCAGACTTTGATTCAGCGCTTCCCGCTGGTTTGCGTGAAAAAAGCTCATACCTGCTACCCCGTTGACCGTGACTGTTATTATCATTCTCTACACGTCTATACGTTTAGACGTCTATATAGAAAATGACGTAATCTGCTTAAAGAGTCAACGCTTTTCAGCGCGCCGGGAGGTGATGATTACTCACGGTAAATGAAAAAATTTCATGATTTGAGGTGCGTGAAAACACGAAGGAGGGAGTATGTCGCTTGCGTATTGGCCGCCGCCCTTATGCGCGAAGGCGGCCAATAATGAAGAGGTGAGGGCGCAGCAGGTTCTACAACAGTTGCACCAAACGATTGAGATCAGACTGAAGCGCACCCGCGGTGACATCGCGCCCCGCGCCCGGCCCACGGATAACCAGCGGGTTATCCCGATACCAGCGGCTTTCAATCGCAAACACGTTATCACCCGGCAACAGCGAGGCCAGAGGGTGATCGGGGCGAACAGCTTCAACGCCAACGCGCGCTTTACCGTTGCTGTCAAAGCGTGCGACGTGACGCAGAACCAGGCCCATTTCCTGTGCCGCTTCCAGACGACGAAGCATCTGCTCGTTCAGCGAATCGCCGTTCTCGAAGAAGTAATCGACAGAGCCCTGTTCACAACCCGGCGGCACCAGCGACTCAACCCGAACCTGACTGGGTTCGATATCATAGCCCGCCTCTCGCGCCAGAATCACCAGCTTGCGCATAACGTCCTGACCGGAGAGGTCAACGCGGGGATCGGGTTCGGTCAGCCCCTGCTGGCAAGCCTGATCGACCAGATCGATGAACGGTACCGTGCCATCGAACTGCAAGAACAACCAGGAGAGCGTACCGGAGAAAATCCCACTAATCGCCAGAATACTGTCGCCGCTTTCCCGCAGATCGCGTACCGCAAAGTTGACTGGCAAACCCGCGCCCACCGTCGCGTTATACAACCAGTGGCGATCCGTTTTCGCGAACGCGTCACGGATCTGGCGATAGTTATTGCCACCAGATGCGCCTGCTAGTTTGTTGGCGCTAATGACATGAAAACCATAGCTGGCGAAATCCAGATACAGACCGGCGACCGACTCACTGGCGGTGACATCCAGCACCACCAAATCATCAAAGGGGTGCGCACGCATCCACAGGAACAGATCTTCACCATCCCGCTCCCGCGCTTCACTTTCAAAGAAAGCCAACGCACGGCTGGCATCCAGACCGTCATAGTCCAACAGGCTGCGCGTACTGTCTACCACGCCAGCCAGAACAAACTCGAAGCCGGTACGCGCAGACAGATTACTCTGCTCACGCGCAAACAGCTCCAGCCAGCGAGAACCAATATTTCCCTTGCCGAACAGCACCAGACCGATGCGTTTCTCTGCACGGAATAGCGAATGGTGCAACCCACGAATCAAATGTTCCGTCGGGCCGACACGCAGAACAGCGACCAGACTGATGCCATCATCGGCCTGACGAACAAATTCAATCGGTTGATCTTTCAACTGCTGATAGAAACGGTGGCTGTGCAGCGGGTTTTTACCCACGCCTGCACCGACCATCGCGACCATCGCCAACCCGTCACGTTGGTTGATCTCAACCGGCAGAGCAGCCTCTGCCAGCAGTTGCAACGCGCTATCCACTACTTCGGAGGTGTAGCACAGTTGCAGCAGGTTACGATCCTGATGGACACCGATCGCCAGCGGCTTCAGTTGTGCACGATTCAGAAGCTGTTCGACTTCTTTTTGCAACAGCACGAA
Organism: Pectobacterium artocarpous; assembly: GCF_046159765.1. NCBI lineage: Bacteria > Pseudomonadati > Pseudomonadota > Gammaproteobacteria > Enterobacterales > Pectobacteriaceae > Pectobacterium > Pectobacterium artocarpous. The sequence continues at coordinate 11,071 of NZ_JBJXVK010000011.1, forward strand.
ATCATGCTCAACGGGAACCTGAACTTCAATCAGGCACACATCATCGTGGCTGGTGACAATTTTGGCGCCCGTACCCGAGGCCAGCACACGTTCAATGCGCGTCGACCCCTGTTCAGGCTGATAGCTGCAACGCAGTTGCAGATCGATATCGCTGCCGGAAACAGGCTGCAAAGTACGCGTATGCAGTACCGGCGCAGCCAGACGCGCCAGCTCGCTGGCTTCATCCAGTCGCAGCAGCGGCAGCAGGCAGGCATCTTTCACTTTACGCGGGTCGGCGCTATAAACCCCGGCGACGTCGCTCCAGATGGTTACACGCTCAACCCCCGCCAGCGCACCAATTTGCGTCGCCGAGTAGTCACTTCCGTTGCGCCCCAACAGTACCGTTTCCCCCGCGTCATTGCGGCAGATAAAGCCGGTTACCACCAAACGCTGCCCCGTGTGTTGCGTTAGATATTGCTGCAACAGCGGCCAAGAACGGCCTTCATCAACCTGCGGCTGCGCGGCGCGTTCTGCGCAGAGAAAATCGCGCGCATCAAGCCAGGCCGCATTCATATCCAGATGATTCAACACGGCGGACATCAGGCGAGCCGACCAGATTTCACCGTGCCCGACAACTTCGGCGTAGACGGCATCCGTGATCTTGCCATCCAGCAGCGTAGCCAAACGCTCCAGATCGCGAATGAACTGAGTAGTCAGGGGCTCCGCCGCCTGCGCAGGCAGAAGTCCAGCGATCAGTTCACTTTGATAGCGACGTAATGCCTGCTGAACCTGATGCGCCGATAGACGATCGCTCTGACTCAATTTCAACCAGCTAATCAACAGGTTGGTGGTACTGCCTGCGGCAGACACCACCATCAAATCACCGGGGTGGCTATACTCCGCCATAATACCGGCGACGCGCAGGTAACATTTCACATCGGCCAGACTGCTACCGCCAAACTTATGCAGTTGTCGGCCCGTTACCGATGGCGCTACTCCTAATGCACTCATTCTTACCTCTTGGCTGCGGCTTGAAACGCACGATCAAGATCGGCAACCAGATCATCGCCGTCTTCAATGCCAGTGGAAATACGCAGTAATGTTTCAGAGATACCCGCCGCGGCACGCGCTTCTGGCGCCATACCTGCGTGTGTCATCGTTGCCGCATGAGAGATGAGACTCTCGACCCCGCCCAACGATTCCGCCAGCGTAAACAGTTCCAGCGATGCCAGAAAACGCCGCAGGGTGTCTTCATCCCCATCCAGCTCAAAACTTAGCATAGCGCCAAAGCCAGATTGTTGACGGCGGGCAATATCATGGCCGGGATTGTTTGGCAGTGAAGGATGGTATAGCGCCTTCACCAGCGGCTGCGTCTGTAAAAATGCAACGATTTGTTGCGCGTTACGCTGCGCGGCCGCCATACGCGGCGCCAGCGTACGCAAACCGCGTAGCAGCAGATAGCTGTCGAACGCCGCGCCCGTGACGCCAATGTTGTTCGCCCACCAGGCCAGTTCAGTGATGGTATCGGCATCTCTGGCAATTACCGCACCCGCGACCACATCAGAATGACCGTTCAGGTACTTGGTGCACGAATGCACCACCAGATCGGCACCCAACTCCAGCGGCTTCTGCAATGCCGGGCTCAGGAAGGTGTTGTCCACCACGCTGACCGCGCCCGCTTCCCGCACAGCATGACAAATCGCGGTAATATCCACGACGCGCAGCAGCGGATTGCTCGGACTTTCCACCAGCACCAACTTCGGCTTCTCTGCCAGCACAGCGTTGAGCGCCTCGGTATCACTTTGATCGACAAATTTGACGCGAAACGCGCCGCGTTTGCTCAGGCTGTCAAACAGGCGATAACTGCCGCCGTAGCAATCATGCGGTGCCACCAGCAGATCGCCGGGACGCAGGAATACCGTGCAAACCAACATAATCGCCGACATTCCGCTGCTCGTCATTACCGCACCCGCGCCGCCTTCAAGTTCGGCAAGCGCACGCTGCACAACATCACGCGTGGGGTTACCGCGACGCGAATAGTCGTGTGCGCGTGGCTGGTTGAATCCGGTAAAGTTATACGTGCTGGAAAGGTGAATGGGGGGGACGACGCAGCCATACTGTTCATCATCATTTAACCCACTGCGGACTGCGATCGTTGCCTGTTTACGCGTCATCGGCTCATTTCCTGGCTGGAGGCTGAAAAGATAGGAATTTAAGAGTAAACGCAGTTTCAATAGACGTCAACACATCTAGACATCTAAACCTCTTTGCGTATAGATTGAGCACAGGCAGAATAACCGTTAGAATCGTGGCATTTCATGACAGATGCTGTCTTCATTAGATTAATTTTTAAGGTATCCCATGGCTGAGTGGAACGGCGAGTATGTCAGCCCTTACGCTGAACACGGTAAAAAAAGCGAGCAAGTCAAGAAGATAACAGTATCTATCCCTCTGAAAGTATTAAAGATACTGACTGACGAACGCACGCGTCGTCAGGTGAACAACCTGCGCCATGCCACCAACAGCGAACTGCTGTGCGAGGCGTTTCTGCACGCGTTCACGGGCCAACCGTTACCGAATGACGAAGACCTGCGCAAAGAACGCAGCGATGAAATCCCTGAAGCGGCAAAAATCATCATGCGTGAAATGGGTATCGACCCAGATACGTGGGAATACTGATTGTCGAGTTTCTCGTGAACCCCGCCTTTCCCGGCGGGGTTTTGCTATGCAGCTGACGCCCGCTCAGCCTACCGCGCCTCATTAACCCAACCGCCCTCTCTTCTCAGGTATTGCCTCTTCCGTTCACGTTGTGAATCGGGATTGCATTTAATCTGTTATGTTATAACATATCATATTTGACGCATAATGGTGATATGCTCGCATCATGACAACATCTCTCTCCGCCAGACCCGTACTGCTACAGCTACACCATGTTTCCGTTGCCGACGCTAATGGGGCACCGAGACTCCGTGATATTTCTCTGTCCATGCAGGCGGGCGAGCGTCTGGCGCTGATTGGGCCCAACGGTAGCGGCAAATCCACGCTATTACGCGTGTTAACCAGCGAAATCGGTACGACGACAGGGTACATCCATCTGAACGGTCAGTCGCTAAATACACTCAGCCGCCATGAGCGAGCAAAGCGCATCGCGATTCTGGCGCAGAACGATACGCCGGATCTACGTCTGCGGGTCGCGGAATACGTTGCTTTGGGGCGAATTCCACACCACGGATTCAGCACGCCTGCACACGATCGCCTGTTTATCGAAGAAGCGCTGGACGATACCGGATTATTACCGCTACGCCACCGCCTGCTGGGAACACTCTCCGGCGGGGAACGCCAGCGCGCCGCGCTGGCACGTGCTTTTGCGCAAACGCCGCAACTCCTGCTGCTGGATGAACCGACCAACCATCTCGATCCGTTGGCACGTGCGCAACTGCTGTCTCTGGTACGGAAGCGCGGTATTTCAACGCTCGCAGTGCTGCACGACCTACCACTTATCACCCCTTTTGCCGATCGCGTCGCCGTTTTGCAACAGGGAACGCTACTCCGCTGGGGTACGCCTGCACACGCGCTGAGCGCCGACTGTGTGAAGTCCGTATTTGGGATGGAGAGTTTTACGGTACCGCACCCGATAAACGGCTCGCCCATTCGCATCTTTGAAGCCCCTGAACTGCACTAAGGAATCATGATGAAAATAACACTTCTGTCTGGACTGCTGGCCTTGACATCCTGCTGGGCACACGCCTCTGGTTTTCCAGTCACCGTCGACAGCTGTGGGCAACCGCTAACCTTCACTCAGCCGCCACAGCGTGCCGTTATTCATGACCTGAACATGACGGAGATGGCGTTTGCGCTTGGGCTGCAAAAAAATATCGTCGGGGTGACCGGAATCACCGGCTGGTATAAAGCACCCCCTGACTTTATCAAGCAGCAGGGCACGATCCCTGAACTGGCAGCAAAATACCCGACGCTGGAAAATCTGCTGGCCGTACACCCGGATTTCTTCTTTGCAGGGTGGAACTACGGCATGAAGATCGGTGGCGACGTCACCCCGCAATCGTTGAAGAAATACGGCATTCAAACGCTGGTGCTCAGCGAAAGCTGTGTGTTCACCGAACAACAGCAGCAGCGTCCGCAAGCTAGCATGGCGTTGCTCTACGGCGACATGCTGAAACTGGGGAAAATCTTCGGTAAGCAGGAACAGGCTCAGAAGCAGATTGACGACTGGAAACAGCATATTGCCGCCCTGCAAACCCGTATTGGCGATCGGCCAAAGCAGACGGTTTTCCTGTATGACTCTGGCGACGATAAACCCTTTACCAGCGGGAAATTCGCCATGCCCACTGCTATCATTGAGGCCGCAGGCGGCAAAAACGTGATGGACGACATGCCAACGAGCTGGGCCTCAACATCGTGGGAAAGCGTAGCGGCACGCGAACCTGATTTGATTATTTTGCTGGATTACCAGACGGGTAACGGCGCAGATGCGTTAAGACGTTTTCTGGAAACGCACCCGCTGATGAAGTTTACCCCGGCCGTACAACAGCATCGCTACCTGAAGCTGCAATATGCGGAACTCACGCCGGGGCCGGCGAATATTGTGGCCGTCGATAAACTGGTGCACGCACTCTACCCGGATGCCTTTCAGTGAACCCAACATCTTCACGTTATGCCGTCACCCTCGTTATCGCATTACTGATATTGGTTGGACTGATGCTGTTAAATATTGCGACAGGCAGCACGACGATTCCCCTCACGCAGGTCGCCAGTGTCTTAGGGCTGTCATCGGCGGATGTCTCGCCGATGACATCACGCATCATTCTGGAACTGCGCATTCCTCGCAGTCTGCTGGCGGCGCTGTGCGGCACGGGGTTAGCGATGGTCGGTGCCTTTTTGCAAACGGCAACCCGTAACGATCTGGCTGACCCTTTTCTGTTCGGCCTGTCTGCCGGGGCCTCGGCAGGGGCAGTCGCCGTCATCACCCGTTTTGGCGAGCAGCTCGGTGACTGGGCTCTGCCGATGGCGGCCTTCTGTGGTGGTATCTTATCGGCCGTCGCTGTGACAGTGCTGTTCCTGCTGCAACAGGCGCGGGGCGCAGAACGTCTGATCATTTGCGGATTGGCGATCTCATTTCTGTTCGGCGCCTTGACGAACTATCTGGTGTTTTCCGGCGATCAGCGGGCCGCCAGCTCAATTCTTTTCTGGTCGCTGGGGGGGCTAGGCCTTGCCCGTTGGGACACGCTACCTTTTGCGGTGTTCAGCGTTCTGCTGCTATTCGGCCTCACAGCCCTACGCTGGCGTGCGCTCGATGCGCTGCTGGCTGGCGGACAAACTGCGGCCTCAATGGGGATTAATCTGTCTCGCGTACGCGTGGAAATTTTCATCTGCTGCGCTTTCGCCACCTCACTACTGGTTGCGCTGACCGGCGTGATCGGTTTTATCGGCCTGATGGTTCCCCATCTGGCTCGGCCGCTGAGCGGGGTGCTACACAAGAGGCTTCTGCCAATGACAGCTGTACTGGGTGCGATACTGCTGTGCGGCGGCGATTGGCTCAGCCGACAACTGCTGGCACCACAAGAATTGCCCATCGGGATTATTACGGCGGGGCTAGGCGGCGTCTTCGTTCTCGGGATGCTGGTAAAACGTCAGCAGGGTCGATGACACACCAGAAACAACAAAGGCACCTGTCGGTGCCTTTGTCGAAAGTTACTGTGCCAATGAGGCCAGTAAAACTTATTTTTTAGTGCCTGGTACGGAGAAACGCTTGTTAAAGCGGTCAACACGGCCACCAGTTGCAACATCACGTTGTTTACCGGTGTAGAACGGGTGGCATTCGCCACAAACGTCCAGGTTCAGGTCACGACCCACAGTAGAATGGGTTTTGATCACGTTACCGCAAGAGCAAGTTACAGTAACTGCAGAATAATTCGGGTGAATACCTTTTTTCATGGGGAAACCTCAGTTAAGGCCGTGTCGCTATCCAGCCCTGTTCCGCCAGACACCACACGAAAGTTGTATAAGTAAGTTCATTATGCGAACGGCGCAATGATTTCCGCGAACGACCCATCATTGGTGCGAACAGCATAGTGGCGGCGGATCATACAGAATCTGATACCCCGATGCAATCGCATCCACACATTATCCCTCGCAGCATGTACACTAGCGCCTTGCGTTATTTTCACTCTGCTCGGCGCGTGATACAAACCACACGGTTGTGTCGTGACTCGCCGCGCTAATCCACGTCGATTATCACGGAGAAGTTATGTCTGTCGCTCAGGTCGCTTTGCCCGTGCCGTTGGCACGTACATTCGATTATTTGCTGCCCGCTGGAGGCATCGCTCCGCAGGTCGGCGCGCGCGTCAGCGTCTCCTTTGGTCACCGTAAAGCCATCGGTATTATTACCGCGCTGAGCGACACCAGCGAGCTTCCACTTGAGCAATTAAAACCTGTGCATGACGTGCTGGACGAACAGCCGCTGTTCCCGCCCAGCCTGTGGCGCATTCTGCTGTGGGCAGTCGAGTACTATCACTACCCGATTGGCGAAGTGCTGTTCCACGCGCTGCCGATCCTACTGCGTCAGGGGAAACCCGCACACCGTGCCCCGCTCTGGCAATGGTTTGCCACCGAGCAGGGTCGGGCGACGCCGCTCAGCACGCTCAAACGCGCCGTGAAGCAGCAACAGGCGTTGGCAGCTTTACTTCAGTCGCCAATTTATCGCCATCAGGTAAGCGAAATCGGGCTGACGGGAACGGCGTTGCAGGCGCTGCGCAGCAAAGGGCTGTGCGAATTACAGGCCGCAGAGCAGATGCTTCACGACTGGCGTCAAAGCTTTAGCCTGGCAACCGACCGACTGCGTCTGAATACCGAACAGGCTACTGCCGTCGGCGCTATTCGCAGCGAAGATAACCACTTCGCCGCCTGGTTGCTCGCGGGCATTACCGGTTCGGGCAAAACCGAAGTCTACCTCAGCGTGCTGGAAAACGTACTGGCGCAGGGCAAACAAGCGTTGGTGTTAGTGCCGGAAATTGCTCTGACGCCGCAAACCATCGCCCGCTTCCGTGAACGCTTTAACGCTCCGGTGGATGTCCTGCATTCTGCACTCAATGACAGCGAACGCCTCGCCGTCTGGCTACGCGCCCGCAGCGGTGAAGCCGCCATCGTCATCGGGACGCGATCGGCGTTATTTACCCCCTTTTCCTGTTTGGGATTGATCGTGATCGATGAAGAACACGACAGCTCCTACAAACAGCAGGAAGGCTGGCGCTATCACGCCCGCGATTTGGCGGTCTTTCGCGCCAGAGAAGAAGACATTCCCATCGTTATGGGGACGGCGACGCCCGCGTTGGAAACGCTGTATAACGTCCAGACCGGCAAGTATCGACGCTTGAATCTGACCAAAAGAGCAGGCAATGCCGCGCTGGCCAAACAGTACGTTATCGATCTGAAAGGGCTGCCGTTGACGTCAGGGTTATCTCAGCCGCTGATTACCCGCATTCGCCGCCATCTGGCAAACGATAATCAGGTCATTTTGTTCCTCAATCGGCGCGGGTTCGCCCCCGTGGTGATGTGCCACGAGTGCGGCTGGATTGCCGAGTGTCAGCGCTGCGATCACTACTATACCTACCATCAGCATCAGAAGATGTTGCGCTGCCACCACTGCGACAGCCAGCGCCCGGTGCCACAACAGTGTCCCAGTTGCGGTTCGACGAATATGGTGCCGGTTGGTCTGGGCACCGAGCAGTTGGAGCAAAGCCTTGCCCCACTATTTCCCGATGTTCCGATCACCCGCATAGACCGCGATACCACCAGCCGTAAAGGTGCGCTTGAACAGCAGCTCTCGCAGGTCAGGCAAGGCGGCGCACGCCTTCTCATCGGCACACAGATGTTGGCGAAAGGCCATCACTTCCCAGACGTTACGCTGGTTGCTCTGCTGGACGTGGACGGTTCGCTGTTCTCGGCCGACTTCCGTGCCGCAGAACGTTTTGCACAACTCTATACTCAGGTAGCTGGCCGCGCGGGACGTGCAGGCAAAGCGGGCGAAGTGGCGCTGCAAACGCACCACCCGGAACATCCGCTATTACAAACGTTGCTGCAACAGGGCTACGATGCCTTTGCCAGCCAGGCGCTTACCGAACGGAAAAGCGTCTTTCTGCCGCCGTTTACCAGCCATATCCTCTTCCGCGCTGACGATCACGATAATCAGCAGGCCACTTTATTCCTCCAGCAGTTGCGTAATTTACTGGAAGCGAGCCCGCTGCGGGACGACTCACTCTGGCTGCTAGGCCCAGTCCCTGCTTTACAGCCCAAACGCGCGGGGCGCTTCCGCTGGCAGCTCCTGCTACAGCACCCTTCCCGAGCGCTATTACAAAAACTGGTCAGAACCTCAATGGCGCTGATCGGCACGCTACCGCAGGCACGTAAAGTGAAATGGATGCTGGATGTCGATCCCACGGACGGTTAGCCTTTCCTGTTAGATCATGTCGGTTTCTTGCCACGCTTTTTTTGCGAGCAGCGTCGAGAACACGATATTCATCACACTTTCCATGCAAATTAAGCAACAAAACCTGCGTTCAATCTGTTATCACTGTCTGCGCAGGCAGTATGCTGAGGCTGGTCGTGTACTGACGTACCGTGCCATTTAAGTCGGCATACCGCGCCCCGTCATCATAGAAGCGTCAGCAGGCAGGAGCGTTCTGCTGGCAGTCAGCGCCAGTTAACGCTGACGCAAGGAGAAAAGCGTTGAAGCAGAAGAAAGGCGTCACCACGGCGACGATGAAAGACGTGGCGGATGAGGCGGGCGTTTCCACCGCGACCGTATCCCGAACGTTAATGAACCCAGAAAAAGTCTCTGCGACCACCCGCAGGAAGGTCGAGCAGGCTGTCATCGCCGTTGGCTATTCGCCCCACGCGCTCAACAGGAACCTCAAGCGTAACGAATCGCGTACGATCCTGACGATCGTGCCGGATATCTGCGATCCTTATTTCTCTGAAATATTTCGCGGGATCGAGGAAACCGCAGCCGAACACGGCTATCTGGTGTTGATTGGCGATTGTGCCCACCAGCATCAGAAAGAAAAAACCTTCGTCGATCTGATTATTACCAAACAGATCGACGGCATGGTGTTGCTCGGCTCTCATCTACCGTTTGACGCCGGTCAGGAAGAGCAGCGTAATCTGCCGCCGATGGTGATGGCGAATGAGTTCTCACCGGATCTGGCGCTGCCAACCGTGCATATCGATAACCTGACCGCCGCCTTTGAAGCCGTACACTATCTGTATCAGGCAGGCCATCAGCGCATCGCCTGCATCGCCGGCCCGGAACACATGCACCTGAGCCAATATCGTCTACAGGGGTATATTCAGGCACTGCGGCGCAGTGGGATTCTCATCGACAATCAGTACATCTTTCGGGGCGATTTCACCTACGAAACCGGGATGAATGGCTTGACTGCGCTGATGCAGCACCCACATCCACCCAGTGCGATCTTTTGTCATAGCGATCTGATGGCGCTGGGCGTGTTCGCACAGGCCAGGAAGATGGGGCTAGACATCCCCCGTGACCTTTCCATCGTCGGTTTCGATGATATTGAACAAGCGAAATACAGCTGGCCGCCGCTGACGTCTGTCGCCCAACCTCGTTATCAGATCGGACGCGAGGCAATGCTGCTACTCTTAGAGCAGTTGCAAGGTAACACGGTACAAAGCGGTTCCCGTCTGTTATCCAGTGAATTGGTCGTACGCGATAGCGTCGCCGCGCCAAATTACGCCCGTAACAGGCTTTAAGACTTCAGGTGCTGGTCAAATATTTGAGGGTTCAGTAACATGACACCCTAATTATGTTATTTACCTATCAATTCACAGCGAAACGACAGTGGCACAAAGAGACTACGTGAGCCGGGGACGTTCACCAGGGACGCGTCGGAAAACGACAAATAGCCGAAAAAAAGGCAAGGCTTCAGGTGCATCCAAAACGATGATCGCACTGGCTGTTGCCGTTTTGGTCACCTTCGCGGGCGGTCTGTACTTTATCGCCCATAATAAACCCGATGAGTCCCCCGTTCTGCCGCATCAAAACGTGGGCAAAGGTAACGGGCTGCCACCCAAGCCGGAAGAACGCTGGCGCTACATCAAAGAGCTGGAAAATCGTCAGTTGGGCGTGACAACGCCAACGGAGCCTTCGGCGGGTGGCGAGATTCAGTCGCCGGTGCAGTTGACGGATGAACAGCGTCAACTGCTGGAGCAGATGCAGTCTGATATGCGTCGTCAGCCAACGCAGCTCTCTGAGGTGCCATACAACGACCAGACTCAGGTTCCGCGCTCACAGGTGACGATTAAGCCGCCGACACAACCGATGCAGCAGCCTGTTGTGACGACGCAGCCCACCACGCGGGCACCCGCGATTACACAAACGACGCCTGTGGTTCCAAGACAAGAAACGCCAAAACAGGAAGCGCCAAAGCAACAGCCGGTCAAACAGCCTGAAGCACCAAAAGCTGAGAAAACGCAACGCTGGGCGATTCAATGCGGTTCCTTCAAAACCATGGACCCTGCCGAATCGGTAAGAGCACAGTTGGCGTTTGCGGGCATCGAAAGCCGCATCACCTCTAACGGCGGCTGGAACCGTATTATGTTGGGGCCTTACAGCAACCGTGCTGCCGCAGATAGCATGATCCAACGCCTGAAGAGCGCGGGCGCATCAAACTGTATTCCTCTTGCCAGCGGGGGTTGAAAAACCCCACGCTTTCCCCCATCTATAACATCAATGCGCCCCGAATCATGCGGGGATCTTTTTCTTCAAACGGGGACTGACTCGTGACAACAATTGTAAGCGTACGCCGCAACGGCCAGGTGGTCATTGGCGGTGATGGACAAGCCACTCTGGGCAACACCGTGATGAAAGGCAACGTGCGTAAGGTACGTCGCCTCTACCATGACCGCGTTATCGCCGGTTTCGCTGGCGGCACGGCGGATGCCTTTACCCTTTTTGAGCTTTTTGAGCGCAAGCTGGAATTACACCAGGGTCATCTGGTGAAAGCCGCTGTCGAGTTGGCGAAAGACTGGCGTACCGACCGTATGCTACGCAAGCTGGAAGCCCTACTGGCCGTCGCGGACGAAAATGCCTCACTGATCATTACCGGTAATGGCGATGTCGTGCAGCCTGAAAACGATCTGATCGCCATTGGTTCCGGCGGTCCTTATGCGCAGGCCGCCGCACGTGCTTTGCTGGAAAACACCGAGCTGGGTGCTCGTGATATCGTCGAAAAATCTCTGGGGATTGCGGGCGACATCTGTATCTACACCAACCAGTTCCACACGATAGAAGAATTAGCCTCCAAGGCGTAAGGATCAACCATGTCTGAAATGACCCCGCGCGAGATAGTCAGCGAACTCGACAGCTACATCATCGGCCAGCATAAAGCGAAACGCGCCGTCTCCATCGCGCTACGTAACCGCTGGCGTCGTATGCAGTTGGACGAAGCACTCCGTCATGAAGTGACGCCTAAAAATATTCTCATGATCGGCCCAACCGGCGTAGGTAAAACCGAAATCGCTCGCCGTCTGGCAAAACTCGCCAATGCGCCGTTCATCAAAGTGGAAGCAACCAAATTCACCGAAGTGGGCTATGTCGGTAAAGAAGTTGACTCCATCATCCGCGATCTGACGGATTCTGCGATAAAAATGGTGCGCCTCCAATCCATCGAAAAAAACCGCTTCCGTGCGGAAGAGATGGCGGAAGACCGCATTCTGGACGTGCTGATCCCACCGGCGAAGAACAATTGGGGACAGTCAGAAAGCACGCAGGAGCCTTCCGCCGCACGTCAGGCATTCCGCAAGAAACTGCGTGAAGGCCAATTGGACGACAAAGAGATCGAGATCGATCTGGCTGCCGCCCCCGTTGGCGTAGAGATCATGGCACCGCCGGGCATGGAAGAGATGACCAACCAGCTCCAGTCCATGTTCCAGAATCTGGCAGGCCAGAAGCAAAAAGCCCGCAAGATCAAAATTAAAGATGCCTTCAAGCTGCTGATAGAAGAAGAAGCCGCCAAGCTAGTGAACCCGGAAGAGCTGAAGCAGCAGGCGATTGAAGCCGTTGAGCAGCACGGTATCGTGTTCATTGATGAGATCGACAAAATCTGTAAGCGCGGCGAAAGTTCCGGCCCGGATGTTTCCCGTGAAGGCGTCCAACGCGATCTGCTGCCGCTGGTTGAAGGCTGCACCGTGTCCACCAAACACGGCATGGTCAAGACCGACCACATCCTGTTTATCGCCTCTGGCGCATTCCAGGTTGCCAGCCCGTCCGATCTGATTCCAGAATTGCAGGGGCGTCTGCCGATTCGCGTGGAATTGCAAGCGCTGACGACGGAAGATTTCGAGCGCATCCTGACGGAACCGAGCGCCTCGCTGACCGAGCAGTACAAAGCGCTGATGGCGACGGAAGGTGTGGATATTTCGTTCACGGTCGATGGCATCCGCCGTATTGCCGAAGCCGCCTGGCAGGTCAACGAAAGCACCGAGAATATCGGCGCACGCCGTCTGCATACCGTGATGGAGCGCCTGATCGAAGACGTTTCTTACGACGCCAGCGAAATGAACGGTCAACGCGTTACCATTGACGCAGATTACGTCCGTAATCATCTGGATGAATTAGTAGCAGATGAAGATCTGAGTCGATTTATCTTATAATCCGTTTTCGCGGATCGCACGATTAACGATAAAGTGGGAGGCGTTGGCCTCCCACTTTTGTTTCTGACGCCGCCATCACTGACTTTTCTTGTTTATAAACGGATGATTCACGCACGTGGATCGTCAATAAAAATTGAAGCGCACCATGACCTTATCAACCCATAGCAGCAAAACCAAAGCCTGGCTGGATAGTCTGCGTCCAAAAACGTTGCCACTAGCTTTCGCGTCCATCGTCACTGGCTCGGCGATTGCGAGCTGGCATAGCAGCTTTAAACCGGGCGTAGCATTACTGGCGTTGTTGACCGCCGGGCTGCTGCAAATCCTTTCCAATCTGGCGAACGACTATGGGGATGCGGTAAAAGGCAGCGATACCGAGGATCGCATCGGGCCGCTACGCGGCATCCAGACCGGTGCCATTACACTGGTGCAACTGCGCAATGCGCTGATCGTGACGGTGGTGCTCACCATCATTTCCGGCGTAAGTCTGGTGATTCTGGCGTGTGAAAAGCCCGCGGATATCTTTGGTTTCTTGATTCTGGGGCTGCTGGCGATTTTCGCCGCCATCACCTATACCGTCGGTAACAAACCTTACGGTTATATCGGGCTCGGCGATATCTCGGTGCTGATCTTTTTCGGCTGGCTCAGCGTCGCTGGGTCGTATTATCTGCAAACTGGTCACTTCGACAGCATCGTGATGCTGCCTGCCACGGCCTGTGGTCTGTTGGCGACGGCCGTCCTAAACATCAACAACCTGCGCGATATCGACAACGATCGTATCAGTGGAAAGAACACGCTGGCGGTGCGCCTCGGCGCGGAAAAAGCACGTTTCTACCACACAATGCTGCTGTTGCTGGCACCAGTTTGTCTCGGTCTGTTTGCCACGTTTTATCTGCACAGTCTGGCGGGCTGGCTCTTTATTCTGGCACTCCCGTTGCTGATTAAGCAGGCACGCTATGTGCTGCGTGAAACCAGCGCATTCAGCATGCGTCCGATGTTGGAAAAAACGGTGAAAGGCGCGCTGCTGACCAACATTTTGTTCGCCGTGGGTGTGATACTGAGTTAGCGCGGGTAAAGTTAGCGCAGGTGAAAAGCGGTGCGTATTTACTGATGCGCATCAAGTTAACATTTGATGATTTTGCCAACAGCCGCCAGAAAGGGATATACTCATGATTCCGGTGGCAAACAGACGTTAATCCTATGAAATACGATACTTCCGAACTGTGCGATATCTACCACGAAGAGGTGAATGTTGTTGAACCTCTGTTCTCTAACTTTGGCGGGCGTACTTCATTTGGTGGCAAAATCACCACGGTGAAATGTTTTGAGGATAACGGCCTGCTGTTCGATCTCCTTGAAGAGAACGGCCTTGGGCGCGTGCTTCTGGTCGATGGCGGGGGGTCCGTGCGCCGCGCGTTGATCAACGCGGAAATCGCCCGGTTGGCGACGCAAAACGAATGGGAAGGCATTGTCGTTTATGGCGCAGTGCGTCAGGTTGACGATTTGGCTGAGCTGGATATCGGTATTCAGGCGATGGCGGCCATTCCGGTCGGCGCGAGTAGCGAAGGCATCGGCGAGAGCGATATTCGCGTCAACTTCGGTGGCGTCACCTTCTTCTCCGGTGATCATTTGTATGCCGATAACACCGGTATTATTTTGGCGGAAGACCCGCTGGATATTGAATAATATCGTTGAATCTCCGCGTTTTTATTGCGGCAACTTCATCACAAAAAAGGGCGATAACCGCCCTTTTTTATTTGGCTCAATCAATAATCGATCCCTTCGTCTGAGCCGGCAAGCCCTATCAGACTTCTTCCATTTTGCCTAACAGCGCGCGTAAGCGCTCTTGCCATACCACTTGCTCTTCTTTCAACTGTTCGTTCTCGCGCACCAGCGCTTCACGTGAACCCGCTGCCGCCTGAACATCCTGCGACAGCGCGTTGTTCTGCTCTTTCAGCTCTTCAATTTCCATTTGCAACAGCGTGATGGTATCAATCGCCTGCTGAACTTTCGCTTCCAGCTTTTCAAACACTTCAAATGACATTCTTCAAACCCCTTTTAATCGCAACAAGGCAAAGATCGGTTAACGCTGGCTTTCGGACTCTGTAACCAACACCCAACGGTGTCGCCATCCGCCCGTGAACATAATCCTGACCATGGGACGGCTGACAAGACAAACCATAGCGAAATTGTATGTAGCCAACCGCCACCTGTCTAGCGCACATCCTCCACCTAGACGAGTGTGGCAGCTTTTCTTACGTAACACTATCAGTACAAACTGAAAAACGGGCAGCGCGAGCTGAAAATCTCCCTGTTCACTTCCCCATGCCCCCTATTCTACCCAAAATAATTCAAATTGTAGGAAGGCGGCAATCGCACGACAAATCGGTTTCAGACCGATTTGAACAGCGCCAGCGCTGGCCCAAAGGGTGAGCCTCATTTATGAGGCTTATTAATCCCCAGGAGCTTACACCAGTAAGTGACTGGGGTGAGTAAGGACAAATTGGCTAAGCCAATTTGAACGCCGCTTGCGGCGGCCATTCAGGGCGAGGCTCAAAGATGAGCTGAGTATTGCCAACGCACATACCGTTTGAAGTACGACGGATAAGTGTTAATAAATTTAACCTGAGCGTTACTATCACCCTGTGGAGAAAAATCACTTCGAGTCATTTTATAAGCGAATACGCTCATTTTTTTGACGCACAACACACATTTAAATTTCGATATTTCTCGTTTTCGAGCATTAACGATAAATTCACATCATAAATACATTTAAAACAGAGGATGCCACTCGCGGTATCCTTAGACCTACCACTCTGTACGTTACCCAGCAGGAAAAAAATATGAGCCAAGCAGAACGTTCAACGCTAAAAGGCCAGTGTATCGCCGAATTTCTTGGCACTGGCCTGCTGATTTTCTTCGGTGTCGGCTGCGTCGCCGCATTGAAACTGGCGGGCGCCAGCTTTGGGCAGTGGGAGATCAGCATCATTTGGGGTCTGGGGGTTGCGATGGCAATCTATCTGACCGCCGCCATTTCTGGTGCTCACCTCAACCCGGCCGTCACTATCGCCTTATGGTTATTTGCCTGCTTTGATGGACGCAAAGTCGTGCCTTACATTTTGGCGCAGATTGCAGGCGCATTTTGTGCCGCCGCGCTAGTCTATGGGCTGTATCACAATCTATTCGTGGATTTTGAACAAGCCAACAATATGGTGCGTGGCAGTACGGAGAGCCTGAGTTTAGCAGGCATTTTCTCAACGTATCCGAACCTGCACATTTCCGTCATGCAAGCGCTGTTAGTTGAGACCGTCATCACCGCTATCTTAATGTGTCTGATTCTGGCGCTCACCGACGATGGTAACGGCATCCCACGTGGGCCGCTCGCTCCCCTGCTGATCGGTATTCTGATTGCCGTCATCGGTGCGTCCATGGGGCCGCTGACCGGCTTCGCCCTCAACCCGGCGCGTGACTTTGGTCCTAAGCTGTTTGCTTTCCTGGCAGGCTGGGGCAACGTGGCCTTTACTGGTGCACGCGACATTCCTTACTTTCTGGTTCCTATCTTCGGCCCCATTATCGGTGCCTGTCTGGGTGCCTTCGGTTATCGTGCACTGATTGGCCGTAATCTGCCATGCGATGTCTGCGAACCCGAGGCAGAAACTACCACGCGTCGTGAAAGCCGTTAAACTTAACGCCACGACCATCCTATTTCACGGTTAATCATTACAGGATTGGATTTATGAACCCGGAAAAAAAATACATTGTCGCGCTCGACCAGGGCACAACCAGCTCCCGCGCCATCGTACTGGATCACGATGCCAATATCGTTAGCGTCTCGCAGCGTGAATTCACCCAGATCTATCCAAAAGCAGGCTGGGTAGAACACGACCCGATGGAGATTTGGGCATCACAAAGCTCCACGCTGGTCGAAGTGCTGGCTAAAGCCGACATCAGCTCGGATGAAGTCGCGGGCATTGGTATCACCAACCAGCGTGAAACCACCGTGGTATGGGAAAAAGAGAGCGGCAAACCGATTTATAACGCCATCGTCTGGCAGTGTCGTCGTACTGCTGAAATTTGTGAGAAGCTGAAGAAAGACGGTCTGGAAGAGTATGTTCGCAATACCACCGGACTGGTGGTCGACCCTTACTTCTCCGGCACCAAGGTGAAGTGGATTCTGGATCACGTTGAGGGCTCTCGTGAACGCGCCAAACGTGGTGAACTGCTGTTTGGTACGATTGATACCTGGCTGATTTGGAAAATGACGCAAGGGCGTGTTCACGTCACAGATTACACCAATGCCTCCCGCACCATGCTGTTTAACATTCACACATTGGAATGGGATGCGCGCATGTTGGAAGCGCTGGACATCCCACGTGAAATGCTGCCGGAGGTACGCGCGTCTTCAGAAGTCTACGGTCAGACCAATATCGGTGGTAAAGGCGGCACGCGTATTCCTATCGCCGGTATCGCCGGTGACCAACAGGCGGCGCTGTACGGCCAGCTTTGCGTCAATCCGGGCATGGCGAAAAACACCTACGGCACGGGCTGCTTCCTGCTGATGAATACCGGTAAAGAAGCGGTGCTGTCCAAACACGGCCTGCTGACCACTATCGCCTGCGGCCCACGTGGCGAAGTGAACTACGCGCTTGAAGGCTCGGTGTTCGTTGGTGGTGCATCCATCCAATGGCTACGCGACGAGCTGAAACTGATCGGCGACTCAATGGACTCCGAATACTTTGCGACGAAAGTGAAGGACAGCAACGGCGTCTACGTCGTACCCGCCTTCACCGGCTTGGGCGCGCCTTATTGGGACCCGTATGCCCGTGGCGCGATCTTCGGCCTGACCCGTGGCGTGAATGCGAACCACATCATCCGTGCGACGCTGGAATCCATTGCCTTCCAGACCCGCGACGTACTGGATGCCATGCAGGCAGACGCCGACACGCGCCTGAAAGCGCTGCGTGTCGATGGCGGTGCAGTAGCCAACAACTTCCTGATGCAGTTCCAGTCCGATATTCTTGGCACGCGCGTGGAACGCCCCGAAGTGCGTGAATCCACCGCGCTGGGTGCCGCTTTCCTGGCAGGGCTTGCCACAGGATTCTGGAACGATCTGGACGAAGTGAAGAGCAAAGCGACGATCGAGCGCGAATTCCGCCCCAGCATCGAAACCGTGGAGCGTAATTATCGCTACAGCGGCTGGCAGAAAGCCGTTGCACGCGCCCGTAACTGGGAAGATCACGACGATTAATCCATCTATACCGGGCGCGCCCCTGCCGCGCCCGTTTTTTTCATCTCGCTCAACCGCCCCTCCCCCGTTGTGATAAAATCCCCGCCCATATCCTCATGTTGATCGTTTAAGAACCGAGATACCGGGGCGACCACGGTGCGAGGCGTCCCTGCGGGAACCTCATCACCGCGTTTCCCCTAAATCCAGGCTTAATTGGCTAACATAAGGTCACTCCTTTCCCGATCGATAACAGACAGGTATTTATGAAACGTGAATTAGCCATTGAGTTCTCACGCGTCACCGAAGCAGCCGCGCTGGCAGGCTATAAGTGGTTAGGTCGTGGCGACAAAAACGCTGCCGACAACGCCGCCGTACAGGCGATGCGCATCATGCTGAATCAGGTCAACATCAACGGTCAGATTGTCATCGGCGAAGGAGAAATCGACGAAGCGCCCATGCTGTTCATCGGTGAACAGGTCGGTACCGGTCAGGGCGATGCCGTAGACATCGCCGTCGATCCGATTGAAGGCACGCGGATGACGGCAATGGGTCAGGCGAATGCGCTGGCCGTACTGGCTGTCGGTGAAAAAGGCGCGTTTCTGCACGCGCCAGATATGTACATGGAAAAGCTGATCGTCGGGCCCAAAGCGAAAGGATCGATTGACCTCAATCTGCCGTTGGCGGACAACCTGCGCAATGTCGCAATCAAACTGGGCAAACCGCTCAGCCAGTTAACTGTGATTACGCTGGCTAAACCGCGCCACGATGCCTGCATCACAGAAATGCAGCAGTTGGGCGTGAAAGTATTCGCGATTCCAGACGGCGACGTGGCCGCCTCCATTCTCACCTGTATGCCGGAGAGCGAAGTTGACGTGCTGTATGGCATCGGCGGCGCGCCAGAAGGTGTGATCTCGGCGGCCGTCATTCGCGCACTTGATGGCGACATGCAAGGACGTTTGCTGGCACGTCATCAGGTCAAAGGTGATAACGCCGAAAACCGCCGTATCGGTGAGGATGAGCTGGCGCGCTGCCGACAAATGGGCATCGAAGCAGGCGGCGTTCTCAAGCTTGATGACATGGCGCGTAATGATAACGTGATTTTCTCAGCGACCGGCATCACCAAAGGCGATTTACTGGACGGGATCGCGCGTAAAGGCAACATGGCCACCACGGAAACGCTGCTGATCCGCGGTAAATCCCGCACGATCCGCCGGATTAAATCGACGCACTATCTGGATCGCAAGGATCGCACACTGCACGAATTTCTACTGTAACAGGCGATTACCCAACTGACTGCTTGTTTCACAGTTGTTAATAAATAGCGTATCTTAGACCCACGACTTAACTTAAAAGTACGAATAGTGGCGTCTAATGCCAGCAACAGGAGCAGAAAAATATGGCTGAATGGGTGACAGGCAAAGTGGTTCAGGTGGAAAACTGGACAGAAAGTCTGTTTAGCATTCGGGTTCACGCACCCACCGATGCATTCACTGCTGGGCAGTACGGCAAGCTGGCACTGGAGATTGAAGGAGAGAAAGTGCAGCGCGCGTATTCCTATGTGAATGCGCCCAGCGATCCCACGCTTGAGTTCTATCTGGTCACCGTGCCAGAGGGCAAGCTCAGCCCCCATCTGCATGCGCTGCAACCCGGTTCAGACGTCATGATCGTCAAAGAAGCCGCTGGCTTTTTCGTGCTGGAAGAAGTTCCTGATTGTGAAACGCTGTGGATGCTGGCAACAGGAACAGGCATTGGTCCGTATCTGTCGATTCTTCAGGAAGGTAAGGATCTGGAGCGCTTTAAGAATATCGTGCTGGTTCACGCCGCCCGATTCTCACGCGATCTGAGCTATCTGCCGCTGATGCAGCAATTACAGCAGCGCTACCACGGCAGGCTGCGAATTCAAACAGTAGTCAGCCGGGAAGAGGAAACGGGGTCGTTGACAGGCCGTATTCCCACCTTGATCAGCAACGGTACGCTGGAAGCCGCCGTGGGATTGCCGATGGATGCGGCAACCAGCCACGTCATGCTGTGCGGCAACCCGCAGATGGTGCGTGATACCCAGCTGTTGCTGAAAGAAGAACGGCAAATGACCAAGCACCTGCGCCGCAGACCCGGTCATATGACCGCTGAAAACTATTGGTAAACAATCGGTTGTTTTAACTATCGGCGGAAGCGAAACGGTTCCGCCTCTACGCCAAACCGGTTTTCCCCTTTTGTACCGAGAAAAACACCGCAGTCGAGCAGCGTCATCACGACAATCAGGATCGGAAGGAAACGACCAATTCCCCACTGCCAGACGGCAGAAAACATCGTCCAGTTCCCCGAAGCCAGCATCCATGCAACCACTAACAGCAGCGCCCACCAGCCGCTTTTATTGCGGTCGTGCAGTCGTTTCACCATAATGGCCGCCGTCGGCCACAGCAATACCACCAAACCAAACGCCGTCGATTGCGTATCCAGCCAGCGTTGGCCGGATAGCGTAAACAACACCGCCATCAATGCGACCCAAATCGCCATCCAAAGCCAGAAATCACGGCGACCGACTCGGCCTTTAAACGAGAAGCACCACTGCTGTAATGTCATTAACGATAACGTCCTGAATTGTCGACCTGTCTAGCCGCATTAATCTGTATTTTTGTTCCAGCTGATTTTACCTTAATCCCGGTATTTACCCGCAACCTTTACGCGATTTTTGACAGTCACGTACTGTTTTTTGACAACGACGTACAAATGCCGCTTTAATCAAACGTATTCCGCCGTTATTGGCCTGGACATCTTCTGAAGTAGCTGACCCGAATCCCTATGACACGAAAACGCATCGCTTCACTTTTGGTTTTATCATCGCTGGTGCTTTACCAGACCCACGCGGGGGCCGATCCGACGTTCCTGCCCAAAACCTCAGCCAATGCGCCGTATCTGCTGGCCGGTGCCCCAACCTTCGATCAAACCATCACGCAGTTTCGTTCCCGCTACAACCTGAGCAATCCGACGCTGCCGATCGGAGAATTTCGGGTTGTCGACACCGGTAATATCACCAGCATGCTAACCCGTGCCGCCAGCCGCATTAACGATCATCTCTATGCCTCAACCGCGCTGGAAAAAGGCACCGGAAAAATCAAAACGCTGCAAATTACCTGGCTACCACAGCCACAGAGCAAACAAGAAACCGTAGCACGTCGTAAACAGGCCATCGACTACATGGCTGCGCTGGCACGCACATTCACCCCGTCACTGACGGAAGAACAGAGCGTGAAAAAAGTCACCGAACTGCTGGAAAAAGGCAAAGGACAACGCTTTTATCAGCAATCGGAAGGGGCCTTACGTTATGTTGTTGCAGATGATGGCGAAAAAGGGCTAACTTTTGCTGTTGAACCGATTAAGCTAACGCTATCTGAACCGTGATCAACGCGATAATTCATGACGAAAAACAGAGCCACGGTCACATTTCGTCTCTATACTGTGGGCAGGTCATATTGCCTGTGGCAGTAAAATTCATGCGTCGGTTCACCAACACATTGATTTATTAATACATTGATTCATTCGCGATTCCGGCTGGAGGAAAAAAGATGCGACATCCATTAGTTATGGGTAACTGGAAGCTGAACGGCAGCACTCACATGGTCAACGAACTGATCGCGGGTCTGCGTAAAGAGCTCAGCACCGTTGACGGCTGTGGCGTAGCGATTGCACCACCTGCTCTCTATCTCGATCAGGCTAATCACCAACTGGCAGGTAGCCGCATTGCGCTGGGCGCGCAGAACGTTGACGTAAACCTCTCTGGTGCCTTCACCGGTGAAACCTCTGCCGACATGCTGAAAGACATCGGTGCGAAATACATCATCATCGGCCACTCTGAGCGCCGCACTTACCACAAAGAAAGCGATGAATTCATTGCGAAGAAATTTGGCGTGCTGAAAGACGCGGGCCTGATTCCGGTGCTGTGCATTGGTGAAACCGAAGCAGAAAACGAAGCAGGCCAGACGGAAGCCGTATGTGCGCGTCAACTGGATGCCGTGCTGAACACGCTGGGCGCGAAAGCATTTGAAAACACCGTTATCGCCTACGAGCCAGTATGGGCGATCGGTACCGGCAAATCTGCGACCCCTGCCCAGGCGCAGGCCGTTCACAAATTCATCCGCGATCACATCGCCAAGCAAGATGCTACCGTTGCTGAACAAGTGATCATCCAGTACGGCGGGTCGGTTAATGCTGCGAATGCCGCAGAGCTGTTCACCCAGCCGGACATCGACGGCGCGCTGGTTGGCGGTGCTTCACTGAAAGCCGACGCCTTTGCTGTCATCGTGAAAGCAGCAGCCGACGCGAAACGCAGCTAAGCGTTGATAGAAACGGAAGGACACACGTTCGTCCGATCAAAAAGCCGGTTCACGCTGTCGCGCCAACCGGCTTTTTATGGCGAACAGGATACTCGCTCCCGCTCTTTTCAATCGTCCGCTAACGGATCAACGCTGACTTCGCCGCAGGGATTTGCTGCGTAATGCAGTGAATATTTCCCCCACCCAGCAGGATTTCCCGCGCAGGCACGCCGCTAATCACGTAGCCGGGGAACATCTGTTGCAGCAGATCGCGTGCAACGTCATCCGTCTTCTCATCCAGCAGCGGGAAAATGATTTGCTGGTTACTGATCAGGAAATTCACATAAGAACCCGCCAGACGCGAACCGGCAAGGCGTTCAACCGCATCGCCACTCTCCACGCCAAGCGCTTCCTCTTTGGTTGCATACAGCGGGCCAGGGGCAGGCAATTTCCAGATTTTTAGCTCACGTCCTTGTGCATCGCGCGCCGCCGACAGCACCTCATAGGCCGCGACAGAGCGAGCATACTGTGGATCGTTGTCATCATCCGTCCAGTGCAGTGCGACTTCACCGGGGCGCACGAAACAGCACATATTATCGATATGCCCGTCGGTTTCGTCGTTGTACACGCCTTCTTCCAGCCAGATAATCGTCGAGATGCCGAGGTAATCACGCATTAGCTGTTCGATTTCCGCTTTGCTCAGGTGCGGGTTGCGGTTCGGATTGAGCAAGCATTCCGCCGTGGTCAGCAAGGTGCCTTCACCATCGACATGGATCGAGCCACCTTCCAGAATCAGCGGAGCGGCATAACGTGCAGCCTGATGATAATCCAGCACCTGCGCAGCGACGTTCTCATCCTGACGCCAGTCTTCATACAGACCGCCCAGCTCACCGCCCCAGGCGTTGAACTGCCAGTCGATACCCCGACGTTCACCCGCCGCATTCAGCACAATGGTCGGGCCGGTGTCACGCATCCAGGCGTCGTCGCTTTCCATTTCTACCAACGTAACGTTTACCGGCATCACTTTTTGCGCATCCGCCATGTAGCGCGCAGGCACGCCCATGATAACGGGTGTGTTCTGGGCGATGGCTTCCGCCACCCGAGCGAACGTTTTCTGCGCCGGAACACCTTGCTCGCGCCAGTTATCAGTACGATACGGCCAAATCATCCACACCGCGTCATGCGGTGCCCATTCGGCAGGCATCGCAAAACCATCCTGATGCGGCGTCGTGAGCTGAGGAGTCGCTAACTGTGACATCACTTATCTCCAGGTCTTACCGTCAGAGGTGGCGATGGTGCCATACATGTCCGGACGACGGTCGCGGAACAGCCCCCACGAGGCACGCTGTGCCGCGATAGCGTCTAAATCAAATTCATGCACCAGAATCGCTTCATCCGTCTTGTTGGCCTGTGCCAACAGCGCACCGGTTTGATCGGCAATGAAAGATGAACCGTAGAACGTCATTTCCAGACCATCGATGTATTTACTGGCTTCCGTACCAATGCGGTTGGAGGCAATCACGGGCACCAGATTCGCAGCGGCGTGGCCTTGCTGAACGCGAGTCCAGTGCGGCTGGCTGTCGATATCCGGGTAGGCTGGCTCGGAACCAATCGCGGTCGGATAGAAAATCAGCTCCGCGCCCTGCAACGCCAGACTGCGTGCGGTTTCCGGGAACCACTGATCCCAGCAGATACCCACGCCGATTTTCGCGTAGCGCGTCTGCCAGACTGTAAAACCGGTGTCGCCCGGAATAAAGAATTGCTTCTCCTGATACGCCGGACCGTTCGGAATGTGCGTTTTACGATAAACGTCCAGCACGGTGCCGTCCGCGTCAATCATCACCAGCGAGTTGTAATAGGCGTTATTGGCGCGCTCAAAGAAGCTCAACGGCAGCACCACGTTCAGTTCCGCCGCCAGCGCGGAAAAATGCTTAATCAGTGGGCTGGTTTCCAGCTCCTGCGCCAGCACGTAATGATCCGGGCTCTGATCGATACAGAAATACGGTGCGGCAAACAGTTCCTGAATCAGGATAACCTGCGCGCCTTTTGCATGCGCTTGTCGCACCAGTTTTTCGGCGTTTTCGATGTTCTTGGGCAGATCCCAGGAACACGCCATTTGTGTTGCGGCAACGGTAACTTTTTTCATGCGAAAACCTCAATAATCTCTATGTATACCCACCCTTGTACGCCGGGCAGATATTGGCAAGTAAGCACTTTTCTCGGCAATGAACGCTATCATGCATCGGCGCCAACTAGCATGCCCGTAACGAGTGTAGGCCAACACGCCGACTCATGCCCGACGGGAACGCCTCGTTAAGGTATTGACCGAAAATGACATGCGCATTATGCCAGTTAATTGGCTAACGATAGTGATAAAAAATCCCGCCTTAACGGCTAACACCGATCAGTTAAGCAAAATGTTCGGTTGAACGATCCGGCGGGTAGACGACAATAGCCTCATCAATTCTCTGATGGGGCTTTTTTATGCTTTCGATCTGGCTTGACGATACGCAGACCTGGGCTGAACCTGCTTCACTTTCCTGTTTTCAGCGTGCCATCCCCCCTTGAGTGGATTTCTCAGGTACTTGATTCCACCAATAAAGCCAGTATTCGTAAACGTAATCTCCGGGAACTCTTCCCTCTGACAACTGCCCACTGGACTCAGCAGGAAGCCCACTGGCTGGTTCCCCTGAAGGGCAATACAAAATACCGGATACTGGAAACGTTCGGTGAAGGAGACCATCTGGTGGAGATGCAGGTCTCACCGCAGGCCCGAAAACAAGACTGCTCGTTGACTGAATACTGGCAGGCCCGGTTAATAGACTGTGAGGGTGAATCAGGGACGGTGAAGTATAGAAAATGGTTACGGAGAGCTGAAACCGTTCCAGTTGAGTAGAGCCACGCTGTTGCGCAGCCAGAAAGTGAGCGGGTTTACCAGGAAATAGGGGGTCTGTTGACGGCCTATAATCTGATCAGAATGGAGATGAGTCAGATAGCACGGGAGGCAGAGGTATAGCCACTTCGAATAAGCTTCGTAATGGCGATGAGACTGATCCAGGATGAACTCATCTGGTGCTCACTGGGCAAACCGGGGACAATCCCGACGAAGCTGAAGGAAATGCGGGAGAATGTAGCAATTTATCCTGCCAGAAAAGAGAAAACGGCCCAAAGAAAGGACCGTTCGGATCTCAAAAACCCAGTATCCCGTTCACTCAAAACATCTTAAGTGAACGGTGTTAGCTTTAACGGCGGGATTTTTACGTGTTGCACAAGACAGCATACAAAGTATCAGAACAGCTTTTTCGCTGTATCCAGCCAGTCGCCTTTGAAAGGACGCTTCATGTTCTCAATGGCGTCGATGATGTCGTGGTGCACCATTTTTTCATTCTGGATACCGACACAGCGGCCGCCGTAGCCCTGCTGTAACAGCTCGATTGAGTAGGCGCCCATACGCGAAGCCAGAATACGGTCATACGCAACCGGTGAGCCGCCGCGCTGAATGTGGCCGAGTACGGTCGCACGGGTTTCACGCCCCGTTTCTTTTTCAATGTATTTCGCCAACTCGTCGACGTCGCACACCAGTTCAGTGATCGCCACAATCGCGTGCTTTTTGCCTTTCTCGATGCCGGCTTTGATTTCGCAAACCAGATCTTCCGGACTGAATGGCACTTCCGGCAGAACGATGAATTCACAGCCGCCGGCAATCGCCGCCGCCAACGTCAGGTCACCGCAGTGTCGTCCCATCACTTCCACAATGGAAATACGCTGGTGAGAAGAGGAAGTGTCGCGCAGGCGGTCAATCGCTTCCAGCACGGTTTCCAGCGCGGTAAAGTAACCGATAGTGTAGTCCGTACCCGCCACATCGTTATCGATCGTGCCCGGCAAGCCGATACAAGGGAAACCCATTTCGGTCAGGCGTTTAGCCCCCATATAGGAACCGTCACCGCCGATAACCACCAGCGCATCCAGACCGCGTCTTTTCATATTTTCTACGCAAACCTGACGCACAGCTTCATCACGGAACTGCGGGAAACGCGCGGAACCCAGAAACGTGCCGCCACGGTTAATTACATCCGATACGCTGTAGCGATCCAACTGCTCCATGCGATCTTCGTACAAGCCCTGATAACCATCATAAATGCCGTAAACTTCCAGCCCTTCCGTTAGTGCAGCACGAACCACACCACGAATTGCCGCATTCATACCTGGTGCATCGCCACCGCTCGTCAACACTCCGATTCTTCTAATCATGACAACCTCTGGACTTGTAGATGTAATTTTGCAGGATTCTTCTATCGTAAATTCACCGCCGCCGTGAAGCAGGCAGCAACGCCTTGTGCTTTTATTAGCATATTATAACAAACACCCGAAGCTGAATTGATTCAGGTCAGGCTAAATTGTGCATTAATTTTCATGGCGTAGCATACTTTTAACATAAAATGCGAAAACATGACCGCCTACACTACCAGCCTACCACGCTGATTTTCCGGTACAGTAGAAATCGGATCCTGATGGATAATAATATCGGCACCCGGAAATTGTTTAAGTAATGCCTGCTCCAACTCGTCTGCAATTTGATGAGCCTGAACCAGCGGCAGTGCGTCATCAAGTTCTAGATGCAGTTGAATAAACCGCGTCTGCCCGGAACGTCGGGTTCGCAACGCATGTGCACCGCGAATACCCTGCCAATGCACGATAATGTCAGCAATGACGCGGTGCTCTTCATCCGGCAACGCACGATCCAACAGCGACTGCACCGCGTCATATCCCATACGCAATGCGCTGTATAAAATATAACCACCGATACCTAATGCAAACAGCACGTCGGCCCGCGTAACGCCTTTCCAACTGAGCGCCAACGCCACCAGAACCGCGCCGTTCATCAACAGGTCGGACTGATAATGCAACATATCTGCCCGTACCGCCTGGCTGTGCGTGCGCTTCACCACCCAGCGCTGGAACGATACCAGCAGGAGCGTAGCCACTAACGCAATGAGCGTCACCCACACGCCCACTTCCGGTGCGTGCAGCGCCTGCGGTGCCAGCGAATGTTGCAGCCCGGTCAGAATCAGGAACAGCGCCGAGCCGGAAATAAACATGCTCTGCGCCAGCGCAGCCAGCGATTCCGCCTTACCGTGACCAAACGCATGCTCAGTATCCGCCGGCTGCAACGAATAGCGCACCACCAGTAGGTTCACCAACGACGCGGCGACATCCACCAGCGAATCAACCAGCGACGCCAGCAGACTCACCGAACCGGTGTGCCACCAGGCAAACACTTTCATTATGAACAGCACCAGCGCTACGGCGGTTGCGCTCACGGCTGCCAGCGTCACCAGACGCGCATAGTGTGGATTCATCATGCCCTCACGCAACACGGATGCCCTTACAGGAAACGGATACAGACAAAAAGCCGTCTGGTAATGGCCTGCATTCAGCTCGTTAATGACGTTTTTAACACACGGGAATAGCGAACAAACGTAAAAATACAGCATGCCGTCGCCAGCATCGCCATCGCCGCACCGATGAAGCCGATATCAGGCAGGCCCAAATGGATAATCACCTGATTGCCCAGCAGCGCACCACCGCCGATCCCAATGTTATAAATCCCCGAATAGAGCGCCATTGCTACGTCGGTGGCATCCGATGCCAGCGTCAGCACTTTGACCTGCATACCCAGGCTCAGCGCCATAATGGCGATTCCCCAGACGATACACAGCGTCGACAGACTCCAGCTACTGAATGACAACGGCAGCAGTAACAGCAAGCACACGGCCAGAAATGCGAACGACACAATCAGGAATCCCGCCGGATATTTGCTGCTGTAGCGGCTAAACAGCATGCTGCCAATGATGCCAGCGCCGCCAAAAATCAACAGCAAGATAGTGGTGAAGTTCTCACTCAACAACGCCACTTTCTGGATAAAAGGCTCAATATAACTATAGGCGGTAAAATGTGCCGTCACGATCATCACCGTCAGGCCGTACACGCACAGCAATGCCGGACGCTTAAGCAGGAGAGGCAAACTCTTCAACGAGCCAGAATTGCTGCTCGGCAACACGGGCAACAGCCGCATCAGACCCAGCATAATCACGGCGGCGATCAGGCCGATGAGGACAAACGTCACGCGCCAGCCCAGATACTGTCCAATCACTCGCCCCAGCGGTAGCCCCAGTACCAGCGCCAGTGCCGTTCCGGTCGCCAGCAGGCTTAACGCCTGCGCTTTTTTATCCGCAGGCGCCAAGCGTACCACCAGTGATGCAGTAATTGACCAGAACACCGCGTGGGCCAGCGCCACACCGATACGGGCAATGACCAGCACCCAATAATTCCAGGCCAGCCCGGACAACACATTGCTGACAGCAAACAGAATAAAGATTTTGATCAACAGACTGCGTCGTTCCATATCGCTAGACAGCAGCATGCAAGGCAACGACATCAGCCCCACAACCCAGGCATAAATCGTGATGATCAACCCAACCTGCGCGGCGCTCATGGAAAAGCTGGCGGCAATGTCTGACAGCAGCGCGACAGGGGCAAATTCCGCGGTGTTAAAAATGAATGCCGCCAGAGAAAGGCTGACGACACGTAACCAAGCGGTCGAACGAGGAGAACGGGTCATGGTATTGATATCAAAAGTTAAAATAAAAAAATTCGCCCTCTGCCATGGCAGAGGCTAGCGCGATGGAGCAATGGTACAGGGAAAAGATGACATCGCCGTGTAATTGACGAGCGGCCAAGGGTGTTTCAGCGTGCTTTTATGAGGATGTCAGCCAAAAGCCTGAAGACAGGTAAAGGAACATTCATGAGCATCATTTTTGGTGCTCATATTCTACGCGTTCTATCTCATATTGTGCTGATTTTTTCGGGCCGAATTTTAGACAAAAAAAAACCCTCCATCATGGAGGGCGAAAAGACAGGGATGGTGTCTATGGCAAGGAAAAACAGGGTGTGTACCTACTACACATTTACTACTCGGACTGCACTACGTTTACGACTTACTCCACTAGCGCGACTACTCGGGATTGCTTGTCGTGCCTGATGATGGCACGGCCATCTGGTTAAACATCGATACCTGCTGCTGCATCTCTTTCATGCGGTGCTTATGCTTCAGCTCTAATATTTCTTTCTGCGCTGGCGTCAGCAGGTTGTACATTTGGTTGCGCACTCGGGTCATCTGAATCTGACGCTCAATCTGCACACTCATCATTCGGGTTATCTGCGTTCGCACCGCCGCTTCATCAAATGTTTCAGCCGTCACTAGCTTGTGCATGGCTTTAACATCTTCGGTGTTAAACGCCGGCTTGTCCTGACGGCTCTGGTGCATCAAATCGCGCATTTGCTGGCGCTGTTGCTCAGTCAACCTCACACCATCGAACATACTTTGCTGGCCGGATACCCCTTTTGTGGTGGAATCATCGATGTGCCAGCCGCTCGCCGAGACGTCTCCATTTTCTGCTGCAAAGGCGGTAAACGTGCCTAATATAAGCAGTGAAGCAAGAGATAAGGTTGCGAACTGTTGCATCAATAACTCTCCAGAGCGGTACGTCATTTTGTGAATCAATGAGCATGAGTCTACGCATCTTGCTGCAAACATCCGTCAGAGGATGTAAAACTACGTAAAGTCATGGAATAGCGCTAATCTATGTCGTATTTTGCCCTTGGAGGTAGAGAAAACATGAATAAAATTCTGCTGGTTGATGACGATAGAGAGCTGACAGCTTTATTGAAAGAACTGCTCGAAATGGAAGGCTTTAACGTCGTTGTTGCCTACGACGGTGAGCAGGCGTTACAGGTATTAGATAGCACTATTGACCTGTTATTACTGGACGTGATGATGCCGAAGAAAAACGGTATCGATACATTAAAAGAACTACGACAGCAACATCAAACGCCGGTCATTATGCTGACCGCTCGCGGCAGTGAATTAGACCGCGTTCTGGGTCTGGAACTGGGTGCCGATGATTATCTGCCGAAGCCCTTTAACGACAGGGAACTGGTGGCGCGAATTCGCGCGATTCTCCGCCGTTCTAATTGGACCGATCAACAGCAGGCGGGCGATAACAGTGTGCCGACGCTGGAAGTGGATGGCCTGCGTCTGAATCCCGGACGACAGGAAGCTAGCTTTGACGATATTGTGCTGGATCTGACGGGCACCGAATTTACGCTGCTCTATCTGTTAGCCCAGCGGCTGGGACAGGTCGTTTCCCGTGAGCATTTAAGCCAGGAAGTGTTGGGAAAACGGCTGACGCCATTTGACCGCGCGATCGATATGCATATCTCGAACCTGCGCCGTAAATTGCCAGAACGCAAGGACGGTTTGCCTTGGTTTAAAACGCTGCGTGGACGAGGCTATCTGATGGTATCCGCCGCATGATCAATAGTTTGACCGCCCGTATTTTTGCCATTTTTTGGTTGACGCTGGCGCTCGTACTCATGTTGGTACTGATGGTGCCCAAGCTGGATTCGCGCCAGCTTACCGCCTTGCTGGAAAACGAGCAGCGGCAGGGCATCATGCTGGAACAGCACATTGAAGCAGACCTTGCCAATACGCCCGCCAACGATCTGCGCTGGTGGCTACGGCTGTTCTGGGTGTTGGAGAAGTGGGCTCCGCCGGGACAGCGCCTTTTTCTGGTCACCAGCGAAGGCCGGATTCTCGGCGCGGAGAAACATGAAACCCCGATTGTGCGTAATTTTATCGGGCTATCGGATAACGCCGACCATCCGCAAAAGAAAAATTACGGCCGCATTGAGCTTCTCGGTCCCTTTGCAATCCGCGATGGTGATGACAACTACCAGCTTTACCTGATTCGCCCTGCCAGCAGCCCGCAGTCAGATTTCATCAGCTTGCTGTTTGACCGTCCTTTACTGCTGCTGATCTTCACCATGCTGATCAGTTCCCCGCTCCTCCTCTGGCTTGCCTGGAGCCTGGCGAAACCCGCACGTAAGCTCAAACACGCTGCCGATGAAGTCGCCAAAGGCAACTTACGTCAGCATCCTGAGCTGGAGTCCGGCCCGCAGGAGTTTCAGGCGACGGGCGTCAGCTTTAACCAGATGGTCAGCGCGCTGGAACGGATGGTTACCGCACAGCAACGCCTGCTGTCAGATATCTCTCATGAGCTGCGCACGCCGCTGACGCGCTTGCAACTGGCAACGGCGCTACTGCGTCGGCGTCAAGGCGAAGGCAATGAACTGAACCGCATTGAGACGGAAACACAGCGGCTCGATAGCATGATTAACGATCTGCTGGTGCTCTCACGCAATCAGCACAAGAACGAGCTGACCCGTGAATTCCTGCGCGCCGATGAGCTGTGGGGCAATGTGCTGGACGATGCCGCCTTTGAAGCCGAGCAAATGGGGAAAACGCTGGAAGTACCTTATCCTCCGGGGCCGTGGATGCTCTTTGGCAACCCTGCCTCACTCGACAGTGCGCTGGAAAATATCGTGCGCAACGCGCTGCGCTATTCTCATCATCACATCGAAGTGGCCTTCTCGGTAGATAATCAGGGTATCACCATCAAAGTGGATGATGACGGCCCCGGCGTTAACCCGGAAGATCGCGAACAGATTTTCCGCCCCTTCTACCGTACGGATGAAGCGCGTGACCGCGAATCCGGCGGAAGCGGTTTAGGCCTCGCGATTGTGGAAACCGCTATTACACAACACAAAGGCTGGGTCAAAGCAGAAGACAGCCCACTAGGCGGATTGCGCTTAGTCATCTGGCTGCCGTTACATCAGCGGTAAGTCGGAGAGGCTCCTCCTCCGCCGACGTTTCTTTCTATCAGAACATACCTCCTCAGGTGCCCAACAAGGGCACCTGTCACTTTCTGTTTATCTTCCCAAAGTTACACTGCATTGCGTTTTTTACGCGATTGCGTACAGTACGCCTACTCATGCCGAAAACAGGCAAGACCCGTGTTAAATGAAGGATACCAACCATGAAAGGAGTAACGCTGCTGGCTGGCGCACTGACCGCGTTAATGAGCAGTCAGGCATTCAGTTCCAGCGATGGAGTTTGCGGTTTTTCCGACTCAGAATGTGGCATGTCTGCTCAGCCTTACCTGCAACCGGGTAATGACACGCGTACGAATCTGATGTTGCTGCAAAGCCGCCTCCACGGCATTTCGCTTCCGTTACCCCATCCGTTGCCCGATCAAACGCGCTCACGTATCGATCCTTTCACAGCCTACCGAGTCATGGGACTCGCAGCCACGGAAACGCCTCAGACGTCAGAAGCAGGGGAGGATGTCACGGCGGATGCGCCCTACCTCTCGACGCTCAACAAAGCGAAGCAACTGCATCTTCCTTTATCCGTTCAGAGCACTATCTCCACGTTTTCACCTGACGATAACGAAGGACGGCATATTTCCAATGGGCTCTCCACGCTGGAAGCGTTTTTCGACGTCCTGTTGACAGACAAACAGCTCACCGAGGAACAGCGCCCGCAGCTGGCACATCAGCGGGTGAATCTCCTCAACCCGTTGTATACCCAAGAGGCGCTGAATGAGGGTCTGGTAAGCCTGCCGGACGAAGGGCATGCTGGCGCACTTATGCACTATCTGTTCGCGGTTCTGGCGTTCTATCAGGGTCACTTTGATGAAGCGGAAAGCGATTTTCAGGCGTTGGTATCATCACCACAACCTTGGGTAGCGGAAACCTCGCGCTACATGTTGATTCGCGTGGCAATCAATAAAGGCATGGAAAACGCGCTTGATGAATACAACATGTTCGATGCCAGTAAAGCCGATAAGGCCGACGCTCAGCTGGCCGTTCAGCATATTGATGACTACCTGAAGCAGTATCCCGAGGGACAATACGTCGATTCCGCTAACGGACTGTATCGCCGCGCCTACTGGATCATGAATGATACGAATGCCCTGGCGAAAACGTACCAACACGAACTGGACGGCACCACCGACGTCGAAGACCTCCTTGAATTGAATGATGAGATAGACAATAAGCTGTTGGAAAATAGTCAGTTTACCAGCGCGCCGGACAGCGCGCTGTTGACAATGGTGCAGGATCTCAAGCGATTCCGTTCCGATGAAGGCTGGCTGGCATTACCTGCCTTATCCGCCGATGAGCTGGTCGCACAGAAGCCGCTGTTTGAGCAAGACAACATGCAGGAAGCATTTAGCTACCTTCAAGCCGCACAACTATTTTATGGTCAAAAAGATTACGCTGCCGTGGTTAACAGCGTTCCCGCGACACAAGCAAACGATCTAACCGATACCGTGCGTTTTAGTCTGCAAGTACTGCGTGGTCGGGCGCTGGTGCATCTGGAACGCTGGGATGACGCCGAGGCGCACTGGCGCCAGTTGTTAACGCGTAATATGGGCTATACCCAAAATCAGTTCCTGCAACTGGCGCTGGCGGAAACGCTGGTCAAGGCGGGTCACCCCGAACGGATCTTTACCGCCAACAGCCCGGTGAAAAACCTGCGTTTCCGTTCCGCCGTGCTGAAGATTAGCGCCAACGCCGATTTGCTCCGTCAGCAAACAGGTCCGCAACAGAGCCATGAGGAGCGGGCTATCGCGCTGCATACATTGTTAACCAAATCGCTGACTCATGGCGATTACGCCAGCTATCTAAAAGATGTTCAGTTGCGAAAAGACATTGCACCGCTGGTCAGCAGCGAAAATCAAAGCTGGAATCAGGAAGATCTGACGGCGTTTGACTGGGATGGCAGCGACACCGAAGAAGACTATCAATGTCCGGCGCTTAATGACGTGGTCTCGACGTTAAATCAACGTCCCCACGACGCCCGTGCGATTAACTGCCTCGGCGAATTCTTCCTGCGTACCAATAACAGCGTGGGCTTCGACTGGGGTGAAGGTAGCATGTTGAGTGGACTCACCAACGCGCCAACGCAATTCGTCGGCACCGAATATAATCGTCTGGATGGTTATATACGGGTGATTACCGATCCGAAAGCGCCACCGGAAGACAAAACCTATGCCCTGTATCGCGCGGTCTACTGCTATGCGCCGAGTGGCTATAACGACTGTGGCCCACAGGAAATCAGCAAGGCAACCCGCAAAGCCTGGTTTACCCAACTGAAAACCAAGTACAAAGGCAGCGTGTGGGCAGACAAGCTCGATTATTACTGGTAACGCCGTCAATCGTGCTGACCAGCCTGCTTGCATTCTTTACGCAGGCCGCTTCCGTTAACGCAACACCTTTAACCACCCACGCGGCACCCGCCATCGTTGATGCTACGCGCTATCAGGATTTCTGGCTGTGGGCGGCGGTAAAACCGCAGCCCATCCTGCATCAAGCACAGACGCTGTACTTGCATCAGGGAGAAGTGGCTCGCCGTCAGGGCAAAGTCGTTTTCCTGCGTCAGGGGATTCCGCCCAGTCAGCTGCGCGTGAATCGCGTCTGGTTGGCTTTCCGCATGACCACGCTGGAGCTTTCCGAACGCCATCTGAACCGGATGCTAAAACTACGGGAAAAGTGGCAGCGCCACGGCAATCAGGTTGTCGGGATTCAGATTGATTTTGACGCGAAAAGTTATCAGTTGGCTGGCTATGTCGCGTTTCTGACACAATTGCGCGAACGTTTACCCGAGGATTGTCAGCTCAGCATTACCGGGCTGCTCGACTGGTCGAAAACCGGGGATGTGTCGGCGTTGAACCGTTTACAGGGCAAACTGGATGAAGTGGTGGTGCAGACCTATCAGGGGCGCAGCACCATTACCAACTACGCCGAGTACCTACCCGCGCTGCTGAAACTGGCTCTGCCTTTCCGGGTGGGATTGGTACAAAACGGCAAGTGGGAACCGCAGTGGCAGAAACGCCTTGCCACTTCACCCTATTATCGCGGGGAAGTGGTCTTTCTGGTAAATCCGCCACTGAAAAAATCCGCCACCGGCAGGCTGTAGCAAGCCGTGGCTACAGGCAACCGCCGAAGTCATTTTGCCGCCAGGCTTCATAGCTGATGATCGCCACCGCATTCGACAAGTTCAGGCTACGATTATTAGACTGCATAGGAATGCGGATACGGAAATCTGGCTCGAAGCCATTGCGAATCTCATCCGGTAGCCCCGATGTTTCCGATCCAAACAACAATACATCACCCGGCTGGTAGGTTGGCTGGTCATAGGAACGACTGCCTTTGGTGGTACAGGCGAAAATACGTTTGCCGGGAACCACGGCCAGAAAATCCTGATAGTTTTTATGACGGCTGACGTTCGCCAGATCGTGATAATCCAGCCCTGCACGGCGTAGCTTTTTCTCTTCAAAATCAAAACCCAGTGGTTCAATCAAATGAAGCGTACAGCCGTTGTTGGCCGCCAGTCGGATAATATTGCCGGTGTTCGGTGCAATTTGAGGCTCATAGAGCGCGATATGGAACATGAGATAACGTCAACCACGAAGGAAAATTCCGCCGCAGTATACCCCATCCCACAGGGCAACCCAAAACCTGTGCGCACCGGATTGCGGATTACTCTGCACGACGTTTTCATCCACAGCGATTACACTTAAGGAAATACATCAGCATAATGTACTGATAAAAACACGATGCGGGCATATAGCCTGTGTGGAGGTTTAATGAAACACGCTAAGACATTATTGGCCTGTGTCGCCCTACTCGGCCTGCCGCTTCTGGCAAGCGCCAACACGACACAAGCGCCCACACCTCAGCAGCAGTTTGAAAATGGCATCAGCAGCCAGAAACGGCTACAGCAAAATATGCAGCAGAGTCAGAAATTGCAGCAACAGCAACTGAATCAGCAGCTCCAGCAGCGTAATCAACAGTTGAATCAACAACGTCAGCAGCAGCTACAGAAAGATTTGCAGCGGTCACAGAGAACCACACCGCCACCACCGATTAAACAGAATCCCTGATCAACGGGTCTGCTCTTTTGGTTTTTTATTATCTTACGCGCGTAAAGAATTACGCTGAGGTGGGCATGACCGCCGGATGAGCGGTATGGACACCGCGAAAAGCCGGGGGTCACGGGGCGGCGGCGATTGAGCCGCACCGTGTCGGGCGCGTGCGACAGCGGTTGCAGAAAACCACGAGAGCAAACGCGCACGAAACATGACATAACACTAACAGAGTGCCTGACCACAGGCTTCCTCAGCCAAGCGTGGCTGACTATAGCCGCACTCCCATCAGCGTTAAAATCAACGGCGTGGTTAATGCCGCCATCGCCGTTGATAGCAGCAGGCTGGATGCCACCGGGCCGCCCAGCACATCGAACTGGCGAGACATCAGATAGACGTTGACGCCCACCGCCATCGACCCCAGCAACACAACCGCACGCGTTTCCATTTCCGGCAGACCGAGTGCGATCGCAATCCCCCAGATCACCAGCGGCTGCACCAGCAGCTTGATCGTGCAAATCGCCGTGCTAATCTGCCAGCCGTCGCGCACGCGGTATTCCGCCAGCCCCATTCCCAGCGCCACCAGCGACAGCGGCGCGGCAATCTGCCCCAGCATGGAAAGCGGCTGATCGACATACGATGGGAGCGGCAGGCCGGTCAGGCTGAACGCCGTACCGGACAGAATGCCGATAATCAACGGATTCTTCAGCACGCCCAGCGCGGTTTTGGTAAAACCCTGTAGCGACAATGCCCCGTTACGCGCCCATTCCACCGACACCGTCACCAGTGTCCACAAAATAAGCCCGTTAAACACCACCACCAACGCGACAGACGGAATCGCCTCTTCACCCAGCATCAGCGTGGCAATCGGCAGACCCAGCATCACATTGTTGGAAAAGATCCCACTCAGCGCAAACAGCGAGCCGGAGACGCCATCAAGATGAAAGATTTTGCGCGCCACGATCCGGCCTAAGACAAACACCAGCAGGCAGCCGCCGAAAAAGGCGATCAGCAGCCGGGCATCCACCACTGGACGCTTGGAAAAATCCGACATCAGTCGGAACAGCATGGCAGGCATGGCGACGGAGAAGACAAAGCGCGTCATACCGTCGGTCACGGTGGTTGGCCATTTACCGTAGCGAATCAGGCTATAGCCGAGCGCGATAAGAACAAAGAGGGGTAACGACAGAAAAATCTGGTGCCAAAGCGAAACAATAAATGCGGGCATGAAGCCACTTCCTTATTACCGGCACCGAGTCAGAAAGGGGATCCGTTATTACGGAGATATACCCTAAATAATTCGAGTTGCGTGACAAAACGTTAGCGTTTTGAACAACGCTATGCATTGGCCCGTTAGGGCAAGACCCATTTATGGCCTTGTAACGCGGCAACTGCGAGAATCCCCAGGAGCTTACTCAGGTAAGTGACTGGGGTGAGCAAAGGCAGCCAACGCACAAGCAGCTTGAAGTATGACGAGTATAAGGCAGACCTCAGCCGGTCGCGAAGTGTGCCCCAATTAAATCTATCCGGTCAGTACAGATACAGTCAACGCCCCAATCCAGCAAAGTTTGCGCGCGATCAGGTTGGTTAACGGTATAAACCAGAATGCGTAAACCCGCGGCTTTCAGCGCCGCGACACGTTCTGCCGTCAGCAGTGTGTGATTCAGATGGATGGACACGCACCCCAGACGCTGCGTTAGCGCCAGCCAGTCCTCTTCCCACTCATCCAGCAGCAGCCCGCGCGGGAGTTCCGGCACCGCCTGTTGCGCTGCTTCAAGCGCATCGATAGAGAACGATGACAGCAGTGGTGCAACTGGATGGCCCGCCCACAGCTGACGCGCCGCCAGCGCAATCACCCGCCCGGTTTCTGTTTCATATCCGGTGGTGGGTTTAATCTCAATATTAGCCGCCATACCGTACTGTGCGCAGCGTTTTGCCACTTCCGACAGCAAAGGCAGGCGTTCACCGACAAATTGATGACCGTACCAGCCGCCGGCATCCAGCCCGACCAGTTTGTCCCACGGCAGTTCGCCTGCAATGCCCCAGCCGTTGCTGGTGCGCTCAAGCGTGTCATCGTGCAGGAGGAAAATCTGGCCGTCCTGCGACAGCTTGGCGTCAAATTCGATCATCTTGTGACCGAGGCTCGCACCGACATCAATCGCCGCCAGCGTGTTTTCCGGTGCCAATGAACCACCGCCGCGATGGGCGACAATGCTCGGGTAAGGCCAGATCGTTTCCATTATTCCATCCGTAATCCGCTTTGCGAATCAAACAGGTGCCATGATGACGTCGGCAAATG
The DNA here is from genome assembly GCF_046159765.1 of Pectobacterium artocarpous. Classification (NCBI taxonomy): domain Bacteria; kingdom Pseudomonadati; phylum Pseudomonadota; class Gammaproteobacteria; order Enterobacterales; family Pectobacteriaceae; genus Pectobacterium; species Pectobacterium artocarpous. The sequence goes on from NZ_JBJXVK010000011.1 coordinate 49,405, forward strand.
CAGCCAGAGCGTCGAGCCAATAGCGGGACAATGTTCATAAGAGAGTCGGGCGATCACGTTTTGCCCGCCCCACTTGCCGTGCGCTAAGTTATCCGCCCCTAGCAGTTCGAGTGTTTCGATCTGTAGCGGAATACCGTCGGTTTCGCGCGTCGCCAGTTGAATATGCTCCGGACGAACCCCCAGCGTCAATGCTTTACCACTCCACTGCGGTTTCGGTTCAGGCAGCGCCAGCGCAATGTTTTCACCGATTTCAAAACGGCAGCCGTCATCGCTAATACGCCCTGACCAGAGATTCATCGCCGGTGATCCGATAAAGCTGGCCACAAACAGCGACGCAGGACGCCGATAGATCTCAGCAGGTGCGCCGATTTGCTCGGCAATGCCTTTGTTCATCACGATGACGCGCTGCGCCAACGTCATGGCCTCAACCTGATCGTGCGTGACGTACAGACTGGTGGTTTTCAGGCGCTGATGCAGTTGCTGCAATTCCAGCCGCATCTGTACGCGCAGTTTGGCATCCAGATTCGACAGCGGTTCGTCGAACAGGAACACCGCCGGTTCACGGACAATCGCCCGCCCCATTGCCACGCGCTGACGCTGGCCGCCTGATAGCTCACGTGGTTTGCGTTGCAGCAACGGCATCAGCTCCAGAATGCGCGCCGCATCTTCTACACGCTCACGAATCTGCGCCTTGCCAAAGCCACGAATTTTCAGGCCGTAAGCCATATTGTCAAACACGTTCATATGGGGATAAAGCGCATAGTTCTGGAACACCATTGCAATACCGCGATCTTTTGGTTCCAGATCGGTAACCCGCTCGTTATCAATATAGATATCACCGCTGGTGGTGCGTTCGAGGCCTGCCACCATGCGCAGCAGCGTGGATTTACCACAGCCCGATGGACCCACCATCACCACGAATTCGCCATCCGCGACATCCAGATCGATGGGTTGGATAATCTGTGTTTTGCCATCGTAAGACTTGGTGACGGCCTGAAGTTTTAAACATGCCATAAGCGTTTCCGAAATTCGTCTTGATTTATTTCTCGCTGTCGACCAGACCGCGAACGAACCAGCGCTGCATCAGTAGCACCACCAGCAGCGGCGGCAGCATGGTCAACAGCATGGCAGCCATCACCTGATTCCACTGGGTCGCCCCGTCGCCGGAGGCAATCATGCTTTTAATCCCGGCGACCGCGGTACCCAGATTGGCATCGCTGACAATCAGCAACGGCCACAGGTACTGGTTCCAGCCGTAGATGAACGTGATCACGAACAGCGCCGCCAGATTGGTTTTCGACAGGGGTAAAACCATGTCGAAGAAGAAACGCATCGGGCTAGCGCCATCGATACGCGCCGCTTCCATCAACTCATCCGGCAGCGTCATAAAGAACTGGCGGAACAGGAAAGTGGCGGTCGCCGAGGCCATCAGCGGCAGCGTTAAACCGGCGTAGCTATCCATCATGTCCAGCCGCGCGATCACTTCCACCGTCGGGAAAATACGTACTTCCACTGGCAGCATCAGCGTCAGGAAAATCATCCAGAAGAACAGATTGCGCAGCGGAAAACGGAAATAGACGATGGCGTAAGCAGACAGGATCGAGACGGTGATTTTGCCCACCGTAATCGCCAGTGCCATCACAAAGCTGTTGAGCAACATCAGTCCGAACGGCGTGGTGTTGTTACCCGCACCATGCAGCCAGATATAACGCAGGTTTTCCAACAGATGAGAACCGGGGATAAGCGTCATCGGTGCCTGAAAGACTTCCTGGTTATCCAGCGTGGCGGCAACAAACCCCACATACAGCGGAAACAGTACGGCAAGGATGCCGACGATCAGCATGGCGTGGCTGAAAATAGTTAACCCGCGACGATTCTCAATCATTGCTATCGACCTTCATTGATAGTTCACCTTCCGTTCAACAAAACGGAACTGAATAATGGTCAGCCCGATAACCAGCATCATCAGTACTACCGATTGCGCTGCCGAACTGGACAGATCCAGCCCCGCGAAGCCCTCACGATAAATTTTGTAGATCAGCGTGGTCGTCGACTGCACCGGACCACCGGCCGTCGCGGCATCGATAATCGGAAAGGTATCGAAAAAGGCATACACTAGATTGACCACCAGCAAGAAGAAACTCACCGGCGAGATCATCGGCAGCACCAGATTAAAGAAACGCCGTACCGGCCCTGCTCCATCAATCGCGCCCGCCTCCACCAGCGAACGGGGAATGGATTGCAGCGCCGCGAGGAAGAACAGGAAGTTATAGCTAATCTGTTTCCAGACCGACGCCAGTACGACGAGAAACATTGCCTGACCGCTGTGCTGCGCATGGTTCCACGTATAGCCCAACAGCTCAAGAAAGTGGGTAATCAGCCCCAGACCGGGGTTAAACAGAAACATCCACAGCACGGCAGCGACGGCAGGTGCCACGGCATAGGGCAGAATGATCAACGTCTGGTACAGGCGGCTGGCACGGATCACATAGTCCACCAGCGCGGCCAGAAAGAGTGAAATCAGCATGCCAAACCCGGCTACCAGAAAGCTGAATATCAACGTGGTATAGAACGAATCGAGGTAGTACGGGTTATTGAACAGTTGCTTGAAGTTTTCCATGCCGACAAATTCACTGGATAACCCAAACGGATCCAAATTCTGCACCGAATACCACAGCGCCTGACCAGCAGGCCAGATAAAGAAAATCACGGTAATCAGCAGTTGGGGCAACACCAGCACATAGGGCAACCAGCTGCGACGAAAAACGGGGCGGGATGATGTCATGCGGTAACTCATTGCAAACAGAAAAGAAACAGGCCGATTCCCTTCGGCCCGGTATGACTCAGCAAAACGTCTTACTTCGTCGACTGCTCGAAGCGACGCAGCAGCGCGTTGCCGCGTTCTACTGCGCTATCCAACGCCTGTTGTGGCGTCTTCTTACCTGTCCATACGCTTTCTAGTTCTTCATCCACGACGGTACGAATTTGCGGCATGTTGCCCAAACGCAGCCCTTTGGTGAACGGCAACGGTGGCTTGTTCAGCATCTGACGCGTAGCGATATCCGCACCTGGGTTTTTCTCGTAGAAACCCTGCTTCTGCGTCAGCTCATACGCCGCAGTAGTGATTGGTAGGTAACCGGTTTTCTGGTGCCATTCAGCGGCATTTTCCGACTCGGTCAGGAACTTCATAAACTCAGCGACGCCTTTGTAGGTTGCGGCATCTTTGCCACCCATCACCCACAGGCTGGCTCCGCCGATAATGGCGTTTTGCGGCGCGCCTTTCACATCGGCGTCATACGGCATCATGCCGACGCCATAGTTGAATTTGGCGTGTTGACGAATGTCAGCTAGCGAACCGGAAGAAGCGGTCGTGATGGCGCAGTCTCCGTTGTAAAACTTCTCGGTCGGTTCATCCTTGCGCCCGAAATAGGTGAAATCACCCTTCTTGTTCATGTCCTGCAACAGTTGGATGTGTTTGACCTGCGTGGGCTTATTGAATTCCAGTACCGCATCGGTGCCGTCAAAGCCGTTGTTCTTGCTCGCAACGGGCAGGCCGTGCCAGGCGCTGAAGTTTTCAATCTGAATCCAGCCCTGCCAGCCGCTGGCATAGCCGCACTTCATCCCGGCTGCACGCAGTTTGGCGGTGTAATCCGCCATTTGCTGCCAGGTTTTCGGTGGCTGTTCGGGATCTAACCCGGCCTTCTTAAAGGCATCCTTGTTATAGTACAGCACTGGCGTGGAGCTGTTAAACGGCTGCGACAGCAGGTGACCGCTCTTCGCGTCGGTGTAATAACCGGAGACAGTCGGCACAAACACCGACTCATCGAAATTAATGCCTGACTCTTTGAAGACTTCATAGACAGGTTTGATGGCTTTACTTGCCATCATGGTGGCCGTACCCACTTCGTAGACCTGCAAAATGGCCGGTGCATTTCCCGCACGGTAGGCCGCGATTCCGGCAGCCAGGTTCTGCTCGTAGTTGCCTTTGTAGACCGGCACAATTTTTACATCGCTGTGTGCTTTGTTAAAACGGTCAGCCAGAGCATTCACTTCTTTCCCTAATTCGCCTTCCATAGAGTGCCAGAAAGGAATTGCTGTCGCGGCCTGCGCACTGGCGCTTATCAGCGCGAATGCCACACACGCCGCAGCGGTGCGAATAGCATGTGTTTTACGAATTGTGTTGTTGAACATGCCTGTCTCCTGCAATCAATTAAATGCGCCATCATCACGGCGTTTTTATGCGAAGGTAAACATGACATGCGCTTATGACAGAAAAATAACTGGAAGATGACAGGAAAGTGACAAATAGAGGGGAGGCATAAATCAAGAATTCACTTATGCTACAGGAAATAAATTTTACAGGTTTTCACTCAACATGGATGACAATCGGCGCAATAAGTGGAGTAACGGCCTAAAAACCGATCCTCAAGATAATGCTGACCGCAACTCTTTATACCACGCTATCTTGGCAGGAGATGAAAGCGGCGAAAGCCCATTGACGCTGCATGAAATTGCCGAGAATCAAAAGCGGTCTCATAACCAGCCGCCATCGTAATGCTAGAGTAATGAGGTGAAACCATAAAGTTCTATTAAACACTCTGACTACCACGATCAGGGCTATTTTCGAATGACATCAACGATAACGGTTTTAGGATCGTTGATGACACCTATATGTATCGTTTTATCTGAATCCGTCGACTTCCAATACTCACCCGTCGTGTCTGTGTAGCTCAGCGTAAAACCAAGCGACGCTAGATAGCCGCGTATGTTTGTCGCATCATTGGTGTGTTGAAACGTAATATTGCTGACTTCCAACGCAGGGCCATCAACCGTTGCATAGCCAAAATCATAGACAGGAGAAATGCGCGGGCAATTTTTAATGATGTCGTCCGTAAGCATTTCATATCGTCGGGTGTCCTGCTCCGTATAACGAGAACTCCCCTCCGTCAGAATGACTAATGCAGGCCAGTAATAGATAAGAGGCAAGGCAATTAGGATCGATATTACGAATGGTATAATTATCTTTTTTTTCATGTTATTTAAAAAAATGTGTTGTGAGTTCAGTGCCATCGTAGGATGCAATACCTACATTTCCTGACTCAAAGTCATTATAAGGTTGTATTGTTTGCATAAAAGAGGGGAGAAACCCTAACCGAGGTTGAGCATAATTTACATTCCTTTGTTTTTCATGAGTTTATTTAATTAACGACATCACGATAATACGTTTATTTCCACATTCGACTCAAGACGATAGTTAGGCCATCCCAATTTGACTATCCCCATCACCCCGCCACCAGCACCTCAACACCCATTTTGCTTAACGCGTCTTTGGCGGCGGCAGGCAGGCCGTCGTCAGTGATGATGCTGTCGAATACGCTGAGTGGCGAGGTGGGTGGCGATGCGACCGCATTTTGAGGTGTCACATAGCAGTACGCGTTTTCTGCTGGCTGAACATCACGGCGTTTTTTTGGCGAAAACAAACATGGCGCATGACAGAAAAATAACTGGAAGATGACGGGAAAGTGACAGAGGGAAGGGAGAGGTAAAAGCACCGATTAAACATACTATTTCATGCCACTATGATTGAGACCATTGTAGAAAACCCGTAATTTAGACTATAGTCGTTATTACTAGTCATGTTTAAGGATGAACCGTGGCGGTATACACAACGAAGCTCTTCGATAAAAAACTAAAAAGCGAAATGCTTTCTGATAGTTATCTTTGTGAGATTGCTCATGAGGTGATGAATGGCCGTGTTGAGGGTGACCTTGGCGGTGGTGTACTTAAAAAACGAATTGCATTGAATGCCGGAAAGAGTGCAGGAGCCAGAACCATCATCTTTTTCAAGCTGGGTTCTAATCTATTTTTTGCAGATGGATGGAAAAAAATCAGGTCAGGAAAGGCGTTAAAGAAATTCAGGATGATGAGCTGGCTGTTTATAAAGACATTGCTGGTGACCTACTACAACTTACCGTTCAACAAATAGCACAATTGGTAAAAGTGAAAGAACTACGAGAGGTGAAATGCAATGACTGCAAAGATTAAAGAGTTGCAGGAAATGGCGAAAAGCCTGCATGAACACGGGGGTATCACTGATACCACGATGGAACGCATCAATAATCGGGTTGCCGCACGGGAATTCCGTGAACGCATCGAGCAAGCTCACGCAATGAGCGGTGCAGAAATTCAGAACATGCGTTCCCGTTATAAAATATCGCAATCTTCTTTAGCTTACGCTCTCAATATGTCCGTTGAAAGCGTCTCAAAATGGGAACGGAATGAGAAGAAACCCTCAGGGGCTGCGCTACGTCTTCTTAATATAATCAACGAGAAAGGTCTGGATATTTTTGCCAATTAGGTCTCAACAGAATCACCCCGCCACCAGCACCTCAACACCCATTTTGCTTAGCGCGTCTTTGGCAGCGGCGGGCAGGCCATCGTCGGTGATGATGCTGTCGAATACGCTGAGCGGCGTGGCAAGATGGGTGGCGATGCGGCCGTATTTTGAGGTGTCGCACAGCAGGACGCACTTGCTGCTGGCTTCTACTGCCGCACGTTTCACCACCACCTTGTCTTCATTCGGCGTGGACAGCCCGCGAAGGCTCCATGAAGAAGCGGAGATAAAGGCGATATCAATAAACAGGTTGCGCAGCGCCTGCGCGACGGCTTCTCCAATGCAGGAGCGGTTTTCCCGACACAGCGTGCCGCCCGTGTGGATCATGCGGCACTGGCTGGACTCAATCAGAAAAGCGGCAATGGCAAAATCGTTGGTGACAATCACGAGATCGTCGCGTTCAGCCAGCTCGCGCGCCAGCGATAGCGTGGTTGTGCCCGCATCCAGATAAATGCAGCTATTCAGCGGAATGTGCTGCGCCGCCAGTTTCCCCATCGCCGCTTTCTGCTGGCTGAACATCACGGATTTGTCCTGATGCGACGGTTCGATCGCCAAACGTTCAGGAGAGCGCACACCGCCGGAGACGCTCAGCAGCAAGCCGTCCTGCTCCAGCTTTTGCACATCTCTCCGCACCGTCATGTGCGACACGCCCAGCCGTTCGGTCAGTTCGTTAATGCTTACCGCGCCGCGCTCGGCGATGAGCGCCAGAATCTGTTGATGACGTTCTACTGGAATCACGCTGTCCGTTCCCTGTTTGATAATGCTGATTTGATAGACATTCGGTTTGATAAAGACCGAATATGATAAATATTGTGAGAAACAGCCTATTTAATGACGATAATTATCATAAATTCACGTCATAAACTACGCCAGACATGACTGCATTCATCGTAATGCAACGAAAAATAATCGTAATTATTTGATATATAAAAATAATTAATGACACATCTTTCCCATCGGTGTTCAGCTACACTGAATCATCACGATCTCAATGTTAATTTATGTGATAAAAATCACCATAATTTGTTCTGATAGTCCTTATATTTAACACCATAGAACAAAAAATCACTAATTTTAACAAGGCAACCACGATGAAAAAGACTTCTGATTATGCTGTCGCCGTTATCGGTCTGGGTTCCATGGGTTTTGGCGCTGCGGCGTCCTGCATCAACGCCGGCCTGACGACATACGGCGTTGATATCAACCCGCAGGCACTTGAAAGATTACGTCAGGCGGGTGCGGCGCAGGCCGACACGCGTATTGATGCCTTCGCTGACAAGCTGGATGCCGTCGTGCTGCTGGTGGTGAACGCCGCACAGGTCAACGGGATTCTGTTCGGTGAACCGCAGGTCGCGGCGAAACTCAAGCCCGGCACCGTGGTCATGGTGTCTTCCACGATCTCTGCGCAGGATGCCAAAAATATTGAGCAGCTCCTGGCAGAACATCAGCTGATTATGCTGGATGCGCCGGTCTCCGGTGGTGCGGCTAAAGCCGCCGCAGGCGACATGACGGTGATGGCATCCGGCTCCGATCTGGCTTTTGAGAAACTGAAGCCAGTGCTCGATGCCGTCGCGGGCAAGGTCTACCGCATCGGCGAAGAAATTGGGCTGGGTGCGACCGTTAAAATTATCCATCAGCTATTGGCCGGCGTACACATCGCCGCCGGTGCAGAAGCAATGGCGCTGGCCGCTCGCGCCGACATCCCGCTGGATATCATGTACGACGTGGTGACCAACGCCGCCGGAAATTCCTGGATGTTTGAGAATCGCATGCGCCACGTGGTAGACGGCGACTACACGCCGAAATCTGCCGTGGATATCTTCGTGAAAGATCTGGGATTGGTTACCGACACCGCCAAATCGCTGCACTTCCCGCTGCCGTTGGCCTCTACCGCGTTCAACATGTTCACTGCTGCCAGCAATGCCGGATTCGGTAAAGAAGACGACAGCGCGGTCATCAAGATTTTCAACGGCATTACGCTGCCGGAAAAGAAGGAGGCGCCATGATCAAGCTAGGTGTAATTGCAGACGATTTTACCGGTGCCACGGATATCGCCAGCTTTCTGGTGAACAACGGGCTGCCGACCGTACAGCTCAACGGTGTGCCGCCGTCCGATTTTAAGGTTGAGACGCAGGCTGTGGTCATTAGCCTGAAATCGCGTTCTTGCCCGGCGGAGCAGGCGGTGGCGGATTCCCTCAAGGCGCTGGCGTGGCTGCAACAGCAGGGTTGCCAGCAGTTCTACTTTAAATATTGCTCCACCTTCGACAGCACCGCGAAAGGCAACATCGGTCCGGTAACCGATGCGCTGTTGGAACAGCTCGGTGAAACGCAGACCATCATCTCTCCAGCGCTGCCGGTGAACGGCAGAACCGTCTATCAAGGGCATTTATTCGTGATGGATCAGCTGTTGTCAGAATCCGGGATGCGCCACCATCCGGTTACACCGATGACGGACAGCAACCTGATGCGCGTCATGGAACAGCAGGCGGCGGGGCAATGCGGTCTGGTGCCGTATGCCGTGATGGATCAGGGCGTGGAAGCCGTCAAACAGCGGCTGGCACAGTTGAAAGAACAGGGTATGCGCTATGTGGTGCTGGATACGTTGAACGAACAACACCTGCTAACACAGGGTGAAGCGCTGCGCGACATGAAACTGGTCACTGGCGGTTCCGGCCTGGCGATTGGTCTGGCACGTCAGTTGGCAGACTCAACAAAACAAACCGGTTCCGCCACCGAGGCAGGCAAGCCACAATCCGGCGCAGGCGTTGTGCTGTCCGGCTCCTGCTCAGTGATGACCAACAAGCAGGTCGCTCATTACTTGAAACAGGCAGCGGGTCGCGCGATTGACGTCGCTCGCTGTCTGGAAAGCGATGATGCCCAGCAAGCCTACGTGCAGGAACTGGCCGACTGGGTAAAAGCACATCGTGATGACGCACTCGCGCCGCTGCTATACGCCACGTCATCACCCGACGAACTGGCGCAGATTCAGCAGCGCTGGGGCGCAGAAGCCAGCAGTCAGGCGGTGGAGAAACTGTTTGCCGCCGTCGCCCGCCAGCTTCAGCAGGATGGCTTCCAGCGCTTCATCATTGCGGGCGGGGAAACCTCCAGCATCGTGGTACAAACGCTGGGCATTCACGCGTTCCATATCGGGCCATCCATTTCTCCCGGCGTGCCGTGGGTGCGTTCTACCAATCACCCGCTCTCGCTGGCGCTGAAATCCGGCAATTTTGGTGATGAAGACTTTTTTGCCCGCGCCCAAAAGGAGTTTGCCGCATGAGTGAAAAACACCACAGCACCGAAACTGCGCTGAACAACGAGCAGCGCGCACGCGCGGAAATGGTCAAGCTGGGCGCGTCCTTTTTCCAGCGCGGCTACGCCACCGGTTCAGCGGGCAACCTCTCGCTGCTACTGGATGACGGCACGCTGTTGGCAACACCGACCGGCTCCTGCCTCGGTGAACTGGATGCAAATCGGCTGTCCAAAGTCAGCATGAACGGCGAGTGGATCTCTGGCGATAAACCGTCGAAAGAGGTCAGTTTTCACCTGTCGATTTACCGTAACGATCCCGAGTGCAAGGCGATCGTACACCTGCACAGCACCTATCTGACCGCGCTCTCGTGTCTGGAAGGGCTGGATACGCAGGATGTTATCAAGCCGTTCACGCCCTATGTGGTGATGCGCGTTGGTAAAGTGCCCGTCGTCCCTTATTACCGTCCCGGCGATGCGCGGCTAGGCGAGGATCTGGCGAAGCTGGCTTCGCGCTATAAAGCGTTCCTGTTGGCTAACCACGGCCCCGTCGTCACCGGTAAGGATCTGCGTGCGGCGGCGGACAACATGGAAGAGCTGGAAGAAACCGCCAAGCTGATTTTTATTCTCGGTGATCGAAAAATTCGCTACCTCACCGCTGACGAAATTACCGAGCTCTCTTGATGAGCCGAGGAGTTAACCATGCCTAAGTTTGCTGCCAATCTTTCTATGCTGTTTACCGACGTGCCGTTTCTCGATCGTTTCAAAGCCGCTGCCGATGCAGGTTTCACCTCGGTCGAGTACCTGTTTCCTTATGAATATCCGGCACCACTGCTAGCGGAAAAACTGCGGGAAAATGGCTTAAAGCAGGTGTTGTTCAATACTGCGCCCGGCAATGTTGCCGCAGGCGAATGGGGCGTCTCAGCCCTGCCCGACCGTATTGAAGATGCTCACCGGGATATCGATAACGCTCTGGAATATGCGCTGGCGCTGAATTGCCCTTCGGTGCTGGTGATGGGCGGCGTCGTCCCACCCGGTGAAGACCGCGCCGCCTACCAGCAAACCTTTATCGATAACCTGCGCTACGCCGCCGATAAGTTTGCGCCGCACGGCATCAATATCATGATTGAGGCACTGAGCACGAAGGTGAAACCCAATTATCTGTTCGCCAGCCAGTATCAGGCGCTGGAATTAGCCAATTTGATCGATAGGCCTAATGTTTACATCCAGTTGGATTTCTTCCATGCGCAAATTGTCGATGGCAACCTGACGCAAATTATTCACGATTTGGATGGCCGCATCGGACATATTCAAATTGCTTCGGTGCCTGCCCGCCATGAGCCCGATGAAGGAGAAATTAATTATCCGTTCATCTTTGCCGAGTTGGATCGCGTGAATTATGCCGGCTGGGTTGGCTGTGAATATAACCCACGCGGTAAAACCGAAGACGGGTTGGGATGGGCTAAACCCTATCTGAATAAATAAATCATTGCTCTTTTTATAACAAATAAACACCAGAGAAATATTTATAAAATACGAGAAAAGGTCAGATTCCCGCATTATTTCAGTGCGGGAGTCAGGTCACCCTTTTCTTCAAATAAAACAATAACCCACTACCTTTTCAGCCTCTGAATTGCAAAATGGGTCAATGAGGATAAGAATATGGCCACCTCGCTCTTACTCTGCATCGCTATCGCCGGGGTATTACTCCTGCTGCTGATGGTCATTAAATTTAAAATTCAGCCCTTTGTCGCGCTGCTGGTCGTCAGCTTGCTCGTCGCATTAGCAACGGGTATTCCCACTGGCGACGTAATGAAAGTGATTACTTCCGGCATGGGCGGTATTCTCGGTTCGGTGGCGATTATTATCGGCCTCGGTGCCATGCTGGGCAGAATGATCGAAGTGTCCGGCGGCGCGGAATCCTTAGCGCACCGCTTTGCCCAATTAATGGGGCCGGGATTAATGGTGGCGGCATTAACTATCGCCGCCTTTATTCTGGGTATTCCGGTCTTTTTCGATGTTGGCTTTATTATTCTCGCTCCGATTATTTACGGCTTTGCGAAAGTCGCGAAAGTCTCCCCGATTAAATTCGGTTTGCCCGTCGCAGGCGTGATGCTGACAGTGCACGTCGCGCTGCCGCCTCACCCCGGCCCGGTTGCTGCCGCTGGCCTGTTGAATGCGGATATCGGCTGGTTGACCATCATTGGTCTGCTGGTGTCGATTCCTGTCGGCATCATCAGCTACTGGGCTGCCAAAGCCATGAACCGCCGCAAGTACGCACTTTCCGTCGAAGTGCTAGAGCAGTTACAGCTGGCAAAACCGGAAGATACGACGCCTGACACCGCGCCCGTATCGGCTCCCTCGGCTGGACTGATCGCCGCGCTGATCGCGATTCCTATCGCCATCATTATGCTCGGCACCGTGTCCGCGACCATTCTGCCTGCCGGACACCCGGTACGTAATGTGATGTCGCTGGTCGGTTCTCCCGCCGTGGCGCTGCTGATTGCACTGGCTTTGGCGTTCTGGCTGATTGCCCTGCGTCGCGGTTGGTCGTTGGAGAAAGCCAGCGGTGTGATGGGCGATGCCATGCCTGCCGCCGCGATGGTCATTATGGTGACCGGTGCGGGTGGTGTGTTCGGTAAAGTGCTGGTGGAGTCGGGCATTGGTAAAGCGCTGGCGGATACGCTGACCAGCATTCACCTGCCGCTGGTGCCTGCTGCCTTTATTCTGTCGCTGGCGCTGCGTGCTTCACAAGGTTCCGCCACTGTCGCCATTCTCACCACCTGTGGCTTGCTGAGCGAAGCCGTCAGCGGTCTGAACCAGATGCAACTGGTACTGGTGACGCTCTCTGCCTGCTTTGGTGGATTGGGATTGTCACACGTTAATGACTCCGGCTTCTGGATCGTCACCAAGTATCTGGGGCTGTCCGTCGCCGATGGCCTGCGCACCTGGACGGTGCTGACCACGATCCTCGGCCTGGCCGGGTTCCTCTTTACTTGGTCATTGTGGCTGGTATTTTAAGCATAATACCGCCAGCACGCATCGTCGCTGGCGGTTCCCTTTAGGGGGAAAATATTTTCATTCTGAAAATCATCAAATCAATAGCAATTTCCGATCAAGAAAATACATACAATAAATAATAACTATCAATCTAACGATTAATGGGCATTTTACCCGCTTATCCAACCCTCGTCTTTTTTCTCACCACCTTATAGTGATAGATCAGCTCTGCATTAGCACATCAAATTCTCAGCCAGAAGAATAAATCAGAGATAAAGCCACCGATTGCTTCTTTTCGAACTACCCTTACAGGCATTTTCACAACACGCTTTCGTAGAAAAGAAATAGATTTCTTTCTGTAAACAGAATTACCCACCAAGGAATACGATGAATATGTTAAAAAATATGAGACTGGGAACGATGCTCGGTACGGGTTTCACCTTTGTCATTATTGTTGGCTGTCTTGTGGCGCTGTTTGGCCGTATGCAGCTATCCGAGCTCGGCGGCAATATCCAGCTTCTGTCGCAGATTCGCCTCACCAACCTACTGCAAATGCAGGACGTCAAAGACAATGTGAATACGATTTCACGCGCCGTGCGAAACATTGCGTTGATGGACAACCATCATGAAATGGAGCAAGAACATCAGCGAATTGAAAGCTTGCAAGAGCAAAACCTGGAAATACTGGAGGCGTTATACACTCGCGCAGTTTCTCCAGAAGCACGCGAACACGTTCAGAATTTGATGTCGCTCAGTCCGGCCTACCGTGAGGCACTGAACAAAGCCATCAATCTGGGCCTTTCGGGACAAAGCGAAGCCGCACGCAAGATGATATTTACCGAAATGCGCGATACACAAGACGACGTATTTAAAGCGCTTGATGAGATGATCGCCGTTCAGAAAAATTTAACCGTAGAAACCGCGGATACGTCGGATCGCCAGGCAACCAATGCCGGGACGCTGATGTTGATTGCTGCTGGATTGGCAGCACTTTTAGGTGCGCTGATTGCCTGGAGCATTACGCGACGCATCAAGAAACAGCTCGGCGGCGAACCTGTTTACGCCGTTGAGATTGCCCAGCAGGTTGCACAAGGTAATCTGGCGCTCGCCATCGAACTGACTCCCGGCGATAACCGCAGCGTGCTGGCAGCAATGGCACAAATGCGTGACAGCTTAAGCCAGACAGTAGATCAGGTACGACAAAGCAGTGAATCCATCGCAACGGGCGCAAATCAGATTGCTACCGGTAATACCGATCTCAGCCAACGTACAGAGGAGCAGGCGTCTAACCTGCAAGAGACGGCCGCATCGATGGAGCAGATGAATACGACAATTAAACAAAACACGGATACCGTTAATCTGGCATCCGAGCTGGCGCAATCAGCCAGCACGACAGCCAGTAAAGGCGGTGATGTGGTCAACAATGTTGTGACCACAATGGAAGATATTACCGCCAGTTCGCATAAAATTGGCGATATTATCGGTGTTATTGATGGTATCGCCTTTCAAACCAACATCCTGGCACTCAACGCCGCCGTAGAAGCCGCCCGAGCGGGCGAGCAAGGACGTGGCTTTGCGGTTGTAGCAGGAGAAGTGCGTTCTCTGGCGCAGCGTTCCGCTTCCGCAGCGAAAGAGATTAAAGAGCTGATCGAAGAAAGTGTAGCTAAAGTCGAGGCGGGTTCTCTGTTGGTCAACGACGCAGGTGTAACGATGGGTGAAATCGTCAAGCAGGTGCATCGCGTTGCGGAACTGCTTAATGAGATTGGCGTGACGACCCGTGAACAGTCACAGGGTATTTCTCAGGTCAATGATGCAGTGAATCAGCTAGATGCTGTCACCCAGCAGAATGCGGCGCTCGTCGAAGAGTCGGCGACAGCCGCTGACAGCCTGAGCGAACAGGCCCGTCGTTTGGTCGAACTGATGAGCGTTTTCCGTTTAGGTAACACGCCCGTTCAGACCGTACGACCTCAAACACCGTACCAGGCCACACAGACGCTGAGACTGGCTCCCCACACTGTTGGGAAAAACAATTCGCAGGATTGGGAATCGTTTTAAGTCTCTGATGCCAAACGGCGCTCTTCCCGCATTGTTTAAGGTGCGGGGAAAGCACCACTTATTTCGCCTGATCACCATTAAATTAAACTGTAAAATTAGCCAACTATCCTTCTTTTTATATTGATCCTTATCCTATCTGTCCCCCCTTTAATGCCAACAATTGCCGCAAATTTACCGCCATGCTTTCTAAGTGGATGAAACAAGAAATCCTATACAATAGCTAATGGAATAATGTATCTGTCTAGCCTAAACCACTGTTCTATACCAGTTGCAACGCGGCGGCAACGTGTTTACCTCGCCAATTGTACTGTCAACTTGACGTATGGCGTGTATATCAATCTGAATTCCGCTATCGCGATCGAAATAGTTCGTACGGCCTATTTCAAACAACGTGTTACCCATAACAAGAAAAAGGATTTGAGGAATATGCTGACTCTCCTGAAAAAAATGAAGCTCGGCGCCATGTTGGGTACCGGCTTCGCCTCTGTCATCATCATCGGTCTGATGGTCGCCGTTCTGGGGCGCTTCAATTTGGTCGATCTAGGTAAAGATATTGAATCGCTGTCCGAAAAAAATCTGGCCAGCCTCATCCTGATACACGATGCCAAGAGCGGCTTTGATGCCGTGGCACGTTCCGTGCGTAATATTGGCCTGACCGATGACAGGAACCGTATTCAGGAAGAAAAGCGCCTGATCGATCAGCAAATTGCCCGCAATACTGAAACGCTGACCAAGCTGTATGAGCATCTATCCGAACCAGAAACCCGCAACTCGCTGGAGAGTCTGACGCAGGCTCGCCCGGCTTATCGGGATGCCGTGAATAAAGCGGTTGAACTCGGCTTGTCCGAAAACGCAGAAGAAAGAGCGCGTGCTGTGCAGATCATGGTCAATGAGATGCAGGTGAGGCAGGTACCGGTTTTCGCCGCACTGGATAGCATGGCGCAATTCCAGAAAAAGCGGACGCAGGACATGACGACAAACGCCATGCAGGAAGCACATCGAGACGGTAACACGCTGATTATCTTCGCCGCGATTGCGGTGCTGGTCGGTATTCTGGTTTCCGTGCTGATTACCCGCACGATTAAAGGGCTATTGGGGGGCGAAGTGGCTTATGCCGCTCAGATCGCACAGGCCATTGCGCAGGGAAATCTGGCCGCCGCGATCAATCTGCGTCCCGGCGATAACCACAGCATGCTGGCCACTATGAATGCGATGCGCAAAAGCCTGAGCGGCATTGTTGAACAGGTACGTGAGAGCAGTGAATCTATCGCCACCGGCGCCAGCCAGATCGCCGCAGGCAGTACCGATCTTAGCCAGCGTACGGAAGAGCAGGCGGCCAATCTGCAACAAACCGCCGCCTCAATGGAAGAGATGAGCCAAACCGTACGTCAGAATTCAGATACCGTGCGTAATGCCGCTCAGTTGGCGCAAGCCGCCAGCAATACGGCGGCTAAAGGCGGTGAAGCCGTTGGTAATATCGTTGTCACTATGAAAGAAATTACCGACAGCTCGCATAAAATTGGCGACATCATCAGCGTCATTGACGGCATCGCCTTCCAGACCAACATTCTGGCGCTCAACGCCGCGGTAGAAGCCGCACGGGCAGGTGAGCAAGGCCGTGGCTTTGCCGTAGTCGCAGGCGAAGTTCGTTCTCTGGCACAGCGCTCCGCCACCGCCGCTAAAGAGATCAAAGAGCTGATTGGCCACAGCGTCGAGAAAGTTGAGGCGGGTTCTGCACTGGTCAGCGATGCCGGAACGACAATCGAAGAACTGGTTCGTCAGGCACGCCACGTTGCCGATCTGATTAACGAAATTGGCGTCACGACTCAAGAACAAGAGTCCGGCGTCTCGCAGATTCATGATGCCGTGAACCAACTCGACCAGGTCACGCAGCAGAACGCCGCGCTCGTTGAGCAATCCGCATCCGCCGCCGATAGCCTGAGCGATCAGGCGGCCCATCTGGTTGAACTGATGAGAGTCTTCATCGTTGAAGGCGGATCGTCACAGCGCCTTGCGCCGCCGTTGAAAACACCTGACAGCGCAAAACACGCTCTCGCAAACCCTAAACGCAACACTGGGAACGATAGCCAAAACTGGGAAACCTTTTAACGTTCCCGATTAGCGCTACGCGTATAAAAAACCGCTGAAATATCAGCGGTTTTTTCACATTAACAGGCAACCCGTTATCGGCGCTTACAGCGCGCGACGCAGGCGTGCTACCGCTTCATGCATTTGCTCATCCGTTGCCGTCGCGAAGGACAGACGCAGCGTTGAGTAATCAATATTGTCTGGGAAGAAGAACTCGCCCGGAACAAAGACAACGCCCTGCTCCAGCGTCTTCTTCAGCCATTCCGTCGTGTTGAAATCGTCCTGACGGAATTTCGCCCACAGGAACATTCCACCTTTCGGCTGGTTGAAGGTGATCACATCCCCCAGTTCCTTCTCGACCAGATGTGCCAGCAGTTCGCCCTTGTGTTTATAGGCGTGGCGAATCTTCTCGATCTGCGAATCCAGACGGCCCAGCCCCAGATAGCATTCCGCGACGGTCTGCGACAATGAGCTAGCGTGCAGGTCAGCGGCCTGTTTGATAATCGCCACTTTGTGCAGCAGCCAATCCGGCAGAATCGCCCAGCCAAGACGCAGCCCCGGAGCCAGCACTTTCGAGAAGGTAGAGGTATAGAGCACGTATTCCGTGCTACCCAGCTTATCTTGCGCCAATTGGAACAGCGTCGGGTTGCGCTCTTCGGTGAAACGCAGCTCGCCGTAGGGATCGTCTTCGATGATGACAAAACCGTAGCGTTCCGCTAACTGAATCAGTTGCAGGCGACGTTCATAGCTCAGCGTAACACCGCTTGGGTTACCAAAATTAGGGACGATATAAACGCCTTTGATGCGCTGTTTCTTCAGCAGTGCCTCCAGCTCATCGACCACCATGCCGTTGGCATCGGATGATACAGACATCACCTGCGCCTGCGCCAGTTCCAGCGTTTGCAGCGCCGCCAAATAAGTCGGGCGCTCAACGACAAACACGTCATCTGGATCGACCATCGCGCGCATAATCAGGTCCAACGCCTGCTGCGAACCTGCCGTCACGACGATATCGTCGCCGCGCGTTTTTACCCCACGTACCGCGCACAGATCGGCAATGCGATCGCGCAGCACGCTGCTGCCTTCCGTTAAACCATACTGAAATGCCGTTTTCGGCTGTTCGGTAATCGCTAACTGCGTGGCCTGATTTAACCCTTCGAAATCAAACAAGGCATCTGATGGAATTCCGCCAGCCAGCGAAATAATGTTTTCCATCTTGCTGTGTTTCAGTAGCTCACGGATGGCGGAACTTTTCAACTGAGCGATGCGGTGCGCGAGCAACCCTTCAATGGCCATATCTTCTTAACCCTTTTACGAAACAGGCCGGTAAACCGGCCCGATAGCGATTCTCCCGTCATCCTTCACGCGGTATGCCCGTTGGCTTTCCGCAACCCGAATGATTCAGGGTCGATCTGCTCTAATTATTATCCGCCCAGATAGGCCGAACGTACCGCTTCATTAGCTAACAATGCCGCACCGGTATCTTCCAACACGACATGGCCGTTTTCAAGCACATAACCTCGGTCAGCCAGTTTCAACGCCTGATTGGCGTTTTGCTCTACCAGGAAGATGGTCATGCCCTCTTCACGCAACTGTTGGATGGTATCGAAGATTTGCAGAATGATAATCGGCGCCAGTCCCAGCGATGGTTCGTCCAATAGCAGTAGACGCGGCTGGCTCATCAGCGCACGGCCAATCGCCAGCATCTGCTGCTCACCGCCGGACATGGTACCGGAACGCTGAGCGCGGCGCTCATACAGGCGTGGGAACAGATCGTAGACACGCGCAATACGCTCCTGATACTGCTCGCGATCGGCAAAGAATCCCCCCATCGCCAGATTTTCTTCCACCGTCATGCGGGAAAAGACGCGACGACCTTCCGGCACAATCGCGATCGCTTCACGCATAATTTGCGCGGTCTGCCAGTTCGTGATGTCCTTACCGTCGAACGTGATAGTACCTTCCGTCGCGCGTGGGTCGCCGCACAGCGTGCCCAGCAGCGTGGTTTTACCGGCGCCGTTCGCGCCGATCAGCGTAACAATCTCGCCCTGATGAATATGCAGGCTAACCTGGTGCAGCGCCTGAATTTTTCCGTAGTGGGCCGAAACCTGATGTAATGACAGCATAAACGTTATCCTTCACCCAGATAGGCACGAATGACATCCGGGTTGTTACGAATTTCAGCTGGGGTACCCTGTGCCAGCGGCGTGCCCTGATTGACGACATAAATCCGGTCGGAAATCCCCATGACCAGCTTCATATCGTGTTCAATCAACAGCACCGATACCTGATGGCTATCGCGCAGTTCCGCAATCAACTGGTTTAACTCGTCAGTTTCTTTCGGGTTCAGACCGGCCGCAGGCTCATCCAACATCAGCAGCTCAGGCCGCGTCACCATACAGCGGGCAATTTCCAGCCGACGCTGTTGGCCGTAAGCCAGATTCCCCGCCTGACGGTTCGCTAAATCCAGCAGGCCGATACGCTCCAACCATACTGCGGCGCGTTCTTGCGCATCCACTTCCGCACGACGAAAGCCCGGCGTTTTCAACAGCCCGGCAAACACGCCGCTTTTCAGGTGCTGATGTTGCGCCACCAGCAGGTTTTCCACCACCGTCATTTCACGAAACAGGCGAACGTGCTGGAACGTACGTACCACGCCCATGCGGGCAATAGCCTGTCCCGGTAGCCCTTCCAGATGACGATCGCGAAGCATGATGGTGCCGCCGCTCGGGCGATAAAAACCGGTCAGGCAGTTGAAGACCGTGGTTTTCCCCGCCCCGTTCGGGCCGATCAACGAGACGATTTCGCCAGCATGAATATCCATTTCAACGTTGTTGACCGCCAGCAGGCCGCCAAAACGCATCATCAGACCTCTGACTGATAATAGTGGCTGCGTGCTCATGCTTGCTCTTCCTTCTTCGCGACTTTCAACTTCATCTCAGGACGCTTCATCGGCAGCAGACCTTGCGGACGCCAAATCATCATCAGAACCATCAATGCACCCAGCAACAACATGCTGTATTCATTCAGATCGCGCATCAGTTCGCGGGACACCACCAGCAGGACTGCCGCAAGAATGACCGCAAACTGCGATCCCATTCCGCCCAGTACGACAATGGCCAACACAAAGGCAGACTCAGCGAACGTGAACGATTCCGGGCTGACGAAGCCCTGACGCGCGGCAAACAGCGTACCGGCAAAACCTGCGAACGCGGCGCTGATAGTAAAGGCCGTCAGCTTGATGCGCGTTGGACTCAGGCCCAGAGAGCGACAGGCGATTTCATCATCACGCAGCGCTTCCCACGCACGCCCCAACGGCATCCGCAGCAGGCGGTTAATCACAAACAGCGTCAGCACGACCAGCAGCAGCGCAACCAGATACAGGAAGATAATACGGTCGCTGGGGTCATATTGTAGGCCGAAGAAATTGTGGAACGTATCCCAACCGCCATCGCGCGCGCTGCGGCTGAATTCCAGACCAAAGAACGTCGGTTTAGGGATCTGGCTGATGCCGTTCGGGCCACCAGTAATTTCGGTGTTATTCAGCAACAGGATACGAACAATCTCGCCGAACCCAAGCGTTACAATCGCCAGATAGTCGCCGCGCAAACGCAGCACCGGGAAACCGAGCAGGAAGCCGGACAGCGCCGCCGTCATGCCCGCCAGCGGCAGGCTTTCCCAGAAGCCCAATCCGTAATAGTGGTTCAGCAGCGCATAGGTATACGCGCCGATGGCGTAAAACCCGCCATAGCCCAATACCAACAGGCCGGACAGGCCAACCACCACATTCAAACCCAGACCCAGCATCACGTAAATCAGCGTGAGAGTGGCGATATCCACCGTACCGCGCGACACCAGAAACGGCCAGGCAATAGCGGCGATAATCAAGGCCGCAGCCAATACCTTCTGTCGCGGCGTACTGCCATCAAAGCTCGGCAGCACCAGCGACGGCGCGGAAAATTTCTTGATGCTTTGCTGGAAGAACGGGCGGATCAGTTGGAAGAAGAACACCACGATACAGCCTGCGCCAATCCAGTACCAGCGAACTTCATCGGCACCGCGCACCACCAGTTTGGTGCCATCCAGCGCCAGTTGCATGCCCATTAAGAACGAGGCAAGCACCAGCAGCATGAACGCGGAAACCAGCGCGTTAAATAGGTTGAGCTGTTTCATACTTTCTCAACCTCCGGGCGACCCAGAATGCCAGTCGGCATCACCAGCAGCACCACAATCAGCAGCGCAAATGACACCGCATCTTTGTATTCCGTGCTCAGGTACGCGGACGTCAGCGCTTCGGCTACGCCCAGAATCAGCCCACCAATCATCGCGCCAGGAATACTGCCGATCCCACCCAGTACCGCAGCAGTAAAGGCTTTCATCCCGGCCATAAAGCCAATATAGGGGTTGATGACGCCGTAAAACTGCCCCAGCAGCACACCGGCAACGGCGGCCATCAGCGCGCCGATAACGAAGGTCAGGGAAATGACGCGATCGGTGCTGATACCCAGCAGACTCGCCATTTTCAGGTCTTCCGCGCAGGCGCGGCAGGCGCGTCCCATACGGGAATAGCGAATGAACAACGTCAGCGCCAGCATGGCGAGGAACGTAACAATCCAGATGATCAACTGCATGGCGCTAATGGTCGCGGCAAAGCCATTGCTTTCACCCAGCACCCACTGGCCAGTCACCAGACTCGGCAACGCCACATCACGTGAGCCCTGATTCAGGCTGACGTAGTTTTGCAAGAAAATTGACATCCCGATGGCGGAAATCAGCGCAATCAGGCGCTTTGACGTTCGAACCGGCCGGTAGGCCACCCGTTCGATACTCCAGCCGTAGGCGCTGGAAATGACCACGGCGGCAATGAAAGCGGTACCAATCAGCAGCCAGCCAGCATCAATGCCCATCATCATCAGGGCCGCAATCACAATAAAGGAGACATAGCTACCGATCATATACACTTCGCCGTGCGCGAAGTTAATCATGCCGATAATGCCGTAAACCATGGTGTAGCCAATGGCGATCAGCGCATAAGTGCTGCCCAACGTCAGGCCGTTGAACATCTGCTGAAAAAAGTAAAGGAACTGCTCGGACATACCTTAACCTTAAATGCTGCCCCCGCGCCTTGCGGCAACGGGGGCTCGGTATTGAGGAATTATTATTAGTACACACGCAGAGGGCGGAGAATGCTCCTCGCGCCGAAGAGGCAGACAACGGCACATTCATCCGTTACCCGCCTACGGCATGGTGATTATTTCACTGCGCTGGACGTACCGTCTTTGTGCCACTCAAATACGCCAAATTCAAACCCTTTCAGGTCGCCTTTTGCATCCCAGCTTAATGGTCCCATTACGGTATCCACGGATTTCGCTTTCAGATCCGCAACCAGTTTTTCTGGCTCATCGCTCCCCGTACGTGTCATCGCAGTGGTCAGCGATTGCAGCGCGGCATAGGTCGTCCAGACGAACGGACCCGTTGGGTCCAGTTTCTTGGCTTTCAGCGCATCCACAATCGGTTGGTTAGCAGGCACCTGATCGTAACGCTTCGGCAGCGTGACCAACATGCCTTCAGACGCATCGCCCGCGATGTTGGACAGCGAGGAGTTACCCACGCCTTCCGGCCCCATGAACTTGGTCGTCATGCCAGCCTGACGCGATTGGCGCAGAATTTGCCCCATTTCCGGGTAGTAGCCGCCGAAATAGACGAAATCGACGTTCTCTTTCTTCAGACGGGCAACCAGCGTAGAGAAATCTTTGTCACCCGCCGTCACACCTTCAAACAGTACAACATTCGCACCGGCTTTTTTCAGGCTATCCTGAACAGAGCGGGCCAGACCTTCGCCATATTGCTGCTTGTCATGAACGACAGCGATGCGCTGAGGTTTGATGGTTTCGACGATGTACTTGGCCGCGGTAGGTCCCTGATCGGAATCCAGCCCCGTCGTACGTAGCACCATTTTGTAGCCGCGCGTGGTCAGATCGGCGTTGGTTGCCGCAGGCGTAATCATGATCACACCTTCTTCTTCATAAATATCAGACGCAGGCTGCGTAGAGGAGGAACACAGATGGCCAATCACATAACGGATACCGTCATTGATGATCTTGTTCGCTACGGCAACCGCCTGCTTGGGATCGCACGCGTCATCATATTCAACGCCAACCAGTTTGTTACCGTTTATGCCGCCTTTTGCGTTGATATCCGCAATAGCCTGACGCGCGCCAATAAACTCCATATCGCCATACTGGGCAACCGGGCCAGACATTGCGCCAACAACCGCAACCTTAATATCGGCAGCATTGACCGCATGGCTAAACGCCACAGCCATACAACCCATCAGCAATACTTTACCTTTACTGAATTTCATTCTTTTTACCCCATCTGTCATTATGGATATTGCCGAAAACCTGACCGCCTTCTGCCATAACCCGCTATTTTCTTATAAGTAAGAAAGGCTTAGGTTATTATTAGTAATGATTTCTAATAAGGCTTTATTTTTCATATTATTAAACAGGAATATTATGCTGCAAATCAACTCACACTGTCAGAAACAAGCGGAGCAAACAGCACAAAACACTAGATTAAAAATCCAGAATTTAATTTATATATAGTCATACATTCTACTTTATGCATTAATTGTTGATGGATTACTCGAAAAACAAAGAACAAGAAAAACATTTGACCTATTAACCATAGCGATCAAATTACACAACTGATCTACTACAAAACAACTACATTATTCTTCACTCATATGATGGAGTGCCGATAAAAATGAAACTCACCGTTGAATGCCTCACCCAATTCAGCCCCCAGGACAAAATTGACCTGGAAAAAATCTGGCCGCATCAAAACATTGATTTATTAGAAGCAGGACTAAAACCGACTCGACGACTCTTTGCCGCTCGTTTTAACGATCGGTTACTTGGAGGTATGCTGGTCGAAATTGCAGGGGACTACGCGGAACTGAGTGATCTGATGGTACGTGAAGTCACAAGGCGGCGGGGTATAGGACAGTTTCTGATTGATGAAGCGCGTCGTCAATTGCCTGAAGTGAACGAATGGTGGTTGGCCACGGCAAATCATGCCGCAATCAAAGAGGAAGTGCTGGCGCGGTTTATGGTTTCCTGCGGTTTCTCACCGGTATCCGGCGGTTGGCGCTATATTCGCAGGAAAGAAACGCGGCTGATTCTTGACGAGATCAATCCAAATAAACCATAAATAAAGTGCTACAGCCTGACATTCACAGCAGACAAAAAACAAAACGACCGGGCATTACCCGGTCGCTACAGAAAGAGACGATAAGCGCAATTAGGCTTCTATCGCCGCTCGCAGTTTTTTCATCGCATTCTTTTCTAACTGACGCACGCGCTCTGCGGAAACGCCGTATTCATCGGCCAGTTCCTGCAAGGTGGATTTGTTGTCATCATCCAGCCAGCGCGCGCGAATGATATGCTGACTACGCTCATCCAGACCTTCCAGCGCATAGGTGAGCTTATCCGCCGCATGCGTTTCCCAGTTATCTTCTTCGATGCCATCGGCAAAATCAGACGATTTATCCTGTAGGTAAAGCATCGGCGACATCGCCTTACCATCGTGCGAATCTTCTTCCGGCGTGGGATCGAACGTCATGTCCTGCGCCGCCATGCGGGATTCCATTTCGCGCACATCTTTGCTGGTCACGCCAAGTTCACGTGCCACCAGTTCGACTTCGTCTTGATTAAACCAACCGAGGCGCGTTTTCGTCTTGCGCAGGTTAAAGAACAGCTTACGCTGCGCTTTTGTGGTCGCGACTTTCACGATACGCCAGTTACGCAGCACGTATTCATGAATTTCTGCTTTGATCCAGTGCACGGCGAAAGAGACCAGACGCACGCCCACTTCAGGGTTAAAGCGACGTACCGCTTTCATCAGGCCGATGTTCCCTTCCTGAATCAAGTCCGCCTGCGGCAGACCGTAGCCGGCGTAATTACGGGCAACGTGAATAACAAAACGCAGGTGTGACAGAATCAGGTGCTTAGCCGCATCCAGATCGCCCTGATAATGCAGCCGTTCAGCCAGCGCCCGCTCTTCCTCCGCCGTCAGCATCGGATAGGCATTGGCGGCACGAATATACCCTTCCAGACTGCCCTGGGGAACTAAAGCGAAAGTTTGCATATCTTTGGTCATTCAACCCTCTCAGTTGCTCTACTCGTCATATTGCAGTCGATTATCTTAGCACTGCTTTGCCGCCGTGTTTTGCGCGAAAATGGCAACACACGGCATCTTAAAAGCGTATTGACTCAAATCCTAAACGCTGTCTATTCAGACTGTGATTTCGCTCGCAAGTTCCTATCATTTTATTCACCCCATGCCAGAGATCAAGCGGGGAAAAACGAACCGTTAACGCACCAGAAACCAAGGGGAAAACATCGCGGGAAGCGCAAAGCAGAGATGTCGCTGAGGAGATTTCCCCTGCAATACGGTCTGAATTACAGGGGATAATGATACCAGAAAACGCTTACTGCGGTGTAAAGCGGCGTAAATGTTGCACCGTTGCCAGCCAGGCGGCCAACCAGCCAATCATGCCAGCCACTAACAGCAGCAGCAGGGATTCATCCCAGCTCAGCCCTTTGACAGCGAACGTCGTACCAAAGACGGAGGCGACCTGTGCAACTACCGTATCCAGCTTCCAGACCAGCGCCTGCGATAGAATCAGCGATAGCAGCGCACCGCCCACCCCCATCACCGCGCCGCCGTTCAGGAACGGGCGCAGAATGAAGCCGTCTGTCGCACCAATCAACTTCATCACGTTGATCGTTTCACGACGGCTAAAGATACTCAGGCGCACACTATTGCCGATCACCAAAAAGACGGCAATCACCATCAGGATGCCAATCGTCGCGGAGATTTGTCCAACCAGATTGGTCAGCGCCACCAGCCGAGCAAACCAACTGTCGTCCATCCGTACTTCATCGACCCCTTGCGTCGCTGCCACCCGATCGCGCAGCGTCGTCAGCGTGTTGGAATCCTGAAAGCTCAATTTCGGCGTGATAATGGCTACCGCTGGCAGAGGATTCTCTTCCAGCATATCCAGGGCGCCACCAAAACCAGACCAGTTACGGAACTCCCCCATCGCTTCGTTGCGCGACAGGTAATTGACCTTATCCACGCCCTCTTCAGATTGAAGTTGCGTGATCACCGCCTGCGCCGCGTTATCGTCCAGCGATTTATCCAGGTACACCGTCAACTGCGGTGAGGGATACCACTGCGAGGCAGCCTGACTGACGTTTTTCCACACCAGATAGCAGATGCTGGGCAATGCCAGAGAGATAGCGATGACCATGATGGTCAGGAACGTCGCCAGCGGCTGGCGCAACATATCCGCCAGCGTATTCGTCCAGGCATAGCGCCACTGTTCCTGCCAACCGCCGCGCAGCGCTTTGGCTTTCGCGACAGGCTTTTTCGCATTACGGACGTTATTCGCCATCGTGGTTTCCCCCCACCATGCGGCCATCCGACAGCGTCAGCACACGGTAATTACGGCGGGCGATCAGCCCGGTATCATGCGTCGCCATCAGGACGGTGACGCCAACGCGATTGAACTCTTCAAACAGGCGCAAAATGCCTTCTGACAGCGCATCGTCCAGGTTGCCGGTCGGTTCATCCGCCAGCAAGACTGCGGGCTTATTCACCACCGCACGCGCAATGCCGACGCGCTGCTGCTCACCGCCGGACAGCTGGATAGGATAGTTTTTCGCTTTATCCAACAGACCCACCTTGTCCAGTGCGGCGGAGACGCGACGACGGATATCCTCACTGCTGGCACCCGCGATGATAAGCGGCATCGCGACGTTGTCATAAACTGTACGTTCCATCAGCAGATGGTGATCCTGAAAGATCATGCCGATCTGACGCCGCAGGAACGGGACTTCACGTTTTTTCAGGCGGCTAATGTTGTGACCGCCAAACAAAATCTGACCCGCACTGGGACGTTCAATGCCACAAATCAGTTTCAGCAGGGTACTTTTCCCTGCGCCGGAATGGCCAGTCAGGAACGCCATTTCCGCAGGGCGCAGATGGAAATCTACCCCTTGCAATGCCTGACGCCCACCGAGGTAAGCTTTACTGACCTGTTCAAAACGAATCATCCGTTTTAATCCTCTCGGGCAAAAAGTGCCTCAATAAAATCATCGGCCTTGAAGGGCCGTAAATCATCAATGCCTTCCCCCACCCCAATATAGCGGATAGGAATAGCAAACTGGTCAGCAATGGCGAAGATCACCCCGCCTTTCGCGGTACCATCCAGCTTAGTCAACGTTATGCCAGTCAGCCCAACCGCTTCATTAAACAATTTGGCCTGACTCACCGCGTTCTGACCTGTGCTCGCATCCAACGTCAGCATGACTTCATGCGGCGCGTCTTCGTCCAGCTTCTTCATTACGCGCACGATCTTTTTCAGCTCTTCCATCAGGTGCGCTTTGTTCTGCAAGCGACCGGCGGTATCCGCAATCAGGACATCAACACCGCGCGCTTTTGCCGCCTGAATCGCATCAAAAATTACCGATGCTGAATCTGCACCCGTATGTTGCGCGACTACTGCCACGTTATTGCGCTGTCCCCAGACCTGAAGCTGCTCAACCGCCGCCGCGCGGAAGGTATCCCCCGCCGCCAGCATCACGGATTTGCCCTGCGCCTGGAACTGGCGCGCCAGTTTCCCGATGGTGGTGGTTTTGCCCACGCCATTAACACCCACCATCAGAATGACATAAGGCGTTTTGCCTTCGATATTCAGCGGGGCGTCCACCTTAGCAAGAATCTCCGCCATTTCGTCTTTCAGCTTCACAAAAAGCGTATCAGCATCTTTCAACTGGCTGCGACTGGCGTGCTCTGTCAGGCTGGTGATGATCTTGCGGGTCGTCTCGACACCGACATCCGCGACCAACAGTTGTTCTTCCAGCTCGTCAAATAGATCGTCGTCGATTTTCTTACCGCGAAACAATCCGATAAATCCTGAACCGAGATTCTGGCGTGTTTTTACCAGACTGCGTTTCAGGCGCGCGAAGAACCCCTCTTTAGTGGGACGTTCCTGCTCTTGTGCAGCAACCAGAACATCCTCTGGCTGCGTAGGTTCTTGTTCTTCGTATGCTCGTTCTTCCTGCTGCGCGACATCCGGCTCCGCGTCAGACACTGTCGTACTTTCGGCGATCTCACTCTCAACGATCGGATCGGCGACACCGCGATCGATAACATCATGATCGAACGAATCACGATCGTCTGATGGGGTAATGATGGGGGCAGAAACAACAGGTTCAGAGATAATAGGTTCAGAGGTAATAGGTTCAGAAACGTTAGCTTCCGGGACAGCGAGGGCCGACTCGTCTGCCGCTGCGGTAACATCACGCTCAGCGACCGATTGGGTCAGCGCTTCCGCTTCAACCTTTGGCGCTTCTTCAGCCTTTATCTTTTCTTCAAAGACAGGCTCTTCCGGCAGTGGTTTCGCTACCAGTTCCGGCGCGTGCTCAACGGTCTGATGAGCCGATGCTGCGGCATCCAACTCCGCCGCTGACGGCTGTTCTTCCACAACTATCTTCTCTTGAACAATCGGCTTCTCTTGCGGCTGCTCTTGTTGTTTTTCTTCCTGTTTCCCTAATCCCAGCCAGGAAAAAAAACCGCGCTTCTTTTCTTTTGACATGTGCGATCGCGCTCCACGCTGCTCACCGCAGCGAATCAATCAATGAAAATCATATTTAAACAACAAGTTTAACACTTTCCTGCCGACAGCAACACGGAGGCAATGGCAGACAATGCGACTCGTTAGCTGCAATCTTCGTAACGAAAGGCAATGTCCGTAACGAAGTGTGTCAAACGCCGCGCGTTACCGGAAGACAGCAGACCGCACAAAATTTTGGCTTAAACGCCTTAACATCCATCTTAACATTCCCTCGACACGTAACCGCCGCTAGAATAGCGCCAGAAATTTCTGCCCGTATCCACCTATGATGATGCGGCACAACAATAACCCTGTGAGCTATGGCTAAAAAAATTGCATCGTCAGCCGCCGGACAAATCCGAATCATCGGTGGTCAATGGCGCGGCAGAAAACTTCCGGTTCCTGATAGTCCCGGTTTACGTCCCACCACCGATCGCGTGCGGGAAACGCTGTTTAACTGGCTGGCTCCCATCATTCAACAGGCACGCTGTCTGGACTGCTTTGCTGGCAGCGGCGCGCTTGGGCTGGAAGCCTTATCCCGTTATGCTGCTCACGCCACATTATTGGAAATGGAACGTGCAGTCGCCCAGCAATTAACGCAAAATCTGGCGCTGCTGCGGGCGGAAAATGCCGAGGTGGTCAATACAGATGCCCTGAGCTGGCTGGCGCAGCGGCCGGGTACGCCGTTTGAGGTCGTGTTTGTCGATCCGCCGTTTCGCAAAGCGCTGCTGAACAACACGCTTGCCCTGCTGGAACAACAGGGTTGGCTGACGCCAGACGCATGGATTTACGTGGAAACCGAGGCGGAAAATGCGCAACTGACCATCCCGGAGAATTGGCAACTGCACCGTGAGAAAATTGCGGGTCAGGTCGCCTATCGTTTATACATCCGTCAATGATCTTCGCAGCAGCGTAAGGGTAAGAGATGATTTTGATTAACCTTGGCAGGCTACTGATGCTGGGCGTGTGGGGATTTTTGTTGCTTAACCTGGTTCAGCCGTTTCCCAGGCCGTTAAATATCTTCATGACCGTGGCGATGGTGTTTATGATCCTGATGCATGGTTTCCAACTACTGCTGCTAAAATCCAGCCAGCCGAAAGACAATCCTGCGCTGAACCGCGCGCTTCAGGCTCGTATTTTTCTTTTTGGCGTGTTTGAACTGCTGGCGTGGCAGAGAAAGCAGCCTAAGCCGTAACCGCTACTTCTGCTGGGGCACAAAGCGGATAAAGCGCGTGCCCTTTAGCTGCAACGATCCCTGTATACCGGTATCAAGCTGGTGATAATCCGCGTTCTCAAGGCGCAGCGTGATAGTTGCGCCGCCGACAATCGGCCTGAACGTAACCTCATAAAGCATGTCCTCGACAGCCATCCCCTGATGCTCACGCGCACGACGACGATGACGGGGAAATTCGCGTTTGTGTTTCACCTCTGCGGCCACAATACGCAGCGGAGCGGCATCATTCTGCGCTTCCCGCTCACGTTGGCGTCGATACTGCCGCGCCGCCAGCACCAGAATCGCGCCAACGGCCAACACCAACAGCCAGGGGAAGTCATTCATCAGGGTTTCTTACCGGGAAGATAAGGGAACGCGGTCACGTTAGCGCCTAAATCAGAAATACGGGCGCTGCCTTTTTCCGTCACCGCATCAATGCGAATGATCGCCTGTAGAGGAATAAAACTGCGGCTCACGCCGGAGAATTCCGTTTTCAGTTTCTCCGTTGACGGATCAACCAATACCGCAGACTGGCTATCAAACACGAAGTCGGCAATTTCAATAAAGCCGAACAGGCTGCTCTGAACCAGCTCACGCACGTAAAGCTGGTAATTCTTACCGTTGTTTATAAATTGAATACGATAAAGCGAGGACTCATTACTCATTCAACACAATGCTCCCTTCAGAGACTTCACGGCGCCCATCTACAATAAAAACAGGCGACAACATAACATGAAGCTCACAGAAGGCGCATCCGTCTCGCCCCTATGTTGTTTAACTTCCTCACAATCCCCTACACTGAATAAAGAACGGCTTATCTTTATTCTGACACAAACAAAAACACAAAAAGGACACGCTATGCTTTGGTCATTTATTGCTGTGCTTTTTTCTGGTTGGTTGTATGTGGATGCCAGCTACCGTGGACCAACGTGGCAGCGTTGGTTATTCAAACCGGTCACGATGCTATTGCTGCTGGCACTTGCCTGGCAGACGCCGCTGCTCGGCGTGCCGGGCTATCTGATTGTGCTGGGGCTGCTGGCAACACTGGTCGCAGACACCCTGCTGTTGCTGCCAACCCAGCGTTTGCTTTACGCGTTTGGCGCTTATTTCCTCTCCCATCTGCTATACACCATTAGCTTTTTTACCGGACAAATCGCGCTCACATTCTTCTGGCCGCTGGCATTAACGCTCGTCATTCTGGCCGCGATCCTGATCGCGATTATCTGGGGACGGTTGGAAGCACAGCGCTGGCCCGCCTGCGCGTTTATCATCATGACGACAATGATGGTCTGGATTGCCGGTGAGCGGTATTTTGCGCTGGGGACAAACGCGAATTTCTCTTTGCTGACGGGTACCGTACTGCTGTTTATCGCCCATGCTGCCTGGCTGATTCACCACTATCGTTTCCCGTTCCGCGCCCATCAGGCGATGGTGGCGGCGAGCTATTTTGGCGGTCACTTCCTGATCGTTCGCTCTCTCTATTTTTAAGGTTGATGACATAACTGAAATACTGGCGCCGTATTATGCGGCGTTGTACAGTTCTTTATGAGAATCGCTATCACTAACACAGGAGGAAGAGATGCACTCTCATCAGCATAGCCACAGCGCTGAGAAATCAGCCTGCTGCAATAGCGGCGTTCATCACGCGCCGCACCGTAACACACATAACACCAAAAGCTGCTGCAATGAACACTCGCAGCATTCGAATCACGCAGACCACAGCTGCTGTTCAACCAAACACGTGTCTGACGCCGTGGGACAGGCCGCCTGTGGCACAGAGCAGCATTCGTCAGACGGCGGCGGTAGCGCGGATTCAGACGACCCCGACGGCGGAGACAGCGATAGGCCCCGATCAAACCAGCGTTTCAGCTGGAAAATCAGCGGGATGGATTGTCCCAGTTGTGCACGTAAAATCGAAAATGCAGTAAAAGGTCTCACCGGAATTGAACAGGCCAACGTGCTGTTCGCCACCGAAAAACTGGTTGTTGATGCCTACTCCGATATTCGCCCTCAGGTTCAACATGCCGTTCATCAAGCGGGGTTCACCCTGCAGGACACCGCACTCCCCCTCACACCATCCGATACGTCGACCGTACGTCGTTTCGTACATGAATATGGTTTCTTACTACTTTTCACTCTGCTGGCTGCTGCAAGCTGGGGATTTTCCCTGCTCAGCGAGCGCGGCGGGCAGATCGCGTTTATCGCGACCACGATTGTCGGGCTGGTTCCGATCCTGAAAAAAGCGGTGCAGCTCATTCGCTCCGGTACCCCCTTCGCAATTGAAACGCTGATGAGCGTGGCTTCCATCGGGGCGCTCTTAATTGGCGCCACCACCGAAGCCACGGTCATTTTACTGCTGTTTATGCTGGGCGAATACCTGGAGTCTTACGCGGCAAACCGTGCACGACGGGGGGTAACGGCACTGATGGCACTGCTTCCCGAAGACGCCACGACAATCGTCAACGGGCAAAGGCGTCTCGTGCCTGTCGCCAGTCTGGTTCCCGGCGATGTGATTGAAGTCGCACCCGGTGGGCGGCTTCCCGCCGATGCGGAGCTCTTGAATAACGATGCCAGTTTTGATGAAAGCGCGCTGACCGGCGAATCCGTTCCCATTGAGCGTACGCCCGGTGAAAAAATTGCGGCGGGCAGCCTATGTGTCGATCGGGTCGTGCAATTGCGCGTCGTGTCACAACCGGGCAACAGCGCGATCGACCGCATTCTGCAACTGATAGAAGAAGCGGAAGGGCGCCGTGCGCCGATAGAGCGCTTCCTCGATAAGTTCAGCCGCTATTACACGCCGGCCATCATGCTGCTGTCGCTGTTGGTGATTCTGGTGCCGCCGCTACTGCTGGCGCAGCCGTGGCAAGAATGGATTTATCGCGGTCTGACGCTGCTGTTAATCGGCTGTCCGTGTGCGCTGGTGATCTCAACGCCCGCGGCGATTACGTCCGGGCTGGCTGCGGCCACGCGCCGTGGGGCGCTGATTAAAGGCGGTGCAGCACTGGAATCTCTGGGCAGCATCAAGACCATCGCGTTCGACAAAACGGGCACGCTGACGGAAGGCAAGCCGCAGGTGACGGACGTGATCCCCGCCGCAGGCATTAGCGAAACGGCGCTGCTGACGCGCACCGCCGCGGTGGAATCGGGTTCGCACCATCCGCTTGCCAAAGCCATCGTTCAGCATGCGTTGTCCAGCAGTACATTCCTGCCGCTGGCGGAAAACCGTAAGGCACTGGCGGGCGTCGGGGTTGAAGGCACGATAGGCGGCAAACGGATTCAGGTCAGTGCGCCGACTCGCGTTGCCTCCGACCTGCTCGACGCCGATTGGCTGCAACAGATTGACGCGCTGGAAAACAAAGGGAAAACCGTCGTAGTCGTACAAGAAGACGACAGGTTGCTGGGTTTGCTGGCGCTCAGCGATACCCTACGCCATGATGCACGTGAAGCGCTGGATGCCTTGCAGCAGTTGGGGATCCGAGGCGTGATGCTCACGGGCGATAATCCTCGCGCAGCGGCGGCGATTGCAGCGACATTAGGGATCGATTACCGCGCCAGTCTGCTTCCTGCCGATAAGGTCACGGCGGTCAGCGAGTTGAGCAAGCAGCATCCCGTCGCGATGGTGGGTGACGGTATCAACGACGCGCCAGCAATGAAAGCCGCGACGATCGGGATTGCGATGGGAAGCGGGACGGATGTGGCGCTGGAAACAGCCGATGCGGCACTCACGCACAGCCGTCTGACCGGGCTGGCTGCCATGATTAGCCTGTCGCGGGCAACGCAGCATAATATTCGTCAGAACATTGCCATCGCGCTGGGGCTGAAAGCGGTCTTTCTGGTCACCAGCATTCTGGGCATTACCGGGCTGTGGCTCGCCGTGCTGGCCGATTCCGGCGCAACGGCGCTGGTCACCGCTAACGCCCTGCGGCTGCTGAGAAAACGGGACTGATATTACCGTTGCTGGCTGTTGGTTGAAGGATCGAGATACACGGAGCGACCACGGGGTGAGGCCTCCCTACGGGAACCTCATCCCCGTGTTTCTCCTAATAACAAACCTCAGCATGATTATTGGCCTTTGCGCAGCAGATACCGATAGGGAAGCTGTTCGGTTTCCTGCGCCAGAAGCTCATGCTCCATATAGACGCAAAAACCGGGAATATCGCGGGTGGTGGCCGGATCGTCGGCGATAATCAGCAGCGTTTGCCCGATTTCCATCTGGCGTACCGTCTTACGCACCATCATCACAGGCTCAGGGCAGCGTAGCCCCTGCGCATCAAGGGTTTTATCCGGGTTGGTAAAGGGATCGGTCATCAACGTTCTCAGTGCTGGAATCAAAAAACCGCCCTAGTTTACGCTGAGGATTTCCCGACGCAAGCGACGACAACGTTTGCGCATAAAACAACCATACTTTCCTGGCAAAACACGTTGCATTAGCAAAGCAATTGCGTATTATGCCGCCGCGTTGCAGCATAAATCTGCACGTTATCTCTTGGGTTCCCTAACCCCAATAACCAAAAAGGTCACATTATGTATCGTTTTACTCCCCAGCAGCGGCTTACGGCGCTGATCTGGCTATCGTTGTTCCATATCCTGATCATTACGTCGAGTAATTATCTGGTCCAGCTCCCAGTATTGATTTTCGGTTTCCATACCACCTGGGGCGCGTTTACCTTCCCGTTTATTTTTCTGGCGACTGACCTGACGGTACGGATTTTCGGTGCACCGCTGGCGCGTCGTATCATTCTGACCGTGATGGTGCCTGCACTGGTGATTTCCTATCTGGTGTCGTCCCTGTTTTATCAGGGATCGTGGCAGTCGTTCGAGGCGTTAAGTCAGGTGAATATCGTTGTGGCACGTATCGCCTGCGCCAGCTTCATGGCTTATGTTCTGGGTCAGATTCTGGATGTTCACGTCTTCAATCGGCTACGCCAGAGACGCGCGTGGTGGGTCGCTCCGGCCGTATCGACTGTGTTTGGTAATTTCAGCGATACGCTGGCCTTTTTCTTCATCGCGTTTTATCACAGCACCGATGCCTTTATGGCCGCAAACTGGGTTGAAATTGCGATGGTAGATTATACCTTTAAGCTTTTGATCAGCCTGATATTCTTCTTGCCGATGTACGGCGTGATGCTAAACATGGTACTCAAACGACTGAGCGAGCAGAAAGACTCGACCGACTACCGTTCCATTAGCAGCCACCATTAATGCCAATTGGCGGCTATTCACGCCGCCTTTTCCCGCTAATTCACTCATCGCTTTGTAAAAATAACGCAGGTTCCCACAACGGTTTGCAACAACAAAACGCTTGTTTTTGCTATCTGAATAGGGTGCCATACTGTTATTACCTGTTTCAAAAGATGACCTGTTCAAAAACGAGAGAAAGGGATCCCATGTCGAATGTAATCAAATACCTCGGTGTCGGCTTGCTTGTCGGTCTGCTTGCTGCCTGTGATGGCAAAACGGATGACGCTGCAAAATCGGGCGCACAAGATAAACCTGCCGCAGAAGCCAGCGCAGGTCAGAATATTGAATTAATGGAGGGCAAGATTGCGTTTACTCTGCCCGCCGACATGCGTGACCAGAGCGGCAAAGTAGGGACGCAGGCGAACAACATGCACGTTTACGCCAATGACAATGGCCAGAAAGCGGTCATCGTGATTCTGGGCGATAACACCACGGAAGAACTGACCGTACTGGCGCAGCGTATGGAAGATCAGCAACGCACGCGTGATGCCAACCTCCAGGTCGTGACCAACAAAACCATCGACGTTGACGGCAAGAAACTGCAACAGCTCGACAGTATTATTACCAGCAGCGGGCAGCAGGCTTATTCTTCTGTCGTGCTGGGCAAAGTGGAAAACCAACTGCTGACGTTGCAGATCACGCTGCCAGCCAGCAATCAGCAGCAGGCGCAAACCGAAGCGGAAGGCATCATCCACACGCTGAAGCTGAAATAATCGGTGTTATCGCCAAATAGCAGCCACTTCGGTGGCTGATTTACCCGTTTGCCATGCGCTGAGTCAACCGCCACGTCAGTGCCAGGCCGCCTAAACCCAGCAGCGCTGCCGCCAGATAAATCGAGGCGATGCCGGTATAACTCATCAATACGCCCGCCACGGGCCCGACGATACCCAGCGACAAGTCGAGGAATATCGTATAGGTTGCCAGCGCGCTGCCCTGATTCTGCGGCGATACAGCCTGAACGGCGACAACACCTAATGCCGGGAACACCAAAGAGAAGCCCGCCCCCGTGAGGAATGCACCGATTTCCGCCATCAGCGGCTGCGTCGCCCCCCAGACCAATAGCAACCCCACGATCTCAACCACAAAACAGGCCATCGCCACGCGTAACCCACCAAACCGCTGAATACTGTTAGGAAAGACCAATCGTGCGCCGACAAAAGCACAACTGAAAATGGTCAGCGTTAACGCGGCGCCTTCCCAGTTTCTATCAGCATAAAACAGCGTGATGAAGGTGGCGATCACGCCAAAACCCGCAGAGGCGATCGCCAGAATAATGCCGTAAACCCAGACTTTCCCCAGCACTTCGCGAAAGGGAATCTTTTTCCCCGGCGCCACCTGCACCGCCGGACGCGGAAATGCGAAGAGAATCGCCACCGCCGCGATCAGGATAATGCACACGGAGAGCAGTTTTAACCCACCGATATGGTTGAGCCAGACGCCGAGCGGTGCGCCAATCGCCATCGCGCCGTAGGTGGCAATGCCATTCCATGAAATCACGCGTCCGATGTGTCGGGAACCCACCACGCCGACACCCCAGAGCGTTGCGCCTGTACCAGTAAAACTCTGTCCAGCCCCCAGAACGATACGCCCGAGGCACAGTAGCAATAGCGTCATCACTGGCGAGGCGTCGCTAAAGGCGGCCAGCAGGTAAAACCCTCCACTCAGCATGACGCCAGCCAGCCCCCAGACGACGATTTTCTTCGGCCCTTTTTCATCGGCGCTGCGACCCGCATGGGGACGGCTCAATAGCGTGGAGAAGTATTGCAGGCTGATCACTAGCCCGGCCCAGAACGCACTATAGCCAAGGTGATCGTGCACATACCCTGGCAGCACCGCTAACGGCAGACCAATATTCAGATAGCTGGCGAAGTTGAACGCCACAATGGAAACGATACGCAGATTAAGACGCAGACCACTCAGAGACGGTTCGGATGGGGACGGTGTTGGCATGGAACATTCTCTCACTTAACGTCCGTATATGACGTACGTTCAGAAAAACATCAAAAAGTTACATTCTTATATTGTTGGTTATAATCAAACTTATATCTTGCCTCTATCAATAAATTAATCCCGAACACAGGAGAAACGCAATGCCTGTACCGGCAGACCCGGATCGCCAGTCAACCTCATCACCCCCTGCGAATGACACATCGCCGCAGCAACCTCTCTCGCTTCTGGACAAGGCTAAACGTCTGGCTGCCCGTATTCAGGCGATCCCCAGCGTGGCCCACCTGATGCGCGCGGGCGAACGTTTCAACGACCGCATGGGCAACCAGTTTGGCGCGGCGATTACCTACTTTTCTTTTCTGTCGTTGATCCCCATTCTCATGGTGTCTTTTGCCGCCGTCGGTTTTGTGCTGGCGTCCAACCCCGATTTGCTGACGGGGCTGATTAACCGCATCGTTAACAGTATCAGCGATCCGAATCTGGCTAATACGCTGAAAAATACCGTCAACACGGCCGTACAGCAGCGTACCACCGTTGGGCTGACCGGTTTGCTGATCGCCCTCTATTCCGGCGTCAGTTGGATGGGAAACCTGCGTGAAGCGATTCGCGCCCAATCGCGCGACGTGTGGGAACGAAACCCGAAAGATGAAGAGAAAATTTACTTTCAGTACACGCGGGATTTCCTGTCGCTGACAGGCCTGGTCATTGCGCTGATTATTACGCTGTTCCTGACCTCGGTTGCCGGCACCGCGCAAAACATAATTGTGACCGCGTTGGGGCTGGATGGCATTGAGTGGTTACGCCCGGCGATGACACTGATTGCCCTATCCATCTCCATCTTCGCCAACTATCTGTTATTCCTTTGGATATTCTTCGTGTTACCGCGCCATAAACCTAAACGCAAAGCGCTCTTTCGCGGCACACTGATCGCCGCCGTGGGCTTTGAAGTCATCAAGTTCGCGATGACCGTGGCGTTGCCTAAACTGGCCAGTTCACCTTCCGGCGCCGCGTTCGGTTCGGTTATTGGCCTGATGGCGTTCTTCTATTTCTTCGCGCGTCTGACGCTCTTCTGCGCCGCCTGGATCGCCACGGCGAACTATAAAGGCGACACCTCAACAGACAAGAATGAGCAGGAGAATCCCCCCCCCTCTTCCGACTAAACACCGCAGGAAAGCACTGATTTTCCGATCTGCGTCATGAAAAAATAAAACATCGTTTCAAGACTATTGACTCAGTCTCACGTAATGTTGAGACTGATGTTAATTTTCGCGTTTTTATACCCAGCTTTTCAAACAGGCCAAAAGTGATGACAACTACTAACATTGCCGTAATCGGCGAATGCATGATCGAACTGTCGCAAAAGGGCACGGATCTTAATCGTGGATTTGGCGGCGATACGCTGAACACCGCCGTTTACATTGCCCGTCAGGTAAACGCCGATAAGCTGGACGTGCATTACGTGACCGCACTCGGCACCGATAGCTTCAGTGCCGAGATGGTTGCCGCCTGGCAAAAAGAAGGGGTGAAAACCAACCTGATTCAGCGACTGGACAACAAGCTGCCCGGTTTATACTTCATTGAAACCGACGCAAGCGGCGAGCGTACATTCTACTATTGGCGCAATGACGCCGCAGCCCGCTACTGGCTGGACAGCCCAGAAGCAGAAAAAATCGGTCAGTCGCTGGCACACTTTGACTATCTCTACCTGAGCGGCATCAGTCTGGCGATTCTGAACGCCGAAAGCCGTCAGCGTCTCCTCGCCCTGCTGCGCGCCTGCCGCGCCAACGGCGGTAAAGTGATTTTTGATAACAACTACCGTCCACGTCTGTGGCAGAGCAAGGAAGAGACGCAACAGGCCTACACCGACATTCTGTCCTGTACCGATATTGCCTTCCTGACGCTGGATGACGAAGACATGCTGTGGGGCGAGAAGCCGCTGGAAGCAGTGCTGGAGCGGACACACAATCTGGGTGTTAGCGAAGTGGTAATCAAACGCGGTGCCGATTCCTGCATCGTGTCAGAGCGTGGACAAGCGCTGGTTGATGTCCCGGCGATCAAATTGCCAAAAGAGAAAGTGGTTGATACCACCGCAGCAGGTGACTCGTTCAGCGCGGGCTACCTGTCAGTGCGCCTGAATGGCGGCAGCACACAGGAAGCGGCACAGCGCGGCCACCTGACGGCCAGCACGGTCATTCAATACCGTGGCGCGATTATCCCGCTTGAGGCAATGCCTGCATAAACACCGTGCATCACATCAATATTAAGGCCGCAACGGCGGCCTTAAGGTATGATTCATAACGGTGGTAGAACTCTGCCTTACCTATGCGTTTGCGGTTTAACGCGGTCCCGGCGGGCTCATCGGCTGTTCCTGGAAACCGCCGTGTGGACCAGGGCCAGGACCAGGACCACCTCCTCGACCGCCACCCGGCGGAGGGAACAGACAACCACTCAACATCGCGACCAGCGCAACCACCCCCGCAGCTTTAAGGATACGACTCATATTTATCCCTCGGTACATTTTATAAAACATGGGGGATAATAGAGGTGGAGAAAGGCAGCAACAACGAGATTTTTCCTTAAAATCCCCATATAAATAAAGAGTTACATTATCTAACGTTCTACTAACGATATCCCGTATTTTACGATACGTTGCCTTTTACCCCTATCGGTAGCAACAAACCGCTACTCATCGTCCCGATACCCAAAGGCGATTGGCCCTACTGCTCGGCAGGTGATTTTTCAGCTTCAGGCCCTGTCGCGGCGCTGGCAGCAGGTTCAGCGGCTGGTGTCATAATCCGGTCGTAGGCTTCCTGCAACGCCTTCATATTTGCTTCCGGCTCTCCGGGCTGCTGGATCAGCATCAGCGTCGTATCCTGCACCAACTGCTGGTGCAGTTCCTGATTCAGCATATCGAGCGTCAGCGAGGACAGATAGTTCTGGCGCAGTTTCTGGTACTGCTCGGGCGCGATATCGACAACACCATTTTGCTGGGAGCGCAGGCGCTGATCCATCAGGATATCCGTGCTGGTACGCGCATAGGTGGCAAACAGCTTGTTCAGCTCGTCCGTCTTGCGCGCCATTAGCGCATCGAACTCTTGCTGTGTCAGCCCTTTTTCACGCAGCGTCGCTAGCTCACGCGCGATAAACGTCACGCCCGGCTCAACACCCTCGCTATTCGGCACATCCATATTAATCGCGCACTGCGAACGGGTATAAAACACATTACAGTCGAAGCGGAGGTTGTTGCCCTTCAGCGGGCTCTTCTCCAGCGCCTGCTGCAAGTGCCAGAACATCGCTTCCCGCGTCATGTCGCCCAGCCAATAGCGAACCAGCGCCTGCGATTCACGAATCGGGTGCCACGGGGCATCCCACATTAGCGACACTGTATCCTGCTGAACATTGTTATTCATCAGGCTGATCGCCTGCGTCG
This sequence comes from Pectobacterium artocarpous, assembly GCF_046159765.1. NCBI lineage: Bacteria > Pseudomonadati > Pseudomonadota > Gammaproteobacteria > Enterobacterales > Pectobacteriaceae > Pectobacterium > Pectobacterium artocarpous. Next base: position 89,705 of record NZ_JBJXVK010000011.1, read on the forward strand.
GTAACGGGCTTAACGTCGGTAAAGGCGCGGGCGCTTCACGTTTCCCTTCCAGCGGGGAGAAGACTTTCCCGATCTGCTCAATCACGCTGCGATTATCCACATGGCCGACGATGTAGAGCGTCATCGCATCTGGCGTATACCAGGTTTTATAAAACTGTTGGAGTTGCTCGCCATTTAACGGCGGCTTTACGTCCTGAGCAGGATCGTGCGCCAGCAGGGGCGAGCCTTTCAGGCGATAGCGCCAGCTCGGATCCTGTGGGTTAATCGGAAAGGTTGCGACCTGATCGGGCACCTTCAGCGCGGCCTGTAGGCTTTTTTCGTCGAACGTCATCTGCCCTGCGCTTTCGGCCAACCACGTCAGCGCTTCTTTCAGCAGTTCGGGACGATTGTTCGGCAAACTCAGGTTATACGACGTGAAGTCGTACGAGATAATTGCCGGAGGCAGGACGCGAGAATCATTCGCGTCACGCATCCACATGGAAGGCCGCTGGGCTGCGGACAATTTATCGCCGGGCGCTAAGGCCAAACGAGGAAGAAAATGGGCAAAACCTACTTGCTGGGCGTTTTCCAGCAACGACCCGGCATTCACAACCAGACGCAGCTCAACCCGATCACCGGGGCGCTGTGGCGTGGTTAATAACTGCCAGGTAAAACCATTATCAAGCTTACCTTGCTGCCAGGCAGGATCGGGCTGTAGTGCTTCAGCCTGCACGCTGCTGCTGACGACGGCCAGCAACAAACCACCAACGAAAAGCGCCTTTTTGGTGCCCTGCATGTGAACCCCTACTCATAGCTATCCAACATAAATAATGTGGTTATTGTTGATCATTATGGTGACCTTGCGTCTGCCACCGCACACTCTCGTGGATATATCACGGAAAAAATTGAAGACGCGAAGTGTACCATCCCCTTTGACAGCGCGCTTTTATCTATGTCACTTCAAAAGGCGAAATAATCTGCAAAAAAGGTAAAAATAGTCATATTTAACAATATTTTTACGTTTCAAGGCGGTTCGGGATAAGGCGGGAAGCGGTTTGGCTCGGCGCATTTGCAGACAAAAAAATTCCCCACGGAGCAGAACACCGTGGGGAATTGATTGAGAAAAACTATACCGAGATTATCACTGCATACACTGAAATTATGATTGTGCCGTCGGTGTGGTCGCGTTATCGTTCTTACTCGTACCGGACAGCTCAGCCTCCAGTTTCTTCTCATCCAGTTCGCGGCAGTATTTCGCTACCACGATGGTCGCAACGCCGTTACCAATCAGGTTGGTCAGCGCACGGGCTTCGGACATGAAACGGTCAATACCCAGAATCAGCGCCAGACCAGCAACAGGCAGATGGCCCACGGCAGACAGCGTTGCCGCCAGCACGATGAATCCACTTCCCGTCACGCCCGCTGCGCCTTTAGAGGACAGCAGCAGCACCACCAGCAAAGTAATCTGGTGCCAAATGTCCATGTGGCTGTTAGTCGCCTGAGCGATAAATACCGCCGCCATCGTCAGGTAGATGGAAGTACCGTCAAGGTTGAACGAGTAACCGGTAGGAATAACCAGACCGACGACAGATTTCTTACAACCGACCTTCTCCATCTTCTCCAGCATACGTGGCAGAACGGATTCAGAAGAGGACGTCCCCAGTACGATCAGCAGTTCTTCACGGATGTAGCGAATGAATTTGAAGATACTGAAGCCCGTCGCTTTGGCAATACTACCCAGCACCAGGAAGATGAACAGAACACAGGTGATGTAGAAACAGGCAATCAGCTGTCCCAGTTGCACCAGCGTACCGACACCATATTTACCGATGGTGAAAGCCATTGCACCAAATGCACCCAATGGAGCCAGTTTCATGATCATGTTAATGACGCCGAAAATGACCTTGGAGAAGCTGTCGATCACATCAAAAATCACTTTGCCTTTTGGCCCTAGGCGGTGCAGCGCAAAGCCAAACATCACAGCAAACAACAGAACCTGCAAGATATTGCCGCTAGCAAATGCTCCGACTACACTCGCCGGAATCACGTCCATCAAGAACGGGATCAGTCCCTGTTGCGAAGCCTGTTGGGTATAAACCGCCACCGCAGACGCATCAAGCGTACTTGGATCGATGTTCATGCCCGCGCCAGGCTGCACGATGTTGACCACGAGCAGGCCGATAATCAGCGCGATCGTACTCACAATTTCAAAATACAGCAGGGCGGCCGCACCAGTACGACCGACCGACTTCATGCTTTCCATCCCTGCAATACCGGTGACGACCGTACAGAAGATCACCGGCGCAATAATCATTTTAATTAATTTAACAAACCCATCGCCCAGCGGCTTCATTTGCTCACCAAGCTGAGGGTAGAAATGCCCCAGCAGTATCCCTATCGTAATAGCGGCAAGAACCTGAAAATAAAGACTTTTTAAAATTGATGTTTTCATACATACGTCCTATGGTGGGGAAAACACAGGAGGGAAATAGGGTACGAAAATGCCTCCTGTGATTGCGCCGGAAAGTAACATTGCAATAACAAGCTGAGAATGTTTTATAAGTTTAGTTTGTGAACGACAGGTTAAAAACAAGAGCTGAATCACGTCAGCAAGAATGATAAAGAAACATTAATGCAATTTACTTGTAACAGATGCACATTTTCACAGCAGAAAATTTCCCTCAAAAAGCCCTCAAATCCCCGTCATATGGGAAAGCGAGTTTTCAGGAAACATCGCTACAAAAGTAACATTTACGTTACCTGTAAATATTTCCGGCACATTCTGCAAGGCTCCGAACTGTCATTGTTTCGCAGAGATTCAGGACACCCAGTGGACAGCTATTGGTTGTTTCTTTTGCTGTTGCGCTGGTCATAAGCCGCACGAGATTGCTCGATCACTTCCAGACTCTGTTCTGCCCAGACCCACACGCCGCAAAACGCCGCACCCAGGCCAAGGCCCAAATCGGTCAGTTGGTACTCTACTTTCGGCGGCACCACCGGGTAGACAGTGCGAATCACCAGCCCCTCACGCTCCATTTCGCGCAGCGTTTGGGTCAGCATTTTCTGGCTGATGCCGGTGACTTTGTCAGCCAACTGAGTAAAGCGCAACGTGCCATATTCGGCCAGTACATCGAGGATGATCATCGTCCATTTGTCGGCCACTCGCGCGATCACTTCATTTACCAATGCCTGTACACGCGGGTCCGGTGGTTGCTCTGCGGCCAGTTTGGCTTGCACTTGCGCGTGTTTGACGAAATCGATACTCATACGTGTTCCTCTGTGCACGGTGTGGCTGTCGTTCACTCTTACATTTCTTACCAAGAGGTTTGTATAGCACTTTTTAGTGCCTTCTTTCCAAAAGAGAGTATAGGAATTAACCTCTGTCTCGTCTATCGCTAACCGATGGCAAGCCCTATGACCAGATACAAATAACAGGGCCAGCGATGGTTTGCTGTCATGTGGCAATACAGCGTCCATCCTCCCCTCGCTCTCAAAGGAAGAACGATTATGCAGACCACAGAAAACACCATCCTGATTACCGGTGGCGGATCCGGCATTGGCCGTGAACTCGCGCGGCGTTTGCACGCGCTGGGCAACACGGTCATCGTCACCGGCCGCCGTCTCGACGCGCTACAAGCAACCATTACAGGCCAAGCCAACATGCATGCGCTGGCGTTGGATATCGATGATCCACAGGCCATCACGGCATTTACCCAGCAGGTGTTGGTACAGTTCCCAGCGCTCAATGTGTTGATAAATAACGCTGGGATCATGCGCTATGAAGATCTGAGTACACACAGTGACCTGCAAGATGCCGAGGCGCAAATCACCACCAATCTGCTCGGCACTATCCGCATGACCAATGCGTTAGTTGACCATCTCAAGAAACAGACCAACGCGGTGGTCATGACCGTGTCATCCGGGCTGGCGTTTGTGCCGCGCACCGATGCGGCGGTATATAGCGCCAGCAAAGCCGCGGTACATGTCTACAGCCAATGCTTGCGCCAACAGTTGGCTGGTCAGGTGGACGTGATCGAATTGGTGCCGCCTGCCATCCAGACTGAGCTCACGCCGGGCCAATCCAGTCGCGATGGTTATATGCCGCTGAACGCCTTCATCGATGAAGTGATGACGTTGTTCTGCGCGCACCCCACACCGAGCGAGATCGTGGTGGAACGTGCCCGCCTGCAACGTCTGGCCGAGTGTGAAGGTCGCTTTGAGCAGGTCTTCGAACGTATCAACGCACATGCCGCTCAACAGCACCGCTAAACCATCCACTGCAAGGCAATGACATTCGTTTCCCTTGGTTTTATCAATCCCATAATGGAGCGCAACATGTCTCACAAAGAACTCACTCCGCATGACGTAACAAGCCTGACCAGTGCCGCTCAGACCCGTCGCAATCTACTGTACGCCGCCGCTTTGGCCGCGCCTGCCGCGCTGCTCGCAGGTGTCACGACGGCGACAGCCGCCACGCTCGCATCGTCTGATGTCAACCATGCTAAAACGGCGTTGGTGACAGGATCGTCGCGTGGCATCGGCGCAGCTATCGCCCGGCGGCTGGCGCAAGATGGCTATGCAGTAACCATCAACTACCTGAACAATCGAGATCTCGCACAGCAAGTCGTGCGCGAGATCACTCGCACCGGAGGCAAAGCCATTTATGTGCAGGCCGATGTTAGCGATCCCGACGCAATACAGCGTCTGTTTGATGCCCATCAAGAGGCGTTCGGGCCACTGAACGTCGTGGTGGCCAACGCGGGGATTCAGCGGTTAGGTGCATTTGCACACATAAGCGATGCCGACTACAACCGGGTGATCGATGTCAACATGAAAGGCTGTTTTCACACCCTACGCGAGGCCTCGCGGCGCGTGGTGGATGGCGGGCGCATTATGGCTCTGTCCTCAGGCACAGTGACTATGCGTCCCCCCACTTACGGGCCTTATGCCGCGAGCAAGGCGGCGGTGGATGTCTTTGTGAACATACTGGCTAAAGAGTTGGCTGGCAGGATGATCTCCGTTAATGCCATAGCACCCGGCACGACCAATACCCCGCTGTTCACTGATGGCAAAACGGCTGAGCAAATCGCGGGTTTTGCCCGGCAGACACCACATCAACGCCTTGGCGAACCGCAAGATATTGCCCAAGTAGCCTCGATTCTGGCTGGCGAACAAGGTGCGTGGATCAGTGGCCAAGTCGTCAATGCCAATGGCGGTTTGGTGTAAGTCGCGCTGCGCCTCTGCGCAAGTCGGCACCCACAGAGATCGCATCGCAGGCGCCACGCGTTGCTTAATTTCTCACGCCCTTGAGACTATTTTCTCACACCCTTGAAACTATGAGGAACCGCCATGAAAAAGCACATGCCCCCTATCCCCTCCGAGCTTGAACATGCCAATCGTTCGCGTCGCAATCTGCTGTGCGCCGCCGCCTTAGCGGCGCCTGCCGCACTGTTGATGGCCGCGGGTAGCGCAACGGCGGCAACCGGTACCGCGGGTGCCACCGCGAATGGCGCCTCTAAACCAGCCACTGGCAAAGTGGCGCTGATCACGGGCTCTTCGCGTGGTATTGGTGCCGCAACAGCCAAGCAACTGGCCGCCGACGGCTACAGCGTAACCGTCAATTATCTGACCAATCAGGCGCTGGCCGAGGCGATAGTGGCACAGATCACCCAATCGGGCGGTAAGGCGATCAGCGTACAGGCTGATGTTAGCGAGACAGAGGCGGTACGCCGCTTGTTTGCGGCCACCCAACAAGCCTTTGGCGGCATTGATGTGGTGGTCAGTAATGCAGGTATAATGCGTCTGTCACCGTTTGGGTTGATGCGCGACGCCGACATTGATCGCATGATCGCGGTGAACATCAAAGGTAGCTTCAACGTGCTGCGTGAGGCGGCCCAACAGGTGCGCGATGGTGGCAGGATCATCACGTTGTCTTCCAGCATAACCAAACTACGCAGCCCTACCTATGGCCCATATGCCGCGTCCAAAGCCGCGCAGGAGCTTTATGCCAACATACTGGCCAAAGAGCTAGAAGGCCGCAACATTTCGGTCAATGCCGTCGCGCCAGGCTTAGTGAACACGACCTTGTTCACCGACGGTAAAACACCAGAACAAATCGCCGGTTTCGCCCAGCGAACCCCACACAAGCGTTTGGGTGAGCCGGAAGATATTGCGCAGGTGATCTCGGCGTTGTGTAGCAATGACGGCGGGTGGGTCAATGGCCAAACTGTGTTTGCCAACGGCGGCATCATTTAAAGGCTGCGTCGCCAGCAGGTTCTGCTGGCGCAACGGGCTGTCATATCCCCCCGACGAAGGGAGTGACAACTCAATGACGAGGAGACGCCCACAACGCGACTGAAAAGCGGCACTGGCGGTATCCGGCACATCGCTGCGCCTCTGCCACGAGTTTCCCGCAAGCGACGTGGGACACACCGCTAACCAACTGCCGCGCAAATAATGTCGGGCACTATGTCACGGGGGTTTGGGACTTAACGCCCTTATCCCGTCGCGCCATCTGCATAGCAAAACGCGCCTGTGCCAGAAGCAGCGCTGCGTCATCTGGTCGAGGCTCGGCAATCGTGAGAATACCCACACTGACCGCTCGTGCAGGCTGAGAATCCGCAGATAAAAAGGGTGAGTTGATCGCCAGCATGATGTTTTGCGCCCAGAGCTGTGCTTGTGCGGCAGACTCCAGCGTTTTCCCGATAATGGCGAACTCATCACAATCCAGGTGCGCCAGATAAATAGATCCCGACTCGTTTTGTTCTTCAATCACCGTGATGAACTGCTTAGCCAACGTAGCCATATCGCTCTGCGGGCAGGCAGAGGAATCAAGCCCGAACACCAGCAGACTGAACGGTGTGGCATCGGCAAGACGCTGTTCGAGCCGTCGTATAAAATGTGCTTTATCCGGCAGCCCCACGCCTTCGGCTCCAACAGACAGCGATTGCTCCAGCAGTTGTTGATTGCGGTTATAGCTGCGCACCAGCGCGCCCAGCTCATCATCCTGATGCCAGGGCGGCAGCGTGAGCTGACGGTGAAGTATGACATCTGGCGGTAAATTCTGTAACTCGACAATAATTCCACGCAGCGGGTGTATCAGCAGCCGATTAATACACCAGGTAATGGCGATCGACATGATCAACGCCAACAGCAGATACGTCGCCAACATGGTTGAAAACGTACTGACGATAAATTGGTACATCCGGTAGGAATCCGCCTGCAAAACCAAATGCGCCAGCGGCGCTGAATATTGCGTCTGCGGCGGGGAATAGAGCGGAATGGAAATGCGGATCGGCAGCTTAAAGACCCGTGCAATCCAGTCTGGCACCGGACGTTCTTTTGGGAAATTCGCATGCAGCGTCTGGAAATCATCCGGCAGCAACACATCTGCCCGGCTAAGAAAGGCAACCGGTAATAAACTATCAAGAATATTGCCAGCCCGCTGAACTTCCCCTTGCAGCACCGCATCCGTCAGCGGTTGGCGTACAGAATGCGCGATGCTCTCCAGTTGCCTGGCATAATCTTCACGGCGCTGATGCACGAAGTGAAAGAGCTGTATGACGATAAACAGGCTGATCGTCACCAGTGCCACGGCTGACACGGCTGTCATCTGTTTAATCGTTAATGAACGTCTGAGCCGCAAGCGCTTTCTCCGTCAACCTTTATGCAGACCTGAATACCTGACCCACCAGATAAAAACAGGTGAGGAATAGACAACGCGAAAAACGCGCACGCGTTACACACGGATACGCGCGGCAAATAGTATAAGGCAGCTTATCGCCGCCTCAACGCTGTTTTCTGCTGATGTTCGGGGGATTTCATCTTAATCCTAGGCAACGCTCGGCAACAGCGGTAACGCGGCCTCAGAATAGGGGATATCCCTTGTATAAGCCAGCGCAGCTATTCAAGTGCAAACCGAGAGGAACCGATGATGTCAGGAGCATAATCGGGCAGACGCTTCGCCTGCCCGACGCGTGATGCGATGACGTTACTGCGGATAAGGTACCCAGTCTCCACCGTTCAGACGAATATAGGGTTTTCCCTGATATTGCATCACGATAGCGTTCTCATTTTCCGAGATCGCTTCCGTTTGCGGCAGCGCGCTCGTCAGCGTTTGCCAGTCGACAGCAGGTGCGTTAAACACTTTACCGTCAACCAGTCGCGCCACTAGCTCCGAAATCGCTAAATAGCTGCTCGGTGTCGTAATTTCCAGCGCGTCACCCTGATGTGGAGCCTGTAGACCAAACAGTTTCACGCCGACAGGAATATGCGTAATGCTCGGACTGGGAATATCACGTAGTCCAGGCATTTGCATCTTATCGCCGGCCAATGCCGCGCCATGCTCTGGTACCACAATCACCATCACTTTACGACCAGATTTTTGCAGCACGTCAAAAAAAGCGTCCAGTTGGTCAAACAGCATCTTCGCACGTGGCGCATAGTCCGCCGACTGGTTGGTGCCGACAAAGCGATTGCCGTCATGCAGCGGAATCAGGTTAAAGAAGGTCGCGCTACGCGTGGTCGTCGCTTTATCACGCTCGCCCAACCAGCGATTTAACAGCTCCAGATCGTTATAAATCGGCTCGCCGTCGAACGAGGTAATCTGGTGGCTGATGCCCTCCTGCGACAGCATTGGGATCTGAATATCGCCCTCTTCACGCACCTCACGCAGGTAATTGCCAAAGACACCGGAGTGATCGAGCATCAACTGCTCTTCAAAGCCCAGTTTCACCAAATTACTGAACAGGTAACACTGCTGGTTCACTGGCTGATACAAATCGGTATGGGACTGTTGGCCGCAGCTTGCGCGCAGCAGGCGAATTGACGCAGGCCCACTATAAGCAGTGGCGGAATTAAACTGACGGAACAGGATGTCGAATTTCTTCCACAGCGGATGATTGTCCAACTGTGCGACGTCCAGATCTGACCACGACAGAGAGCAAATATTAATAATCAGCAGGTCAAAAGGCTGGGCATCCAGCGGCAGCGTGGCAGGGAACGTCGTGGTTCGCGCTTTTTCTCGCGTATAGAACTGGTTCAGATAAGCCGTTAGGTTCGCGTTCGTTGGCGGTAAGGTCGCTTCGGGCAACGCGGCACCGCCACTCGTTGGAGAAGCGGCCGACGACGAGGAGTTCGTTGTCGATGCTGCGGGCATCAGTGAAACGGCAGGTCCCGCCAGATTGACGATGTTTAACCATGCCAGCGCTGCCACGGTAAACACCGTAATACGAATCCACTGCGCGAAGAACAGGTAAGCCACGCTAATGACCACCGCCGCCCCCACCATTTGCCAGTTAATGAAGCGATTTACCAGTTCCAGCAAATAGGTCGTGCTGAAGCCAGCAACCTGCGTTCCCTGGCTGAGAATGCTATTGATGCCCGGTAGCCAGGTATCGTGATAGAACAGCCCGATACCGAGCGGAATAGCGATAATATGCCGCCAGCGGTGCAGCGTGACATTGGGGATGGGGAACAGCAGAAACGCCAGAAAGACCAGATTAAGCAGCGGATGAAAATTCAGGTAGCCAAACCATAGCAGGGCAAATTTCAGCAAAAAATACACATTCCAGGCACCGAGTCCACGCCAGTAGCGCCATATGTTCTGCTGTTTTTGCGTATGGTTTTTTTGCGTACGTGTTCTTTCGTCCATTTTATTTTTTAGTCTCTGCTGAAGTCGGCTTGGTTGAGATCGTCTTTGTTGAAGAAGGGTTACGCATCCAGACACTCGCAGGCTTCAGATAACGCGGCGACAGCAGCCTGTTTTTCCAGTCCTGAAACCAATTGGGAATCACACGATGCGCCAGATAGCCAAGCGTAAAGAAAATGACCGCACTCAATAACACCAGTTGAACGATATCAATCAGGTTCATGACGGTTCTCCCGGTGCGCAAGCCAGTACGCCAGGTTCTCGTAAATCAGGGGGGAGTAAATCAATCGCAATAGGTTCACGCCGCGGCATCTGGCTGCGTGGCGCAGATTCAGCCGGCTGCAATTGAGCATAATCGTTACTCTGCTGTTCCTGACCCCGCGTATCGTTCTGCTCCAACGATTTGATTTCCGCCAGAATCTGTAAATCTTGTGACCAGACAATTCGATTACTGAACACTTCCTCCACCGGCAGACGTAAGATGGATTTCAACGCGATATCCAGCTCATTCAAACGGCAATTGGATAGGAACAAAAACAGGCGCCCCTGTGCGATCGTGACGACATCACCAAAGCGGCGCAGCGAGCACAGCGTCAATACCTGCGCGGCCCGCACGCCCGGCACGGGACGCAATGCGACCAGCAGGCCTTTGCTGCCTTCCGGCATAATCGTGCTATCCATCAACATTTGCACAGACTGCCGAAAGGCCTCAGGAGGCTGGTAGCCCTTAATCTGTAGCGGCCGCATGGTGGTCAGCAAGACTTCGACATCGACAGGAACATGCCGGGTAAAACGCTGCCCCTGCACGCTTTCAATCCGCGTCAAAAAACGGGATAGCGGCTCAGAATGGGAGACAATGATATTCGCGCCACATGCCAATAGCAGATGCTCGTCGCTGGCACGCAGGCAAGGCTTCATTTCGCGCACCACAATCTTCAGCAATTCACCACGCTGCCGCCGCAGGCTATGAACCTGTTTGACGAGCGTATCTACCTGACTGGTTTGGTTGAGCGCAAAAACGAGAGTGGCCGCATTAGTCAGCATGCCGGTTTGTACCAACATGACGTTATCGTCCAGCAGTTGCCAGTTTTCTGACAGCGCAGGCGCCCCTTCCATCACGCTCTTTTCCATCAGAAAGAGCCCATCGTCATTCAGAGACGGCATGAGGGCGGGCGCCTCTTCCGTCAGCATTTGCCACCCGTCATTACCGGGTTGCAGCATCTGTACCTGATTAGCCCGAATCCCTCTTTCCGTTGCCCACCACGACACCAGATACTGAGCACGATCCTGTTGCCATTGCAGACTGGCTAAACCATAAAGCCCGCGATGCTGGGAAATCAGCATATTCCTCAAGCGGGTAACACCGCTGCTGTGGCCGATCACCACCAGCGTACACTGGCGCTGGTGTAACCATGCTGCCGTGTCATCGACCCAACGCTGTAGTCCTTCCGGCGAGATATCCCGCCACAAACTGGCTGGCGCATAAAGCACTAACAGACGATTTTTCGGGCGTAATGCGCGCATTAAATCATTGGTTAAATTTAGTAACGCGGCTTTATTTTCCGGCAAAAAATAGCAAAATAATTGTTTTGTTTTATTTGTGGTTGTTTCGTCAGCAAACAATGCCGTCAATAGTGGATCAGACCTTTCTCCACAGCCTATTAACGCCCGTTTCGCGTCATTATTTTGGCTGTACATGACCTGCTGACAAAATAATGCAGCATCAATCTGGCGATCAATATTCACCCAATAAAAGCCAGCCTGCTGGAGCGTAGCCAGCTCATCCCAAAGGTCACGAATACCTAATGAAAAGTTCTGCTTCATAGACTGATTTCTTTTCCGTTAATGGCGGAAGGACGCCAATCAAAATAAACTCTAGCAGCCCGCAGAGGGATCACAACTGCCCGTTATGAATTATTCCTGACCGTTGATAAATCACCCGTGACTATTTTCCCCACTACACATTGCAATCGTGAATTCATTGCTATAGTTAATTTGCACACCTGACTGCATTATTAAAAAACAGCAGAGACGTGAGCATTCACCAGCCTGACTGTCCGTTATGGGTGCAATAAAAGAATCACTACATCTGCCACTCAGATGTGTCCCTTTATCGCTCTCAATGATAACGGATAGCCTATTTCAGAGGCATGGGATGAATAACGAACCGACTCGTAGAGATGCCAGCGCACGCGCCGATTTAACCGAAAATGCAAGAGCCGATGACGACCTACACGTTCTCAGTCAGGCCTTTTCTTTACCTGAAATAAACTATATCGATATCGCCCGTCAGGCACGACTGAGCCAGATGATGGCTCGCTGGCCGCTGCTGGATGAATTAAAAGAACCGACCGGGAGCGACTGACGATGCCCGTGATTGCATTGCAGGGGATCCGCGGCGGTGTGGGCACAACGTCGATAGCCGCCGCACTGGGCTGGGCCTTCCAGCGGCTGGGCGAATCCGCACTGGTGATTGATTTCTCGCCAGACAATTTGCTGCGCATTCACTTTAATATGCCGTTTGAACAACGCCGCGGCTGGGCTCGGGCGGAAGCCGACGGTGCGCAGTGGCAAACTGGTGCCATGCAGTATCTGCCCGATCTGGATTTTCTGCCGTTTGGTCGTCTGAACGCGCAGGAGGTCGCCACGCTTCAACAGTATTACCAGCAGCACCCCGCGACCTGGCAAAACAACCTGACACAGATTAGTGCGGCAGGCCGCCACCGCTGGATACTGATCGATGTGCCAGCAGACAATAGCCCACTCACGCGACAGGCGTTAGCCACCGCGAACACCGTTTTTCAGGTGGTAGTCGCCGATGCCAACTGCCATTCACGCTTACATCAGCAGGTATTACCGCGTCAGTGTCATTTTCTGGTTAATCAATTTTCCCCCCTCAGCACGCTCCAGCAGGATTTACACCAGCTCTGGCTGCACACGCTTTCACACCTGTTGCCGCTGGTGGTACACCGCGATGAGGCGTTGGCAGAATCACTGATGCTGAAACAGCCGCTGGGTGAATGCCGCCCGGACAGCGTAGCAGCAGAAGAAATCATGACACTGGCAAACTGGTGCCTGATTCACGTCAAGGAAAGCGGCGTATGAGCGGGATCCTACACCTCTTTCTCGTTCCCCCCGCCAGACAGGCGATACAGCAGCGCTACCGAGGCTATCGTCAGCGGGGTGCTTCCGCCTTTGCCGCCTTTTTTGCCACGCTGTTTGCGATACTCGGTTGGATCGTCCTGCGGCTGGAGTCTGAAGGATGGCAACAGATACGCGCGCAACGAACCTATTGGTTTCCGCACATTTCGCCGCAACGCCCGCGCCCGGCCGATATGCTTCGCTATCTAACGCAGGGGATTTGGCTGCTGACCATCAAAAATGGTCAGTTGCCCACATCACGTCGCAATGACTTCTCCGCGCTCCCCCGCTGGCGGCAACGCTACATAAACACACTGCAAAGGCTGTTTGCCCGCTTTAACCACACGAATGCTGACGATCGCGAAGACAGTGAGTCAGGGACGGTCAGGGCGAATCGCGTTCAGCGGCTAGTCACGGTCGTGCTGAGCCTGCTGTGCGCGGCGCTGGCGCTGCTGTGCATCACCCAGCCGTTTGATCTGCTTTCTCAGTTTATCTTTATGGTGCTGTTGTGGAGCATCGCCATGCTCGTCCGCAATATGCCGGGACGCATGCCGACGCTCATGATGATCGCCCTTTCCTTCACGGTCTCCTGCCGCTACCTGTGGTGGCGCTACACCGAAACGCTGAACTGGGACGATCCCCTCAGCCTGGTGTGCGGCCTACTGCTGCTGGCGGCGGAAACCTATGCCTGGGTCGTGCTGGTTCTAGGGTATTTCCAGACGATCTGGCCGTTGAACCGCCACCCGGTTTCACTGCCGGAAGACAGCAAAACCTGGCCGACCGTCGATCTGATGATCCCGACCTACAACGAACCATTGAGCGTCGTGAAGCCGACGGTGTATGCCGCGCTGGGCATCGACTGGCCTAAAGATAAGCTCAACATCTATATTCTGGATGACGGCGGGCGCGCCGAATTTAAAGCCTTTGCAAAAGAAGTCGGCGTCCATTACATCGCCCGCGTCACGCACGAACATGCCAAAGCCGGGAACATCAACAACGCCCTGAAACAGGCGCAAGGCGAGTTCGTCGCCATTTTTGACTGCGACCACGTCCCGACCCGTTCCTTCCTGCAATTAACTATGGGCTGGTTCTTCAAAGACAAAAAGCTGGCGATGCTACAAACGCCGCACCATTTCTTCTCGCCCGACCCGTTCGAACGCAATCTGGGGCGCTTCCGCCGCACCCCCAATGAAGGCACGCTGTTTTATGGTCTGGTTCAGGACGGCAACGACATGTGGGACGCCACGTTCTTCTGCGGTTCCTGCGCCATCCTGCGACGTAAACCGCTGGATGAGATCGGCGGCATTGCGGTCGAAACGGTAACGGAGGATGCCCACACCTCGCTGCGCCTGCATCGTCGTGGTTACAGCTCGGCATATATCCGCATTCCGCAGGCCGCAGGATTAGCGACAGAGAGCCTCTCAGCCCACATTGGGCAGCGTATTCGTTGGGCGCGCGGGATGGTGCAAATCTTCCGGTTGGATAATCCCCTGTTCGGCAAAGGACTGAAGCTCGGGCAGCGGCTGTGTTATGCCAATGCCATGATGCACTTTCTGTCTGGTATTCCCCGACTGATCTTCCTGACAGCACCGTTGGCATTTCTGCTGCTGCACGCCTATATCATTTTCGCCCCGGCGCTGGCGATCGCGCTCTACGTGCTGCCGCACATGGTGCATGCCAGCCTGACCAACTCACGCGTTCAGGGGCGGTACCGCCACTCGTTCTGGAGTGAGATCTATGAAACCGTGCTGGCGTGGTACATCGCCCGCCCCACCACCGTCGCGCTATTTAACCCCCACAAAGGGAAATTCAACGTGACGGCCAAAGGTGGGTTGGTTGAAGAACAGCACGTTGACTGGGTGATTACACGGCCTTATCTGGCACTGGTGCTGCTGAATATCGCTGGCGTGGCGTATGGCATCTGGCGTCTGATTTACGGGCCGCCCGACGAGATCATGACAGTGCTCATCAGCCTGGTCTGGGTGGCGTACAACATGACCATTTTAGGCGGAGCCGTCGCGGTGGCGGTGGAGGCCAAACAGGTTCGTCAAGCGCATCGGGTGGAGATGTCGATGTCCGCCGCGCTTCTGCGCGCTGATGGCTATCTTTTTCCCTGCGTCCTGCGCGATTATTCCGATGGTGGTGTCGGTGTTGAAGCCCGTGAATCAGGCATTCTTCAGGTCGGGGATAACGTCTCGCTGTTGCTAAAACGCGGACAGCAGGAGTACGCCTTCCCTTTTAGCGTCACCCGCGCGTTCGATAACAAGATCGGCCTGCGCATGGCCAGTCTGACCATCCTCCAGCATATTGATTTCATTCAGTGTACCTTTGCCCGCGCCGATACCTGGGCGCTCTGGCAAGACAGTTTCCCGCAGGATAAACCGGTCGAAAGTCTGGTTGATGTGTTGTCCCTCGGCTTTCGCGGCTACCTGCGTCTGGCGGATTATGCACCGCCCGTTATACGCAACATTATTCTGGCCTTCCTCAATATCGTGGTCTGGGTTGTGTCATTCATCCCACGCTATGTAGGAAAACGCACCGTACCAGACCAGTCGAGCGCTGCGCTGCCTGAGCAAGCCATTCATCAGGGTAAGACGTCGTCTGCCCATGAAACGTGATTTGCACAAGAGAACCTATTTACAGAAAAAACAGTGAATTAATTGCCATTCACAGGCCGTGATCAACGGTCTTTCTCACGACAACGAGAAAGACCCATAACATTGATGATGACACGATGACGAAAAAAATAATCTGGTTCACCGCATTGGCTTTAGGCGTCAGCTCATTATCTCAGGCTGTCACCGCTCCCCACGCAGCGACTCCGGCAACGGGGGACGCCACCCAGCCACCGGCCACCGCAACACCCGCGACGACCATGCCTGCGGTTCCACTGGCGCCGCCGTCGACCAACGCTGCCGTGCGCAACGTGATGCTGCCCTTTGCGCAAATCGCACCGGCCCCGGGCACCTTTGCATTACGCGGCATCGACCCCGACGGGCAAATTGAGTTCGGCGTTCGCAGCGACGAGGTGGTCACACAGGCTTCTCTCGATCTCGAATTTACCCCGTCACCGGCGCTGATCCCCACCGAGTCTCACCTCAAGGTTTACCTAAACGATGAGCTCATGGGCGTTACGCCACTTGGCAAAGAGCAGATAGGGACATCCAACCGCGTCCGTATTCCCCTCGATCCGCGCTACATCACGGACTTTAACCGCCTGCAACTGGTGTTCGTCGGTCATTATCAGAACATCTGTGAAAATCCGGCCAGTACCAGCCTGTGGCTGGATGTCAGTAAAGCCAGCACGCTCAATCTGCAAGTCCAGAAGCTGACGCTGAAAGACGATCTGTCGCCGTTCCCTGCACCGTTTTTTGACAGCCGCGATACCCGCCCGCTGACGCTGCCCATCGTCTTTGCCGGCCAACCAGATCTCGTGCAACAACGTGCCGCTGCCATGCTCGCCTCCTGGTTTGGCAGCAAAGCACAATGGCGAGGACAGTCCTTCCCGGCGCTCTTCAACCAGTTGCCGGAGAGCCACGGCATTGTGTTTGCCACGAACGAGAAGCGACCGGATTTCCTGCGCGATACGCCTGCCGTGAACGGGCCAACGGTCTCTATCATCGGCCACCCCAACGATCCGCACATCAAGTTGCTGCTGGTTCAGGGACGTGATGACAATGAGTTGCTCACCGCCGTACAAGGCATCGCTCAGGGGAACACGCTGTTCCGTGGGCAAAGTGTCACTATTGATAAGGTGGAACAGCTTGCGCCACGCCAGCCGTATGATGCGCCCAACTGGGTTCGCACCGACCGCCCGATGACCTTCGCCGAGCTTCAGCAATATAACGAACAACTGCAAACCGACGGTATCGTGCCCCGACCGATTTCACTCACCATGAACCTGCCGCCCGACCTGTTCCTGATCCGCAGTCAGGGCATCGATATGCGCCTGAAATACCGCTACACCGCGCCGCAAGTTCAGGATGGTTCACGTCTGAGCATCAACCTGAACAACCAGTTTGTACAAGCCTTCTCGCTGGTGCCGGAGCACGACCAGAATTCCCTGTTAATGCGCCTGCCGCTGACGCAGGGGCTATGGGATTCCGACAAGAGTCTGTCCATTCCGGCGTTGAAACTGGGCACCACCAACCAGTTGCGCTTTGACTTCAATTACACCACGCAACTCTCCAGCGGCACCGCCGACCGCTGTGAAACCTATACGCCGATTGTGAATCACGCCGTTATCGACAGCAACTCGACGATTAATTTCTCTGGCTACCGGCACTTTATGGCGATGCCGGATCTACGTGCCTTTGCCAATGCCGGCTACCCATTCAGCCGACTGGCTGATCTGTCACAAACGCTGGTGCTGGTAAACAAGCAGCCACAGCCGGCTCAGGTCAGCGCTATGCTAAACGCCATCGGTAACATTGGGGCACAAACCGGCTACCCGGCGTTGGCGGTACAGCTCAGCGATGACTGGACGCAAATCGACAAGCAGGACAGCGATATTCTGATGATCGGCGCTATCCCGCCAGCGCTGCATGATGAAAGCAAAATCAACCTGCTGGTCGAGCAAACGCAAAGCTGGATCAAGCAACCGACGCGCCAGACCGCAGTCCCGGATACGGGGTCGCCTGAATCAGATGCGAAGCCAGACAGCAAAACCACCGTTAGCAGTGCTGGCGCAATGTCGGCCATTATCGGCTTCCAGTCTCCGTATCACGACAAGCGCAGCGTTGTCGCGCTGCTGGCCGATAGCCCACAGGGCTATACGCTACTCAATAACGCGCTGATCGACAGCGAAAAAAGAGCGTCGCTGTTCGGCTCCGTTTCCGTCATCCGCGAATCGGGCATCAATAATCTCCGCGTCGGGGACATTTATTACGTCGGCCACCTGCCGTGGTGGGAACGCATCTGGCACGCTCTGGCGCAACATCCCATCTGGCTGGCCATCATATCAACCCTGACCGTCATTATTGTTGCCTGGTTGCTATGGCGTGGTCTGAAATTCTTCAGCCGCCGTCGCCTGTCGCCGGATGAAAGGGATTAACGCATCATGCCATACGTGCTGCGCTACCTGATCCCCCCGCTGCTGTGGCTATGGGCTTCCCTCGCCACCGCCGCCGTCTGCGACTGGCCTGCCTGGGAGCAGTACAAGCAGCATTACATCAGCACGGAAGGGCGGGTGATTGATACCTCCACACTCAATAAAATCACCACGTCCGAAGGGCAAAGCTACGCCATGTTCTTTGCGCTGGTCGCCAACGATCGCGTGATGTTTGATCGGCTATTGCAATGGACGGAAAACAACCTGTCCGCAGGAGATTTGGGCGCTCATCTGCCCGCCTGGCTATGGGGAGAGAGCAAGGATAAGCAGTGGACGGTGCTGGATCCGAACTCTGCTTCCGATGCCGACCTGTGGATTGCCTATAGCCTGCTTGAAGCCGGTCGACTGTGGAAAGAAGCACGCTATCAGACAGTAGGAACTGCCCTGCTCGCCCGTATCGCCAGAGAAGAGGTCATGCATATTCCAGGGCTGGGCGTGATGTTGCTGCCCGGCAAAGTGGGCTTCGCAGAGGAAGAGCACTGGCGCGTAAACCCCAGCTACCTTCCGCCACAGTTGCTGGCTCGATTTGCGCCGCTGGGTGAGACGTGGAAAGCCATGCAGCGCACCACGCAACGCCTGCTGCTGGAAACCGCGCCGAAAGGATTCTCGCCGGATTGGGTCATCTGGCAAAAAGATAAGGGGTGGCAGCCCGATACCACTCAACCCAACGTCGGCAGCTACGATGCCATCCGCGTCTATCTGTGGGCGGGGATGATGGCCGACGGCAGCAGAGGGAAAACCGATCTGATCAAACAGTTTCAGCCAATGATTCAGCAAACCATCCAGCAAGGTCTGCCGCCCGAAAAAACAAATACCGCGACAGGTGCCGTCACCGGACAGGGATCGGCCGGGTTTTCCGCCTCGCTGCTGCCGATGTTATCCCACCAGACAGAAGCGCTAGCCATCCAGCGGCAACGGCTCGCCGACCATCCACCGGGTGACGATGCCTATTTCTCCGCCTCTCTGACGCTCTTTGGTCAGGGATGGGACGAGAAGCGCTATCGCTTCACTTCACAAGGCCAACTTTTACCGTCTCGGGGCAGCCAATGCACAACAACACCGTAAACTGGCTGCGCCTCCTCCCGTTATTGCTGGTTGCTGCGCCGCAGGTAACCAGCGCGGAAACCGCGTCGCCAGAGCAATTTCTGATGGAACAGGTGCGTCTGGGAGAAGCCAGCAACAAAGACGACCTCGTGCGCCAGTCACTTTATCGACTGGAACTGATCGACCCAGATAATCCCGACGTTATCGCCGCCAAACTGCGGCTGGCGCTGCGTCAAGGCGATCAGGCACAGGCACGCCAGCAGTTGGACAAGCTGAAGGCCGTGGCTCCCGATTCTGTCGTTTATCGGCAGGCAGAAATGACACTGGCGCTGACGCAGGAAACCATGCGTCAGCAATTACAGCGGGCGCGTCTGCTGTCTACCGCTGGGCGTTATGCGGAAGCCAAAGCGCAGTACGACACCCTTTTTCACGGTGAGCCGCCAACACTCGATCTCGCCGTGGAATATTGGCGTCTGGTTTCTCGCTTACCGAATCAGGAACCGATCGCGATTAAACAGTTGGAAACACTGGATCAGATTTACCCTAACAACGTTCCGCTGCGTATGGTGTTATCACGCCTGCTCTTCAGCCAGGATCGCAACGAACAGGCCTATCCTTTACTGAAACAGCTTTCTACTGACCCTGTCGGACGCAGTCAGGCAGCGTCACTATGGCTAGAAATCATTGACCGGATGCCCATCACGCCGCAAAGCGTGGCGGAGCTCAACCGTTTCCTGACAGTATTTAATGACGGTGAACAAGCGGAAACCGCACGCAAAGCACTCAGCCACCAGCAGGAAATGTTAGCGGATCCGATCTATCAGGGGCGCCTCCGCAGTCTGGCGCAGGTTGAAAGCGGCGGCGGCAACAGCGCCACGCTTGGTGAGTTAAATCAGGCGCTGGCCGCCACGCCAAACGACCCTGAGTTAATCGGCGCAATAGGTCTGGTTTACCTGCGCACGGGCGATCGGGCAAAAGCGTTGGCACAGTTTCAGAAGGCATTGCAGGCGGATGTTAATCACCTGAACAGCGGCAAATGGGAAGGACTGATTCAAAGCACGCAATATTGGATCACCATTGCGGAAGGCGACAACGCGCTAAAGGCCAATAACCTACCGCTGGCACGGCAGAAATATCAGCAGGCGCGCCAGATGGATAACACCAATCCCTATGCGCTGATTGGTCTGGGCGATGTCGCCGTTGCCAGCCAAAACGATGCCGTCGCCCTGCCGCTCTATCAGCAGGCTTTACACCTTGAACCCGGCAACGACAACGCCTTACGCGGTCTGGTTGGTATTTATCAACGGCAGTCGCCGGAGAAAGCGCTCGCTTACCTCAACAGCCTGCCGCGCAGCCAGCAGAATGCAATGCGGGAAACGCTTGCCGCACTGCAACTCGATATCCTGAAACAGCAGGCGGACCAACTTGCAGAACAGCAGCAGTGGGCGCAGGCTGAGGAGAAGTACCGTCAGGCAAACCAGCAGAATCCAAACGATGTGTGGCTGGCCTATCACTATGCCCAAACGCTGCGCCAGTTGGGGAAAACGCAGCAGGCAGACAGTGTGGTGCAGCGTGCGACCGCCGTGCCACCAGCCAGCGCGGAGAAGAACTACGTTTACTCGCTTTACCTGTCGTCCACCAATCGCGATGAGCAAGCGCTCGCTCACCTGAACACGCTGCCCGCAGCACAATGGAGCGACGACATGCGTGATTTGTCCCAGCGTCTGACGATACAGACCACGCTGGCAAAAGCGGAAGCAATGCGCGATGCGGGTAACGAACCCGCCGCCATTGCTTTCCTCCGCCAGCAACCATCTGACACCCGTATCGATCTGTTGCTGGCAGACTGGGCGCTGGCACGGGGTGAATATGCGACGGCGCTGGCGGATTATCAACGCATCCGCACACGAGAACCACAGAACCCCGATGCACAGCTGGGTGAGATCGATGCGTTTATCGCGCAGGGTCGGCAAGATGAGGCACGCCAACGTCTGAACCAGCTCCCCGCGCAGGCAGCCGACACCCTCAACGCACAGCGGCGCATCGCCAACGCCTGGCAAGCGGTAGGCAATCCGCAAAAATCGACGGCGCTTTTCCACCAGCTAAAAATCGATGTGCAAAAAGCGCCCGTCGGCCAGACGCCTATCGATCAAACGACAGCGCTGATCTATCGCGATGCGGCACGCATTGAGCAGCAGCAGTCTCAGCCTGAACAGGCGCAGCAGGACTATAAGCAGGCGATGGTCGCCAGCGGCATCACGCCTACGCTGCCGCAAACCGACGATGACTATACCCGACTGACGCGCAACCATGCAGGAGATGACTGGCTGCAACGCGGCATCCGCGCCGAGGCGGCGGATCAGTATCGTCAGCAGGATATTACCGTCACGCTTGACCACGATTACTGGAGTTCGAGCGGCACCGGCGGGATTTCCGATCTGAGCGCCCACGACACCATGTTGCAGATCGAGATGCCGCTGTACGACGGCCGCGCCTTCTTCCGCACCGATACCATGCAGATGAACGCTGGTGCCTTCTCAACGGGCAGCAACGGTGCCTACCGGGAAACCTTCGGCACCTGCGCCGCACAGGACTGCTTCAGCGGTAAATCGCAGAAAACGACCGGCACCAGCGTCGCCACAGGCTGGAAAAACGATCGCTGGTCAGCGGATATCGGCACCACGCCGCTCGGCTTCGACGTCGTCGATATCGTCGGTGGCGCAAGTTACAGCGGTGACTGGCGGCAAATCGGCTGGACCGCGACGGCATCGCGCCGCCCCATCTCCAGCTCATTACTCGCCTTCGGCGGCACCAAAGACCCTGGCACCGGTGTCACCTGGGGCGGCGTGCGCGCTACAGGCGTTAGCCTCGGGCTGAGCTACGACCGGGGCGAAGCGCACGGCGTCTGGAGTGATTTCAGCGTCCACCAGATCACCGGTAAGAACGTGGCCGACAATGACCGCGCCCGCGCTATGGCGGGGTATTACTACAAGCTGATTAACGAGGATAATCGACGCGTCACGGTCGGTTTGAACAGCATGTGGTGGCGCTATCAGAAGGATCTCAGCGGTTACTCGCTCGGTCAGGGCGGTTACTACAGCCCGCAGCAATACTTCTCGCTGGGCGTGCCAGTGAACTATCGGCAGAGGACGGAAAACTGGTCGTGGGAACTCGGCGGATCGCTATCGTGGTCTCGTGCTTCTACCAAAGATCAGCGTCGCTACCCGCTGACTGGCCTGCTGGGTAACGCCACACTCACCGACAGAGAAACCATCGAACAAGGCAGCCGCAGTTCCGGCTTCGGTTATACGGCGCGTGCCGTCGTCGAACGCCGCCTCAGCTCACACTGGACGCTAGGTGTCGGTATCGACATTCAACAGGCGAAGGACTACACCCCAAGCCACGGCCTCATCTACCTGCGCTACTCCGCCTCCGGCTGGCAAGGCGATCTCGATAGCCCACCACAGCCGCTCACGCCGTACGCGGACTTTAAATAATCCGCATCAGGCGAGGTTGAGAGCCTCGCCTTTGCGCCACTGGCGGGGGCTGATACCAAACCAGCGCCGGAATGCCCGGGAAAAGGCGCTCACCTCGGAATAGCCGAGCAGCAGCGCCATTTCCGAAATCGGCAGTTGCTTCTGTTGGAGATAGTGCGTCGCCATTTCACAGCGTAGCTTATCAACCAGCAGCGAAAAACTGAGTCCTTCTTCCCGCAGGCGACGCTGGAGCGACCAACTGGACAGACCGACTTTTTCCGCCACCTCTTCCAGCGTCGGCTCTTTCTGCATCAATAACAGATGCACCTGCGTACGCACCTGATCGACGATGCTTTGCTGTGGTGATGTTTCGTTCAGTCGGCGAATGGCATCCTGCATCACTAGCAACAGCGTCATATCGCGATCCGGCATGGTACGAATCAGCTGATGTTTGGGGATCAGCAGGGAATTGTAGGGTTGATCGAAGTAAACCGGCGCATCGAACACCTTGCAGTGCTCATGCCACATTTCAGGACGAGGATGCTCAAAATGCACCTCGCGTGGTGCCCAGTGCCGACCCAGAACATGGCGAATCAGGTTAAGAAACATGCCGAGCGTCAGTTCGGCATCCTGACGGCGGTGTAAAATGGCGCCGTGCCGGACCTGATAATCCAGCCGCCAGCAGTCTCCTTTGTCCACCATACGCGTCAGCGTATCGTGTTGATGGCAGGGAAATGCTTTTACCACGTTGTGCAGCGCCTGCTCCAGCGTGTCTGAACATAAGCCGATATAGCCGATCAGGCCTAATGACTGCGGTTTAAACTGCTTGCCGTAGTGTAAACCGAAATTATCAACACCCGAATTACGCGCCGCTTCCTCCATCACCCGACAATAATTCACCAGTCCCAGACTGAGTGTCGGGCTGGCAAGTTGTTCTGGATCGACGCCGCTAATGCCAAAGATACGATCGGCATCGCCGCCGTTATCATGAATAAAGTCGCCAAGCCCGGTCGCGGCCGCCGCCAAAACACCTCGGTGGCAGGAGAATGCCGCGTTCAGTGCCGAAGAGTACGTCACATTTTCCATTTCCTTTCACCTCGCCGTATCACTCTGCCCGCCAACGGGTCATGAAACGATCAGCAAGTTTCGTACCAGTCCGCACTCACATGAAATCAATGGGTTATAAACCGTGCATGCAATGGGCGGGCATTATCATCGCGCAGGCTGCCCGCCCGTGGTGCATTCAGGCCACGCCAATCGGCAAATCGCTGGTTTCCAGATAGCGACGACACAGGCGCACGCTGTGCTTTGCCCAGTCAGCGCCGAGACTTTGTGCCATCTCCGTTTCTGCATGCGAACCCACCCATGCGGTAAGCTGGACACGCCGTTGTATCAGCAGCGTCGGCAGCAGCGCCAGCTCCTCATCGCTGACGTGAGCAACACGTTCGTAGCCACACAGCCAGTTTTCAACCCACTCTGCCGCACGCGGATGGTGCTCCACAAAGCTAATCGCCGCAGCCAGATCGTGCAGATACCACCCCATGCCGCAATCATCAAAATCGATCACACGCGTTTCACCACGATGCAAGAGTAGATTGGTCAGGCGCAGGTCGGCGTGAATCAGGCCATAGCGCTGCGGCGCTTTGCCAAATGCCGCCATCTCCGCCCCCATTCGCTCAATCGCCTCTTCAACAATGCCGTGCTCCGCCATCGACAAATTCGGCGCGTCACGCCAGTTCCCCCAGTGGCTCTGCGCACTCACCATCGTATGATGATCCCAGACAATACGCCGGAAACCGTCGGGCTTTTGCCACTGACGGCTGTGCTGGTGCAACCGGCCGGTGATTTCGCCCAGTTGCCGGAACGCGCGTGGATCGACACTGGTGGTCGGCATATCACCGTCAATCCAGTGAAACAGCACGGCGTAGCGGCAGGAGCCGTCAGGGAGATCCAGCGACTGTACTCGTTCCCCCACCGCATCACGTACGGCTTCCGGCACCACAATCCCCGTATCACGCAATGCGTCCAGCCACTGTAACTCGCTTTCAATTTCCGCTTTCTGATGGTAATGGCTGCGATGTAACCGCAGTGCATAACGCTTACCTGCCGACGCAACAAGAAACGTCGCATTTTCCGAACGACATAGCAGCCGCAGTTCCCCTTGCAGTACCGCCGGATAGCAGGCGAGCGCCCGGTGCGCCAGCGAGGTCATTTCTGCATTACTTAAGGTGTCATATTGTTTAGCACTCATGGTTCCCACTCCGACGCGAATCAAAGAGCGTTCAGCATGGCGTGTGTCGTGCAGAGAAACTTGACGCCCCATCACCCCTGTTTGACCCCAGAAGGCGCAAGGACGACACCAACCGTAAAAGTTGACTTCAGCGCGCAGCATTCGATACGCCAGCGTCAAGTTTTCCACCAACAAGCGTGGGCATTATCGCTACACAAGCCAACAGGGGTTGCCGTACTGGCCCCGAATAACCATGAGCAGACTGACGGGGATAATATGATGACGAGCAAATTAAAGCCCACGCTGGGCACCCTGCATTTGTGGGGTATCGCGGTAGGACTGGTAATTTCTGGTGAATATTTTGGCTGGAGCTACGGCTGGGGCGTCGCGGGCACGTTAGGATTCTTGGTCACGACGCTGTTCATCGCCGCCATGTACACCTGCTTTATTTTTAGCTTTACCGAACTCACCACGGCGATCCCCCATGCTGGCGGCCCCTTTGCCTATAGCCGACTCGCGTTCGGCGATCTGGGCGGCCTGATTGCCGGCATGGCTACGCTGATTGAATTTGTTTTCGCACCGCCTGCCATTTCGATGGCGATTGGCGCGTACCTGAACGTGCAATACCCCGAACTGAATCCCAAATTCGCGGCCGTTGGCGCATACCTTGTCTTCATGAGCCTGAACATTCTCGGCGTGAAGCTGGCAGCGATGTTTGAGCTGGTGGTCACACTGCTGGCCGTCATGGAACTGCTGGTGTTTATGGGCGTGGTGGCGCCGGGCTTCAGCCTGAGTAATTTCGTGGCACACGGTTGGGCGGGGCAACATGAATTTTCACCCACGGCCATTTCCGGTATGTTTGCGGCGATACCGTTCGCTATCTGGTTTTTCCTCGCTATCGAAGGCGCGGCAATGGCTGCTGAGGAGGCAAAAAACCCGAAACACACGATTCCGCGCGCCTACGTAAGCGGCATCCTGACGCTCGTGGTCTTGGCAATTGGCGTGATGCTGATGGCTGGCGGCGTAGGCGACTGGCGTCAGCTCTCCGACCTCAACGATCCCTTGCCACAGGCAATGAAGATCATCGTCGGGGAAAACTCCAACTGGATGCACATGCTGGTGTGGATTGGCCTGTTCGGTCTCATCGCCAGCTTCCACGGTATTATTCTGGGCTACTCCCGCCAGTTCTTCGCACTGGCGCGCGCAGGCTATCTTCCGCCGGGGCTTGCCAAACTGTCCCGCTTCCACACGCCACACCGTGCGATTCTGGCGGGCGGCGCGATCGGGATTGCAGCCATCTTCTGCGATGGCATTAATCTCCAGGGCATGAACCTGACCGCAGCGATGATTACCATGGCGGTTTTTGGTGCCATCGTCATGTACATCATGAGCATGTTAAGTCTGTTTCGCCTGCGCCGCAGCGCCCCCACTATGGCACGCAGCTATCGCGCGCCCGGTTACCCCATCGTCCCCGCGTTCGCACTCGTCTGCGCCATCATCTGCCTGATTGCGATGCTCTGGTTCAACCCGGTGATCGGTGGGCTGTTCTGTACCTTTATGTTGCTCGGTTACCTCTATTTCCTGACCACCAAAGCACGACGGGAACATCTGCTTGAACCGCTTGTCGCCGATGCCAACTAACATTGAAACGCACATTGGAGAGATTATGGCTACACGTTCAACTATCATGGATACCAACAGTTTCCGTGCCGAGCATGCCGACGCGCTGAGCGCGGATATCCGTACGCTGACCGACAAGCGCAGCCGGGTACTGGGCGAGTCTTATCGACTGTTTTATCGCAAACCGGTTCATCTAGTGCGCGGCGAAGGACAATATCTCTGGGACGCTGATGGCAAAAAGTACCTCGACGTCTATAACAACGTCGCCAGCATCGGGCACTGCCACCCGGCAGTCATCGATGCCGTTCATCAACAAATGACGCAATTGAACACCCATACCCGCTATCTGCATGAACGTATTCTGGACTATTCGGAGCAGCTCCTCGCCACCGCACCCGCAGCTATCAACCGTGCCATGTATATGTGCACGGGTTCGGAAGCCAACGATCTGGCGATCCGCGTAGCGCGTGCCTGGAGCGGCGGCACAGGGGTTATCGTCACTCGTGAAGCCTACCACGGCACCAGCGATCTGACCTCAGGTGTGTCACCCGCATTGGGCAGTGGTCAGCCGCTGGCGGCGACCACGCGGCTGGTGCCACCACCGGATGCCTATCGCGTCAATACGCCCGATCTGGGCGTATGGTTTGCCAATGAAATCCAGAAACAGATCGATGATATGGCAGCACATGGCATCAAATTTGCCGCGTTCCTTGCGGACTCCATCTTCTCTTCCGATGGCGTACATCCCAATCCGCGCGGCTTTTTGCGCCCTGTGGTTGATGTGGTGCACCGCAATGGCGGTATTTTCATCGCGGATGAAGTTCAGCCCGGCTTTGCACGTACCGGCGATGCTTTCTGGGGGTTCGCACGGCATGGTGTGGTGCCGGATATCATCACCACCGGAAAACCGATGGGCAACGGCATCCCGGTTTCCGGGCTACTGGCAAAAAGCGACGTGCTCGCCGCTTTCAGCGACCAGATCCCCTACTTCAACACGTTCGGCGGAAATCCAGTGGCCATGGCCGCGGCACAGGCCGTGCTGAAAGTGATCCACGATGAGCAACTTCAGGAACATAGCCGCGTCGTGGGCGCGCAGTTACTGGCAGAACTGACCACCCTGCAAGACAAATATGCGTCTGTTGGCAACGTACGCGGTGCGGGGTTATTCATCGGGTTTGAACTGGTGAGCGACAGAGAGAACAAAACACCGGATAAAACGCTGGCGCTGAATCTGACAGAAGCACTACGCGACCGCGGTGTACTGACATCGGTCGCTGGCCCTTATGGCAACGTACTTAAACTGCGTCCACCACTGGCGTTCCAAGCTCAGGACATTGACTGGCTGGTCAGTGCGCTGGATGACTGCCTGGGCGCGCTGACCCACGTCTGATTTCATATACAGTTTTTTTGAAGCGAAAAAACTCAGGAGCCTACCGAAACAGGCTCCTGAAGTTAATTTACATCAATACCCTATCGCTGCCCCTGCCGGGCGGCGGATGTCATTTGCGCCGTACAGGTAGCCTTCGCGCACTTTGCCGGATACCGCCGAGTCATTGCCTGAATCCGCTGGCGTGACGCCCGCCGCGCCCGGTAAACCGACTAAAATCAGTTCCGCTGCGCCCCAAGGCGTTTGTTCCACCATCTTGTAGCCGCGTTGCTTCAGCAGGTTCAGCGTATCGGCAGATAGCCCACGCTGTTCGTAATACACCTCATCCGGTAGCCACTGATGATGGATGCGCGGTGCGTCTACCGCTTCCTGCGGTGCCATGCCGTGATCGATAATATTCAGCGCCGTTTGCAGCGTGATGGTGATAATGCGCGAACCACCAGGTGAACCGAGCACCATGAAGACTTTACCGTCTTTCGTCACCAGTGACGGGCTCATGGATGAAAGTGGGCGCTTACCGGGGGCGATCGAATTACGCTCCCCTTGCACCAAACCGTACAGGTTTTTCTCACCCACTTTCACGGTGAAATCATCCATTTCGTTATTGAGGAAGAAGCCCGTACCCGGCGCAATCACCACAGAGCCAAAACGCCCGTTGACGGTATAGGTAGTAGACACCGCGTTGCCCTGATTATCCACAATGGAATAGTGCGTCGTTTCCGGTCGCTCGTGCGGGCCGATCCCCGGCTCTACGTTTTTGGACGGCGTCGCGTTCTCCGGTTCGATTTGTTTGCGAATTTCAGCGGCGTAATCCTTACTCAACAGGCGCTCAACGGGGTTACTGACAAACGCCGGGTCGCCAAGGTACGTGTTGCGATCCATGTACGCGTGACGCATCGCTTCCGTCAGCACATGAACGGTGGCCGCCGAGTTAAAGCCTGTCGATTTAATGTCGTAGCCTTCGACAATATTGAGGATTTCACACATTGTGACACCGCCAGAGCTTGGCGGTGGCGAGGAGACGAATTGATAACCGCGATAGTTACAGGTTACCGGCGCCGTTTCGGTAATGCGATAATCGGCAAAATCAGCCGCCGTCAGAATGCCGCCGCCCTGCTTTGCCGCTTTCTCCACCGCCTGCGGAATCTCCCCTTTGTAGAAGGCATCCGGCCCTTTAGCGGCAATCGCCGCCAGCGTATTCGCCAGATCGGTTTGCACCAGCTTATCACCGGGCTGCAACGGGCTGCCGTCAGGACGCAAGAAAATGCGCGCCGCTTCCGGATCGGCTTTGAAGCGTTTTACCGTGGTGTCCAGAATATCGGTGTCAGCCCGCGTCAGCGCAAAACCTTCGCGCGCCAGTTTAATCGCCGGTGCCATCACCTGTTCACGCGTCAATTTACCGTATTTTTGTAACGCGGTATCCAGCCCCAGAACCGTTCCCGGTACACCAGCGGCCAGATAGCCGTACAGGCTGGCGTCTTTTTTCACGCTCCCATCCGCGTTCAAATACATGTTCGCGCTGGCCGCCGCCGGTGCCGTTTCACGGAAGTTGATAAAGGTGTTTTTCCCATCGGCCAGATGCAGCGTCATAAACCCGCCGCCGCCAATATTGCCACAGCAAGGGTTCACCACAGCCTGCGCGTAACCCACGGCCACGGCGGCATCAATCGCATTGCCGCCCATCTTCATGATATCGACGCCAATCTGCGAAGCCAGATACTGCGAGCTGACCACCATGCCGTTTTTCGCTTCCACCGCAGGGACAGACGCCGCCTGCACAGTTCCACTCACCAGCAGCGCCATCACACTCAGTGACAGCAGCCATTTTCCCGATGCCCCCAATGTCGTGTTTCTTATTCTCATGAAGACCTCTTTATCCTTTTGATTTCACTGACTGCTTTTACCTCCACCCTCTTGCGAAGCCAACTCGCAAAGTCCGCGCCAGGAAATGCACACGGCTTAACGGATCCGTCAGCACCAGTAAGAAGCGTAGGAAAGGCATGAGAAATTGCGAAAATAGCCGCGTAGCTTTGCGATGCTGCACGATAAATACGCCCCATTACAGGACATGCAGATCACGGTTGTCGCACGGGTCGCCATGAACGTAACCGTGCACCAAACACATTCACCAACAGGCCGAGCATGATCAGCACCGCGCCCACAATCTGTAATAGCGAGAGCGATTCGCCAAGAAAAACGGCAGCGCTAACCAACCCAACGACCGGTACCAGCAACGACAAAGGTGCCACACGCCAGGTTTCATAGCGTGCCAGCAGACCTCCCCAAATCCCATAACCGATGATGGTTGCTGCAAACGCCAGATAAGCCAAAGACAAGATCGTCGGCAGTTGGATCGTCGTTAAACTATGGACAATCGCGTCTCCACCTTCGAACAGCCAGGAACTGATGAAAAACGGCACGACGGGCACCAGCGCCCCCCACACCACCAGCGACATGATACGTACATCGCTGTTTTTGCTCATGATTATCTTATTGATGATGTTACCCATCGCCCATGACAGCGCCGCCGCCAGCGTCAGTAGCAGCGTGGTGGTGGTCATACCGGAAGACATTTGCAGCGCCGTGCGCCCTTCTGCCAGCACCACCATCCCTATCGCCGCCACCATAATCCCAACAACATGATTCCAACGCAGCTTTTCCGACAGCAAGACCGCGCCAACCAGCAGCGTAAAAAAGGCCTGAGCCTGTAACACCAGCGAGGCAATCCCCGCAGGCATACCCAGCTTGATAGCGAGAAACAGAAAGCCAAACTGACCAAAGCTGATGGTCATGCCATAAGCAACCAGCCATTTCAGGGGAATACGCGGGAAAGGAACAAAGAAAATAGCCGGGAGCGCCACCAGCGAAAAACGCAGCCCTGCCAGCAAAAAGGGTGGCATGTCGTTCAGCCCCACCTTGATCACCACAAAGTTCACACCCCATAACAACACAACACATAGCGCGAGCAGCGCATCTTTCAACGACATCCTCATCCCCTGTCAAATACGTAGCCAATACCCCCTTCAAGGTACGCGTAAAATGAAAAAATGAATAAGAAAAGATAATTATGACATTACGTGACAATGACTAAGCGGAATCATGATCAAGAAAAACGATGAGGTGCAATAGCCGACCACCTGACCTGTGGTCGGCATAGATAGCGGTTACTCGATGGCGATGGGTTTTTCCGTCAGCGTGGTTTTATTGTCACCCTGAATGGCTTTCACTTTCTGTTCCGTTTTCTGGACCGCATCTGCGCTACTCAACAGGCTGTATGTCAGCTCAAACGTCGTGCTCTGACCGGGTTGGAGCTTTTTAACCCGCCCTTGCTCACGCTCAATCGTCACCGGGTAAGCGTAGTTAGTGCCGGGTTCGATCCCCGTGACGTAGCCCTGTTTTTCTGTGTCCGTGTTTTTCCACAGCGTCAGCAACGGCAGTTGATGGGTATCAAAGGCAATCGACACCCCCTTATCTCCCGCCTTGTTCACCAACGCGGCCAACGTTTTGCCCTGTGCATCCGTATACGGCGTAATGTTAAACACCATCTCATCAAAGTCTTTGGTCGGCCCTTTGTAGGTTTGCCAGGTTGCCAGACCCGCTTTCGCATGGTCATTAAACGGAGAAATCTCTTTCACAGGTGCAATGAAACGCGCGCCTTCTTCCAGAATCGGCGTGCCGAAATTGCTGTGGTAGATAATTTGGTAATCACGCGGGTAATCTGCTTTGTTGGTCAGCACATCGTGCACGGTAAACGACTCGCTGCCGGGGACGTAACGCAGCTCGGTCCAGGTTTCCAGATTCGATTTCTTAAAGCTGTTTTCTTTCAGCAGGCCCCGTATCGTGATGGTATGCGGGGCTTTATCGCTAACTTCCACCACCACTTTCGATGCTGGTGTGTTGCCCGCACGGCCATGCAGGGTATAGATCATGCCCTCGCTGACGACCGGGTGGCCCGTCCATTCGAAGCCACAGCGCACCATCATTTCATTGAAACCTTCCAACCAGCCCAGTCCGTTGCGGCTTTCCAGATTGATGGTATTCGGGTTTACGACTTCATCAACTGGCGAATCCCACCCCAAACGGATGTTTTTTCCCGTCACATGCAATAAATTCATTCCTCGCGTCGGGCTGAGGGCAATTTTCAGCCCGTCCTGATCGGTAATCGTAATCACTTTACTGCCTTCCTGACGCCCGCCGTGCAAGACTTTTTGCTCAATGCTGAAATGCTGATTTTTGATCTTCAGGGCATCACTGCCAATTTGCCAGTTTCCCTTTTCTACACTGCCTTCAGCATCTGTCAGCACAAACGTCTGCGCCGAGAGTTGCCATGATGTCAGCGCCAGTGTAATGCCTATAGCCAGTAATTTTTTCATGTTAACCACCCCTCTTTGCTGAATTGTTTTAGCTTATGCGAGCTAAAGACTACAAATCAGCGGATGGTCAGAATGTGATAACTATCACCAGATGGAAAAATTCGGCATTGCCGCGTAATTTATTCGACTTTCATCACTCATTTAGTATGAATAAAATCTATCTTTGCATAATTATTGAGATATTGATCGGTAAAAGCTGACATCGTTTCAGCAAGATAAAATATGCTGCCTAAAATCCTTTTCTCTTCGGTATATCTATCAGACATTCATGCTGATTTTTAAACACATGACGAGATAAAAAATTATAAGATTATTTTTTAACCACATTGCACACCATTGGCGCAAGCGCTATGGTTGCCGCTAACCTGTGTACGATCACTGATAAATAAACAATGAACTTTTCTCTTTTCGGCAAGAAATTCACGCGCCACGCGGGCATCACCCAATTAATGGACGACCTGAACGAAGGGTTGCGTACGCCTGGCGCAATCATGTTAGGAGGTGGTAATCCGGCACATATTCCTGAGATGGATAACTACTTCCAACAGCTGTGTCAGGATATGCTGAAGCAAGGGAAATTAACGGAAGCGCTATGCAACTACGACGGCCCACAAGGTAAAGATACACTGCTCATCGCGCTGGCCGAGCTACTGAGTCATGAATTAGGCTGGCAGATTGGACCACAGAATATTGCGCTGACAAATGGCAGCCAGAGTGCGTTTTTCTACTTATTTAACCTGTTTGCGGGTCGCCACAGCGATGGCAGTCTGAAAAAGGTGCTATTTCCGTTGGCGCCGGAATATATCGGCTATTCGGATTCCGGGCTGGACGACAACATGTTCGTCTCCGTTCGTCCCCAGATCGAGCTACTGCCTGAAGGGCAATTTAAATATCACGTCGATTTCGATCACCTATCGATTACCGATGATATCGGGCTGATCTGCGTATCCTGCCCGACCAATCCGACCGGCAACGTGCTGACCGATGACGAGCTGATGCGTCTGGATATTCTGGCGCAACAGCATAAGGTTCCTTTGCTGATTGATAACGCCTATGGCGTGCCTTTCCCTGGAATCATCTTCAGCGATGCGACGCCGCTGTGGAACCCGAATATCATCCTGTGCATGAGCCTGTCCAAGCTGGGCCTGCCCGGTTCACGCTGCGGTATCGTGATTGCGGATGAAAAAGTCATTTCCGCGATCGGCAACATGAACGGCATCATTAGCCTGTCTCCGGGTGCGGTCGGACCGGCGCTGGCGCACGAGATGATTCAGCGTGGCGATCTGCTGCGCTTATCTAACGACGTCGTACGCCCGTTCTACCAGCAGCGCGTAACAGAAACTATCGCCATTATTCGCCGCTACCTGTCGCCCGAGCAGTGCCTGATTCATAAGCCGGAAGGCGCGATCTTCCTGTGGCTGTGGTTCAAGGATCTGCCTATCACAACGGAAATCTTGTACCAGCGCCTGAAAAAACGCGGTGTTCTCATGGTGCCGGGCCACTATTTCTTCCCCGGTCTGGATCAGGACTGGCCGCACGCTAACCAGTGCATACGCATGAACTATGTTCCGGAGCCGGAGAAAATCGAACAGGGTATTGCGATTCTGGCGGAAGAAGTGGAAAAGGCGATGCAGGAAGCTGTCAGCTAAAATCTGTTCCCACTCACCTACGCCTGAACAGCGTAGGTGAGCTGAAAGTAAATTAGGCGACAGCGGTGCCCTGTTCATCCTGATCGACGGCAAAGCAAGCGACCTGCTGTTCGCCGTAGGTTTTCAACTGCGGCTGAAACTGGGTGCAGGAGCTGAAGCAGCGTTGGCAACGCGCGTTGAACGCGCAGCCTGGCGGTGGGTTCAACGGGCTGGGCAGCTCGCCCGTCAGCTTGATACGTTCACGGCGTAAATCCGGGTTCAAGCGCGGCGTCGCGGAAAGTAACGCCTGCGTATAAGGGTGGCGCGGGTTGTTGAAAATAGCATCTTTACTGCCCTTCTCGACACAGCGACCCAGATACATCACCATCACTTCATCAGCGATGTGTTCGACGACAGACAGATCGTGCGAGATGAAGACGTAAGACAGCCCCAGTTCCTGCTGTAAATCCATCATCAAGTTCAGTACCTGCGCGCGCACCGACACATCCAGTGCCGAAACCGGCTCATCGGCGATCACCACGTCCGGATCCAGCATCAGCCCACGTGCGATAGCGATACGCTGACGCTGGCCGCCGGAGAACATATGCGGATAGCGATCATAATGCTCCGTTTTCAACCCGACTTTCGCCATCATCGCCAGCGCTTTTTCACGGCGTTCAGCTTTCGACAATTCAGTGTTGATCTGGAGCGGTTCTTCCAGGATCTGTCCAACTTTCTTACGCGGATTCAGCGATCCGTAAGGATTCTGGAACACGATCTGGATCTTCTGCCGACGCAATTTCTGCGCCGCCGGATCCGGCTTCAGCAGATCCTGTCCCTGATAGTACAGCTCACCATCAGACGGCGTTTCGATCATCGTCAACAGGCGACCCAGCGTGGATTTCCCACAGCCGGATTCCCCCACCACCGCCAACGTTTTCCCACGCTCTAAGGTGAAGGAAACACCGTCCAGCGCTTTCACCATCCGTTCCGGCGCAAAAAAGCCTTTCTTCACCGGGTAGTGTTTTTTCAGATCAACGGCATGCAGCAAATATGGCTGCGATGTGGCATTCAATTCACTCATAGAGTCGGCCTCCCCGCATCATCCAGCGGTGTATGACATTTCACCTGACGACCAGGAATATCGCGCAGTTCAGGCTCTTCCTGACGGCAACGCGCCTGCGCATAAGGGCAGCGTGGGTTTAACAGACAGCCGTTCGGACGATCGTATTTGCCCGGCACCACGCCCGGCAACGATGCCAGCCGGGATTTGTCCGCCGCAAACTCCGGCAGCGCCCGCAGCAGCGCCTGAGTGTATGGATGACGAGGGGCGCTGAAAATATCTGCCGCTTTGCCTGATTCCACAACCTGTCCGGCATACATCACGATGATGTGGTGTGCCGCTTCGGCCACCAGCGCCAAATCATGCGTAATCAGGATCAGCGCCATGTTCTCGCGCTGCTGCAATTCGAGCAGCAGTTCGATAATCTGCGCCTGAATGGTTACATCGAGTGCGGTGGTTGGTTCATCGGCAATCAGCAGCTTAGGCCGACAGGCAATCGCCATCGCTATCATCACGCGCTGGCTCATCCCGCCGGAAAGCTGGTGCGGATACACATCAAGACGCGAAGCCGGATCGGGAATCCCAACCAGCGTCAGCAGATCAATCGCCCGCTGACGACGGGTTTTGCGGTTGCCCCCCTGATGCACCTTGATGGCTTCCATAATCTGGTAGCCCACGGTGTAGCACGGATTCAGGCTGGTCATCGGATCCTGGAAAATCATCGCGACTTCCGAACCCACCAGATTACGCCGTTCTTTCTCGGAAATTTGCTTTAAATCGCACTGGTTAAATTCCAGCTTGTCGGCCATCACTTTGCCGGGGTAATCAATCAGCCCCATAATCGCCAGCGAGCTGACAGATTTACCGGAGCCGGATTCCCCGACGATACCGACCACCTGCCCTTCTTCCACCTGATAACTGATGCGATCGACCGCACGAAACGGCAGATCCTCATCACCAAAGTGAACCGACAGTTTATCTACATTGAGCAACGCCATCTCTCTACCTCTGTTACTGCTTGAGTTTGGGGTCGAGAGCATCACGCAAGCCGTCCCCCATCAGGTTAAACGCCAATACCGTCAGTAAGATTGCCAGACCGGGGAACGTCACCACCCACCAGGCGCTTTGCGCAAACTGCAAAACGTCCGACAGCATGGTGCCCCACTCTGGCGTCGGCGGCTGTGCGCCCATACCGAGGAAACCCAAAGCAGCCATATCAAGAATGGCGTTAGAAAAACCGAGAGAAGCCTGCACAATCAGCGGTGCCAGGCAGTTAGGAAGAATATTGACGAACATCTGGCGTGCCGAACCGGCTCCCGCCACGCGTGAAGCGGTGACGTAATCGCGGTTAACTTCCACCAGCACCGCCGCGCGGGTTAAACGGACGTAGTGCGGCAATGCCACAAAAGTGAGCGCCAGCGAGGCATTCACAATCGACGGCCCGAAGACGGCCACCAGCACCAGCGCCAGCAGCAGGCTTGGCAACGCCAACATGATATCGACGATACGCATGATGAGCGCATCAACCACACCACCGAAATACCCGGCCAGCAGACCGAAGATCACCCCCAGCACCAGCGACAGCGCCACCACCAGACAGCCGACCAGCAGCGACAAGCGTGCGCCGTACATCAGACGCGACAGAACATCACGCCCGACGTCGTCCGTTCCCAGAATAAACTGCCAGCTTCCGCCCTCTTGCCAGACCGGCGGGCGCAACAGCGCATCGCGGAACTGCTCGGCAGGGGCATGCGGTGCCAACACGTTGGCACCAATGGCGATAATCAGCATCAGCACAACATACGCCATGCCAACAACCGCCCCTTTGTTACGTTTAAAATAGTGCCAGAATTCCTGTAGCGGGGTCATCGGCTTCGGTGCGCTATTTACAACAGGTTCAGTGACATTTGTCATCTTAGCCTTCCCCTTATTTCTTGTGACGGATGCGTGGGTTAACCACGCCGTAGAGCACATCCACCAGCAGGTTAACCAGAATGATCATGGTTGCCACCAGCAGCACGCCGCCCTGAACCACCGGATAGTCACGACGCTGCAACGCATCGATCAACCACCGTCCCAGCCCCGGCCAGGAGAAAATGGTTTCCGTCAGGATCGCCCCAGCCAGCATGGTGCCGACCTGCAAACCAATCACCGTCACCACCGGCAGCATCGCATTACGCAACGCGTGCACGACAATCACACGCAGGCGGCTCAGCCCTTTGGCACGAGCGGTACGGATGTAATCCTCACCCAGCACTTCCAGCATCGCGGAGCGCGTCATACGCACAATCACCGCCAGCGGAATAGTGCCCAGCACGATGGCAGGCAGGATCATATGTTCAACCGCGTCGATGAAATCACCTTCCTCGCCCCAGAACAGGGTGTCAATCAGCATAAAGCCGGTCAGCGGCATGCTGTCATCAAGGAAGATTGTGTCGCTGATACGTCCCGAAACGGGCGTCAGGTTGAGCTGAACGGAAACCAGCATAATCAGCATCATGCCCCACCAGAAGATAGGCATGGAGTAGCCCGTCAGCGCCAGACCAACGGAGGTATGATCGAAAATGGAACCGCGTTTAACCGCAGCCAACACGCCAACCGGGATCCCTACCGCGATAGCAAACAGCATCGCACAGATACCCAGTTCCAGCGTCGCTTTGAAGCGAGGCACAAATTCTTCCCACACGGGGATGCGGCTCTTGAGGGAAATTCCCAGATCGCCCTGCAATACGCCACCAATATAGTGGATGTATTGCTGCCAAAGCGGCTTGTCCAGCCCCATTTCAGCCAGCAATTGCGCATGGCGTTCAGCGGAAATACCGCGTTCTCCCGCCATGATCATCACCGGGTCGCCCGGAATCATGTGCACGAAGGCAAAGGTCAACAGGGTGATACCAATAAACGTTGGGATAACGAGTCCCAAACGCCGGAGTATGAACTGCAACATATCCCGAACTCTCTATTTATGCCCGTTGGCTCATTGACCATCGGGCTTATCATTGCTCACAGCTAAAAAATCGTCAGAAACGATTTTAAACGTCGTGTGCGACGGCCCGCCGGATAGCGAGCAGGACATCAGCCATAAAAACGTAACGGGCAAGAAACCCCGCCTCCACGGCTCCTCTAAGGAGAAACCGCAAGGTCGGGGTTTTCAGTGTCCGTGAAAATCGAGTGGCTGAATTAATCCAACGTCACGTTGTTGAAGCTATGTACGCCACGCGGCTGAACCACATAACCTTTCACGTTTTTACGTACTGGCTCGTACACGGTGGAATGCGCGACAATCAGCGCCGGAGCCTGATCGTGCATCACCACCTGTGCTTGTTTGTACAGCTCAATACGTTTTTCGTGATCGGAAATGGCCCGTGCCGGTTGGATCAAGTCTTCAAACGGCTTGTAGCACCACTTGGAGTAGTTGGAACCATTTTTGGCCGCATCGCAGCTAAACAGGGTCGCGAAGAAGTTATCTGGATCCCCGTTATCCCCCGTCCAGCCCATCAGCACGGTCTGGTGTTCGCCGTCTTTCGCACGCTTCAGATACTCACCCCACTCGTAGGTGACGATCTTGGCTTTCACGCCAACTTTCGCCCAGTCGGACTGGATCATTTCCGCCATACGGCGTGCGTTCGGGTTGTACGGACGCTGTACTGGCATCGCCCACAGGTCGATTGAGAAACCGTCAGCCATACCCGCTTCTTTCAACAGCGCCTTCGCTTTTTCAGGATCGTAGCTGTAGTCTTTAACGTCGTTGTTGTAGCCCCACATGGTCGGTGGGATCAGGTTGGTCGCAGCCTGACCCGCTCCCTGATAGACCGCATCAATAATGGCAGACTTGTTAACCGCATAGTTCAGCGCCTGGCGAATCTTGACGTTATCCAGCGGTTTTTTCTCAACGTTGTAAGCCAGATAGCCAACGTTCAGGCCTGGCTGTTCCATCAGCGTGATGTTTTTATCTTCTTTCATCTTCGCGAGATCGGCCGGGTTCGGATACGGCATGATCTGGCATTCGTCTTTTTGCAGCTTGGCGTAACGTACAGAAGCATCTGGCGTAATGGAGAAGACCAGACGGTCAACGCCCGGCTTGCTACCCCAGTAGCCTTCGAAAGCCTTGTACAGAATGCGGGAGTCTTTCTGGTACTGCTGTAGCTGGAACGGGCCCGTACCAATTGGGTTCAGGTCGATCTTCTCCGGCGTACCAGCTTTCAGCATGTTATCAGCGTATTCCGCTGACAGGATGGAAGCGAAGTCCATCGCCAGATTTGCCAGGAACGGCGCTTCAGGGCGGTTCAGCACAAAACGGACCGTGTAGTCGTCAACTTTTTCGATTTTGCTGACCAGATCCGGCATACCCATACCCTGATAGTATTCATAGCTGCCGCCAGACACTTTGTGGTACGGATGATTGGCATCCTGCTGACGCATGAAGGAGAAAATCACGTCATCGGCATTGAATTCACGAGACGGTTTGAAATCCTTGCTGTCTTGCCATTTCACGCCTTTGCGTAGATGGAAAGTATAGGTTTTACCGTCTTCGCTAATATCCCATTTTTCAGCCAGACCAGGGCTGGTGTCCGTGGTGCCGTCTTTAAATTCCACCAAACGGTTATAAATAGGAATAGAGCTGGCATCAAACGTTGTGCCGGAGGTGAACAGCTGTGGGTTAAAACCTTCCGGGGAGCCTTCTGAGCAGTAAACCAGCGTTTTTGCCTGAACGCCTGCAGCGACGGACAGGGCGAGCAAGCCAAGGCCGAACTTCAACACCCTTGATCTAACGAGGGATTTTTCCATTACTTGTGCTCCATTGTGGATGATGTTGTGTGCTATACCCGCCATACTCCAAGCTGCATATGCGCCGTTAAAAAACGGAAATTAACAACGCTGGTATTCCGTCCTGCATCTCGAAATCAATTGGGTATGATTGGCCAGACCTGTATTTTTACGAGCTGTGGTCTGTGCCCTGTCGCCCGAAGGCAAAATTAAAATAATGAGGGAGAAGAAAGGTGGTTACCAAAACCGATGGCCGTCACGCTGTTGGATAGAGTCATAATAACTACAACGTATACCTTGACGCGGCTTTGTTGAATAAATCGAACTTTTGCTCAATCTCAGGATCAGATCACGCAT
>NZ_JBJXVK010000012.1:0-123509 GCF_046159765.1 Pectobacterium artocarpous
CAACAACTCGTTGCAAGGATGTTTACCCCAAACCTGATTTATTCAACAAAGCCCCTTGACGCGCCACAACCCGCTCACGGATGCTGAATGAAGACGTAGAATCATTCAGACAAGCCGCTGCTTTCCTCCTTATATCCCTATGACGCCCTCAATTTCTCAACAGATGGCGGTGACGTCAATATAAGCAGTAAGGATTTACAAAATTTCCTTACATTTTCTTAAAAGATAAAATACAATATTATCACATTACAAAAGGTGGATATTTTGGATTTTTTTTAAAAAATAGCGATAAAACCCAACACATTGCCGAAATAAAGAAATTATCACCATTAAAAAAACTATAGTCATCTGGTCTTACATGTCCAAGATTTGAGCACTATTTTTTGTTAAAAACGTTAACAATAGGTGAAAATCCTGAAAGATAATAAGAAATTCTGATATCTTCCACACCATCATAAGCAGGAATTTGACTATCTACGCTACAGAAAAAAACTCTGCACTACAGAAAAAGCATAGATAAAAAGGCGGCTGACGCAGAATTGATGACCCATTCTGCCCGCTGTTGCGTCATCAGAGCGATGACACGAGAGGCTATGGTATTTTTCAATAATTATTGGCTATTTTAGTTAAATAAATATTTTCACTGAAATGAAAGTGCACTATTTACTTATTCCCACGACGTGGTATTTTCACTCTGTGATTTACTTCCCCCCTCTTTTAATTTTCCCCAACACACTCAAAAAATTATTTTAATTACAAAAAAACAATATAAGTTATTTAAAATGGAGTTGCTGATAAGTTCACAAATACGTAATTAACGTATTATTTTTAACATTCCCTCATGATAGATTACCCTCCAACATGATTCGTTTTTAAATAACAAACACGCTTTATTACTTTTTGTTACTAACTGATAAAAAACAAAAAAACGGACTTTCTGCTTTTTTAATAATAAACATCCCGCTGCTATTGGCATTAATAACGTTCGATAAACATACCGATATCGAAACAACATTACGCGGCAGGTATATCACTTCTTTCTGTACCAACTGTCCTAGCAGGGTGAATATAATGAAAAAAATTGAAACTGATATTCTATGTGAGAACGATCTCGCTCTGGAAACACAGTCATCGTTTATCGGCGGCTTGTTTAAAAAGAAGATCGGCTCCGTTCCCATTGCACTTTTTATAGCGATTGCCGCCATTGTCGCTATCGCTGCCTACGAAGGATATTTGCCGAAAAATATGATTGGCGGTTTCGCCGTCATCATGACAATGGGTTTTTTACTGGCACATATTGGCAGCAACATTCCCGTGTTCAAAGATATCGGCGGCCCGGCGATTCTATGCCTGATGGTGCCTTCCGTGATGGTGTATTTTAATTTATTCAATGACAACACCATGAAAACTGTCCACCTGTTGATGAAAGAGGCTAATTTCCTGTATTTCGTCATCGCCTGTCTGGTGGTCGGCAGTATCCTGGGTATGAACCGCAAGATCCTGATTCAGGGGATGGTTCGTATGTTCGTCCCACTGGTCATCGGTACCGCAACGGCGCTGGCGACTGGTCTTCTGGTCGGTAAACTGTGCGGCTACAGTTTCTATCACACCTTCTTCTTCATTATCGTGCCAATCATCGGTGGCGGTATTGGCGAAGGCATCCTGCCATTATCCCTCGCCTATTCTGCCATTCTGGGACAAAGCCCGGACGTTTATGTGGCTCAGTTAGCACCCGCAGCCGTCGTCGGCAACATCTTTGCAATTCTGTGTGCTGGCGTGCTGTCCCGTCTGGGTATGCGCCGCAAAGATCTGAACGGTGAAGGCCGTCTGGTTCGCAGCGATGAAGACAACGCGATGTTTGCCGTAAACGAAGCACCAAAACCGGTCGATTTTCACCTGATGGGCGGCGGATTGTTGATGATTTGCGCCTTCTTCATCGTCGGCGGTCTGTTTGAAAAACTGGTACACATCCCTGGCCCGGTGTTGATGATTCTGATCGCCGTGTTCTGCAA
The DNA here is from genome assembly GCF_046159765.1 of Pectobacterium artocarpous. NCBI lineage: Bacteria > Pseudomonadati > Pseudomonadota > Gammaproteobacteria > Enterobacterales > Pectobacteriaceae > Pectobacterium > Pectobacterium artocarpous. The sequence continues at coordinate 2,013 of NZ_JBJXVK010000012.1, forward strand.
ATATGGTCGCGTGATTCCTGCCGTCATGGAAACCGGTGCGCACAGCGTTTACAAGTTCGTCTCCAGTTCTCTGGTATGGCCGCTGATGATCGGGCTTGGCATGCTGTATATCCCGCTGGAGAGCGTCGTCGCGGTATTCTCTGTAGGTTACGTCATCGTCTGCGGTTCGGTGGTACTGTCCATGGCGCTGGTGAGCTTCCTGATCGCGCCTTACCTGAACATGTACCCGATTGAGGCTTCCATCGTGACCACGTGCCACAGCGGGCTGGGCGGAACAGGTGACGTCGCGATTTTGTCTGCTTCTAACCGTATGTCTCTGATGCCATTCGCACAGATCGCTACCCGTATCGGCGGCGCGTCTACCGTTATCGCCGCCACGCTGCTGCTGGGCTGGGTTGTCTAATCCGACCACGCTTCACCACTAACAAAAACGCCACGGTGATTGCCGTGGCGTTTTTATTCACAGTATTGGCGCAGAGAGTCCTGCTTTTCCAGCAGCAGCCATTGGTAACGGTTTAGCTTACCTCAACTACCTAACCTTTTTGAAAATGATCAGAATAAGGATCACACTAATTGGGAAACCAATTAGTGTGGCTGAATACATGGAATCCATAGACTCTCTCATATCAGCCAGTATCGCAAAATGGTATTCAACTGACACTGTTTTATCAGATAAAAAAGCCATTCTTTCCTTGTCTTGAACATGTCCAAAAGAAAAAAGAGCAATGCTTATCAAATAAAGAAAAGAGACAAGGCAAATACTCAACCATCGAATAAACGTCTTGCATTTACTTGTTAACATCGTGTGCCCCATCCAATAACCCACCGATAGTACCACCAGAATAAGGTGAAACTTTACCTATACCAGAAACAACCTCGGAGACGACTCTTAACGCAGTATCTTCGCTTATCGATGTGTAGTTATCGGTATTCGGGTACTGCTTTCTAAATTCACTGGTCATATCAATAACAAGCATCGATGATTCAGTGTTTTTTCGTTCTAAATACCGCTGTAGCGATACCGGAACGGCGAAATCTTCTTCGTAATTAATCTGTATCTGAGAGTTAATCGTATATCCTCCCTCAAATACCTGTGATCCCGCAATCTTCACGCCTTTTGTTGCATGGGTTGTACAGTTCACGCCAGTAACATCATATTGATCGATTGTTCGACCGTTTCTTTTAGTGCTTTCCCCCATCTTGATGGTTTCTTTCACCTTGCCACCTGAGCGCCATAGCTTTTCAAAGTACAATCGGGCAATCGTAGGATCTGCATCTGTAATGACGAATGCCTTCGCTTCCATCTTGTACAGCTCTTCTCGGTAATATGTCCTGGCATCGTCAAATCGCAAAAAATTTAAGATGCCATCACCGACAGCCCCGGCAACACCAGACCGTCTACCGAATCGACCATAAGTGAACACAGAAGCATTATTACCTTCATGCACAGAGACAAAGGTGTGGCCTGTCCCCTTAATTTCTGTCCAGATAAATACACCGTTCTCTAACGGGTTATTTTCTTTTTTGCACTCTTGAATTTGATTAACCCATTCCCCTTTTGAGGGCGTGAGGTAAATCGGGTCATCCCTGAAGTAATTTTCTGGTTCAGGCTTAATATTTTCCCGTGGATTCCGCCACAGCCCTAACCCACGGCCGTACTGCATAAATTTATTGTGTTCCACTAAACCAACTCCATTTGATTTCATCGTCACTGAATGGTGTATAGCACAAAGCGGGATCGCTCCCGCCTTGTTTCTCTTTTTATTTACCTTATTCGCCGCGTTTTATTCGCAGTATTGACGCAGCGAGTCATGCTTTTCCGGCAGCAGACGATACAGGTAAACCGGTCGGCCAGTAGAGCCGTACAGGATATTGGTGGTCAGAATACCGGTGTCGGACAGGTAGATCAGGTATTTACGGCAGGAGACGCGAGAAATACCAATCGCATTCGCCAACATCTCTGTAGAGAACTCAATACCCTGATTACCCTCAATCCACTCGCAGACGGTACGCAGCGTCAGGCTGGTCAGTCCTTTCGGCAATTTCTTACGTTCGCTGGCTGTGCTACTGCTGGTACGGCGGATCAGGTTATCAATATCCGACTGCCCAACAAAATCGCGGTGCTTGAACAAGTTTGCTTCTTCGCGATAGGCGGTCAGCGCCTGCTCGAAACGCGAGAACTGGAACGGCTTAATCAGATAATCCACAACACCGTAGTGCAGCGCTTTTTTGATGGTATACACATCGCTGGCAGAAGAGATGATGATGACGTCCGTCTTTTCACTGAATTCACGGATTGTCGGCAGCAAATCCAGTCCATTATCCTGCTGCATATAAATGTCCAGAAGTACCAAATCGATTTCCGAGTCAGGTTGCATCAGCAGGTTTCGCGCCTGCTGCAATGTGGGCACAGTCGCGTAGCAGCTAAATCCAGAAACCTGGTTCAGATAAGATTTGTTAAGCTCTGCAACCATGGCATCGTCATCAACAATCAGTACATTAATCATGGTCAAACAGCCTTGCTTGATAAGGAATAGTAACGAAAAACTGGGTGTACACCTCAGGTTCTGATTCAAACTCGATAGTGCCGCCAATCTTCTCCAGACTCTGTTTGGTCAGGTACAGGCCGATACCGCGCCCGCTGCCTTTGGTAGAGAATCCCTGTTCATAAATGCGCGCCTGACTTTCCGGCGAAATGCCGGGGCCGTCATCCCCCACGGTACAGTGAAGGCGGCCATTCTGATGATGGAAACTCACGCTGATTTCGCAGTTTTCCTGCCCATCAATCGCGTCCATCGCATTCTCAATCAGATTACCCAATACGGTAATCAATTCATTTGTGGCATCGACATCATCAGTATCCGGCAGCAGACTCTCCTCGCTGATGGAGAGCGTAATGCCCAGATCGCGCGCGCGGTTGATTTTACCCAACAGGAAGCCGGCAATCACTGGCGATTTCACTTTACGAATAATCGAGCCAATTTCCGCCTGATAATTATTGGCGGTCTTAAGAATATAATCTTCCAGCTGCGAGTAATACTTTAAGTGCAGCATCCCCAGGATGACGTGCAGCTTGTTCATAAACTCGTGCGACTGCGCACGCAGCGCATCCGCGTAGTAGGACATCCCACTCAACCGTTGCAGCAGTTGGCTAATCTCTGTTTTATCACGGAACGTCGCAATCGCGCCGATAATATCGCCCTTCACAAAGACCGGAACGGTGTTAGTCAGTAACAGGTGGCCGTTGAAGTTAATCTCTTCATCACGCCGTGGCGTGCCGCTCTCCAACACCTGCTTCAGGTGCAAATGCTCAAGCCATTGTTCACTGACGCGTTCGGCTGGCTTCAAGCCCGGCGTTTCACTTCCCTGTGGTTTATTCTGCCGGAAAAGCCGTCGCGCCTCATCATTGATTACCGTAATACGACCCTGTTGATCGACCGCGATAACCCCTTCTTTGATGTGTTTGAGCATCGCGTTGCGCTGTTCAAACAGGTTCGAAATCTCAAACGGCTCGAACCCCAGCATGATGCGCTTGAGCACCTTCACCAAAATCAGCGTGCCCAACCAGCCGACCAGTGCTCCCGCCAATAGCGTCCAGGGGATCATCCAGCGGTTATCACTGATGACCTTCTGCACGCTGGTTAACGCAATTCCCAGCGCGACAACGCCAACTTGCTTATGGTTGTTGTCGAAAACCGGCGTGAAGACCCGTAGCGCGGGATCGAGCGTTCCCCGGTTAATGGCGGTATTTTCCATCCCCAACAGCGCCGGGTAGATGTCCCGACCAGCAAAATGCTCGCCAATCCGCTCCGGTTCAGGGTGGCTATGGCGCACCGTATCCATGTCAGTCACCGTGACGAAGAGCAACTGATTACGCTGGCGAATCGTCTCTGCGGCAATCTGCACTTCTTCTGGTCGGCCAATCCCTTTAAGTTCATCAATCACCACGGGAGAAGCTGCAAATGTACGAGCAATGGCAAAGGCTTTTTCTCGCAGATGATCTTCTGAAAGCTGATTAATGCGAAAAAACAGTAAGGAATAGACCACCAGCAACACCGCACCAAGCACCACTGACACCATCAGAAATACCGATGTTCCCAGCTTTAACGGTGCCTTTTTCTTGCCCATGTCACTCTCCGAAACAAACATCATCACACCGTTATCTTATACTGTTTCGTCGCGTTTAGCGTGTCGTGATGCCGACGCCCCGTCACAGGGACAGGGCGTCGGCTTGAAGAAAGGAAATTCGGCTTTACGTACTGCGCTACATTTTTTGTGTCAGGAATGTTTCGCATCTGTAAAACCAGCAGTACCGCGTTTACCAGAAGCCGAGGACTTTCCACCACATGCTGCCAACACCCAGCCAGATAGGGATGATGACCAGACTGATGGAGAAACCGATCTTCCACCAGGTTCCCAGAGGCATGTAGCCTGTACCGAACAGAATCGGCGCCGGACCACTGGAGTAGTGCGTTGTGGACATAAACAGGTTACTGAAGATACCGAATACCAGTACGGTCAGCATCGGTGGCGCACCAGCGGCTAGCGCGATAGAGACGAAAATCGCATACATAGCGCTGATATGGGCAATTGCACTCGCCATCAGGTAGTGGCTGTAATAGTAAACCAGCAGCAGAAGACCCAGCATCGGCAGCCAGTGCATTCCGCTTACCGCACTACCAGCCAGACCGCCCAGCCAGGCAATCAGGCCCATTTTGTTAAGCTGACCCGCCAGCGTCATCAGCACAGCAAACCATACCACGGTGTGCCAGGCTTCTTTCTCACCCACCACGTCGTCCCAGCTCAGCGCACGGCTGAGCAACAGCACGCTCAGGCCAGCCAGTGCAGTCAGGGTCGCGTCGATCTTCAGCGTGGAGCCCAGCACCCAGAAGGTCACCAGCCCCAGAAACACGCCCAATACCACCCACTCGTCACGGGTCATGCTTCCCATTTCACGCAGTCTTTCGACGGCGATAGCGCGCATTTCTGACGTTTTCTTTAGTTCAGGCGGGTAGAAGCGATAGATCAGATAAGGAATCAGCGCCAGAGACAGAAAGCCTGGCAGAAGTGTCGCTAATGCCCAGTCCGTCCAACTAATGTGGATACCGAACTGGGAAGCCAGCTTCGCCACCATCGGGTTGCCCGCCATGGAGGTCATGAACATCGCAGAAGTCACGGCGTTACACTGGAAAATGGATTGCACCAAAAACGCACCAATGCGGCGCTGTGTGCCTTTTTCCGGCGTGGAATCGTAGGCTTCAGCAATAGAGCGGAACAGCGGTGTGATAATCCCACCACAGCGTGCAGATGTGGAAGGCATCGCTGGGGCGAACAGCAGGTCGGTAAATACCAGACCATACGCCAGACCGAGAGAGCTATTCCCCAGCTTGCTGATAAACAGCAGACCAATACGCCGACCAAAGCCGGTTTTGATAAAGCCGCGAGAGATAAAGAAGGCGCAGGCGATCATCCAAATAGTGGGATCGCTAAAGCCCGCCAGCACGTCCTTAATGGATAATAACCCTAATATGGCGACCGAGGTCAGGCTGAACATCGCCATCGCGCCAAGCGGGTAAGGAGAGAGAATCAGACCGACAACCGTGGCAATGAAAATCGCCATCAGATGCCAGGCATCGGGTTTAACCCCATCGGGAACCGGCAATAACCATAAGCCACCGGCAATACAAAGGATAACTAGAAGCTTTAGCAACCTGCTATTATTCGCAGACATAAGAACACCACTCTTCATTAAAACGGATTCTGTATTTCCCGTCATAATTCAAGCCGAGTTTGTACTGCACTCGAATTATTTAGGAGATATTCACGACGGATGTCCCGTGCGGAGGAGTGGGTATTTCGTTATTCTTCCTTCGTCACCCTGCTGAAAACAACGCAACAGGAACCATCTGCGGAAAAAAGACGAGAAAACAAGAGGCCAGGCTGCTTCTCTCGTCTTATAAAATCAAGTGATTAATGAAGAAATAGTATTATAATGCGCCTGTAAAATAGCGTTACTTTAGTTACTAAAGTGGTTCATTAATTTATTTAAGAAACTATCATGGTTTTAATTTCCCGATAAAAAACGTTTGAATTCAATAATATTTGACATTCACGGAACATAAAATTAACGAAATTAACAACAGTGAGATAATAAAAAAACCTTATACCTAATGATGGTAATATAATTCTTTTCCAGACAGTCAGTTATCCATTCCTTATTTATCTACTCAGGTATTCCCTCATTCATAAATAAAAAAAATAAATAACCCTTTTCCGGCGAAAAAATATTATTTTTTATCCAGCTGATAACATTTACAACGTGAGGAAAAGCACAGCTAATAGCTGCGGCGACATAATGCGCAGAAACATCGCCAGCGGATAAACCGTGGCATAAGACAGCGCCGCTGCACCGCTGGTTGGGTGTAGTCCATTGGCAAACGCCAACGCGGGGGGATCGGTCATGGACCCCGCCAGCATGCCGCACAGCGTCAGATAGTTCATCTTACCCAGGGTTCGTGCCAGTATGCCAACCAGCAACAGCGGCACAATGGTAATCAGCGCACCGTAACCCATCCACCACACCCCGTCGCCGTTCAATAACGTATCAATGAAATCACCGCCGGATTTCAATCCCACTACCGATAAAAACAGCACAATGCCAAGCTCGCGCAGCGCGAGATTCGCACTGGGTGGCATAAACCAGTACAGTTTACCGATACCGCCGATGCGCCCCAGAACCAACGCCACCACCAGCGGCCCGCCAGCCAGCCCGAGCCGCAGCGCGACGGGAAAGCCGGGAATCATCAGCGGCACTGAGCCCAGCAGTACGCCTAGCCCTATGCCGATAAAGACGGGCAGCATCTGCACCTGCTGGAGCTTCTGCTGTGCGTTTCCCACAATATCCGCCACGGCATCAATCGCCGTTTTCCGCCCCACCAGATTCAGAATATCGCCAAATTGTAGACTGGCCTGACTGCTGGCAACCAGCTCGACGCCCGCGCGGTTCAGGCGTGAAATCACGACGTCGTAATTTTGCTTCAGATTGAGTTCACGAATCTTGCGTCCCAACACCTTCTCATTCGTCACCACCACGCGTTCAACGTGCAGATCCGTGCCGCGCGTCGAGAGCGACGTTTCCACTTCATTGCCGATGACCAGCCGCGCCTGCTCCAGATCGCTTTTTGCCCCCACCAGATGCAGATAGTCGCCCAATTGGATCCGCGTCTGCGGCGATGGCACCATCAGCTCATCACCACGCTTTAAACGCGAGCAGACAATGGTGTCGCGGTTCAGAATCGGCACATCCTGAATCGCCAGCCCTTGCAGATTGGTATTCGTCACTGACACATTCATCGTGTGCAGTTGTTCATGGTGCTGACCGTTGCTGACCTCAAACTGCTTTGCCTCGTTTTCCACCGCCACGCGGAACAGGACGCGCATCAGCCACATCACCAATAAAATGCCACAGATCCCCAGCGGATACGCCATCGCGTATCCCGTCCCCATTTGGTTGACCACTACTGCGCTCAAACCGAGATCGGTCAGAATCTGCTGACCCGCGCCCAGCGATGGCGTGTTGGTCACCGCACCGGAAAAAATACCGAGAATAATGGGCAAAGGAATACTGAGCAGTTTATGCAGCAGGACAGTCACCACACAGCCGAGGAACACCGTCAGCAGGGCGAACACATTGAGGCGCAGGCCAGACACGCGCAGAGAGGAAAAGAAACCCGGCCCGACCTGAATGCCAATGGTATAGACAAACAGAATCAGCCCGAACTCCTGAATGACGTTCAACATGTCATCATTCAGTTGAATTTGATACTGATGGGCAACATGCCCGACGATGATCCCACCGAACAGGACCCCGCCAATCCCTAAACCGACGCCATAAATCCGCCAGTTGCCGATCCATAACCCCAGAACCGCAACCAGCGCCAGCATACTCACGGTAAGTGCGATATCACTCATACCCGTATCCTTTGCGGACGTTTTTATTGGGAAATGTCACTGCTGCAAGTTTTTATTCTGGCAGAACGCTGGATAATGAAACGTGGCGGGCAACACAAAACCGCGCCCGTAATGATACGGGCGCGGCTAATTACCAGGTTAATGGCACGCAGATGAATAACACGGATGTCGCGTTATGGCGCATCTTCAGCAGGCTGCTGGTTCAATGCCGGGCGGCAACCGCCGATGGCGATACGCTGTGGCTGCAAGGCTTCCGGTACGTTACGCACCAAATCGATGTGCAACAGGCCATTTTCAAAGTGCGCATCGGACACATGCAAATGTTCAGCCAGCGTAAAACTCAGCGTGAAAGGCTTGAACACCAGCCCCTGATGCAGATATTCCACCGCTTTATTGGGCTGTGCCGGGCTGCCTTTTACGGTCAGGCGCGGACCTTCTACTTCAATATCCAGATCGCTCTGTCGGAAACCCGCCAGCGCAAGCGTGATGCGATAGTGGTTGTCGTCTTTCTTCTCAATGTTATACGGCGGAAAATCAATCGGTTCCTGGCTGCCTTGCATTGAGCTGGCTAATTTGTCAAAACCGATCCACTGACGCAGTAAAGGTGATAAGTCGTAGTTACGCATGATATGACTCCTTCTAAGAAGCGAGATTAAGATGCCCATGCGGGCGTACTTTATGCCAGCCACGATGCCATAGCTGGCGTCGTCCCCATTCGGCAGACGAGATGTTCATTCATGGCATTACCGTTTCAGGCAATGCGCAATGGATTTGATATTGATTTACTTGATTTCAATCCGGCGCGGCTTCATGGCTTCCGGCACGATGCGCTCGAGATCGATGTACAACAGCCCGTTTTCCAGATTGGCGCCTTTTACCTGAATATGTTCGGCCAGTTGGAATTTACGCTCGAAGTTGCGCTCGGCAATGCCCTGATACAGGTAGTTGCGGGCAACCTGCTCACCGGTGTGGGCGCCTTTTACACTCAATAAATTGTCGTGCGCCGTGATGTCCAGTTCCTGCTCGGCGAAGCCGGCTACGGCAATCGCAATACGGTATTGGTTCTCGTCAACCAGTTCGACGTTATAGGGAGGATAGCCGCCGTTACTCTGAGTCTGGCCGGTTTCTAATAGATTGAACAGGCGATCAAAACCAATAGCGGAACGGTACAGTGGAGAAAAATCGGGGTTACGCATAAAACAGCCTCCTAAACTTGCAGCGAGGATTTATTTTTACCTTCCCTAAGGACAGACCCACAGCCGGGACAGATACCCTGACGGCGTATCGTTTTCTTCCGGCTTATCATCAATATGGTGACCCTACTCAGACTTTCAAGAGGCAAAAAGGAAAAATCGCTACGTTTCATGCAATATTCACTCGCACTGCGGGCGTTATCACATACACTCAAGATAGGCAGGCTTTGACCTAATGCCGATCGTTTAAGCATCGAGATACACGGGCTTAAGTAACCAGTATTAGACTTTGATCCCGTTCTGGCAGCAGGTTATTAATGGGCAGGTAATATGACTTTACTGAAAAGCGCATTGTTCTTTTTCATCATTACTGGTAGCGGCGCGCTGGCAACCAGCGGCTGCTCCAGCGTCATGACGCGTACTGGAGGCGATCAGGGCTACTATTCCGGCACGCGAGCCAGTGTGGATATGCTGCGTGATGACGACACCAGTTGGGCGATGATGCCGCTGGTGGCGATTGACCTGCCGTTTTCGGCGGTTGCCGACACGCTGTTGCTGCCCTACGACTACTACCACGCGGGCAGCGATAAGAACAAACTGTCGACGCGCGAACGCATTTCGCACAGCGAAGAGCAAAACCAGACCGCCAGTTCACAGCTTGCCACTATGCCTCATCACAACACTATGTCTCATCACAACACAATGCCTAATAACAACACGCCTCATAATCAGCTTTAATAACAGCCGTGCTCATCATGAACTCGTGCGTACCGGGGTTACTCGGTAGTCACGACAAAAAGCTGATTAAAGCCGTTAATCTCCCGCATATATGCAATGTGTTTCCCATCTGGGGAAAAAACCACGGCATCCGCACTCGGTGGGCTGTCCGTCCGTGTCGTCAGCCGAACAAGCTCACCGCTTTGCGCATCACACAGCATGATACTGTTGTCACACACAAACGCCAGAGAGCGTCCACTCGGGTGCCAGTTAAAAGCAGACTGTACGCCGTGTTCTGTTCGCGTGACCTGTCTTGGCTCTCCGCCATTCGGGGAAAGCGTCCACAATTGCACCACGCCCGCTTCATCGCGCATCAGGAAAGCAATCTCACTGCCATCGGGAGAGGTTCGCAGCCAATGGCGCGGCTGATTCACCAGGCCAGGATAACGATGCGAGTGCGTAAAGGTTAAACGCCGCTGTTGCACGTCCGCAGGTGGTGCAGGCATTGATGTCCTCGTTCCGGCCAGTGGCCTATCGCCCTCTTTGGCGTAATCTTCCAGCACGTCCGGCAAGTCGACAATAAAGATCTCGGGCACCGTTGCCCCATCCGCTGCACGCGTATCACCGATAAACGTCAGCGCCCAGCGCTGGCGCGAGCCGTCCTGCCGGACATAGCCCGCAGTTCCTACCCATCCTTCTTCATAGGCGCGGTTGATTTCATCGCTGCCGGGCTGAGGCTGCGGCGTCGTTCTGCTGACCAGCACACAATAGTGGCTGCCGTCATATTCACGCGGATGGCGTTTCCCAACGGTGACGGCCTGTAGCGGCACAGCCACGCCCACATTGCGCAAGTTCAATGCCGGATCGCACTCATGCAGCACATGGTCGTTATAAGTAAAGCTCAGGCGGCTGGCATCCGGACTGAAAACGTGAACATGTGTACCGCCGCGTAGCGCTCCGGCCTGATAAGGCGGCGTAATAGAGAAGGCATCGAGCGTGATAGCCTCATCGCGCTGTCGATCCGCCACTATCGTTCCACGGCGATGGTGAAAATCATACTGCCACTCACTATCTGGATTTTCCGGCCCGTGGATAAAGACATAGCGCAGCGGTTCCTGCGGGCTACAGGTCACCACGCCCACATGCGCCCCCGCCGTCGCCCGGTAAATCACTTCGGTTTCCCGGCTTTTCAGGTGTACTCGCTCAATTGTCAGTCCTGTGAATAAAGATCCATAGGGTCTTATGTCATAAACCAGCCAATTCCCATCACAAGACCAGCAATTAATATTGGTAAGTTGATGTTCATTAGCATTAAACGTTAGTTGATATTCCACAGGCAAAACATCACCCCACTCATAAAATAAACGTCAGCATTTTGTAAATAAATTTCAGATTTATGTATAACCAATTGTTTTTTATTTAAAAAAAACAAACAACAACCAATTAAATTATTCAAAAAAATAGAAAGACTATCTCAATAACATCCGTTTTTTAATTTATTAGCATCGGCGTAACATGCTTCCTATCGAAAGGGCAGCCCCCTTTCACCTATCAATCAGAAAAGGATAAGACATCATGAAAAACGTAAAAACCATCGCCGCTGCTGTTGTCCTCGCTACCATGACTTTCGGTGCTTCTGCTGCTGAATATGTGTCTCCTTCACAGGCGCAGAACCTAGAAAAAGCAGGCGTCGTCACCGCGACTGCTCAAGACCTCAGCTCACTACAGGCACAGCTCGCCGCGAAAGCAGAAAAAGCCGGTGCTAAAGCTTATACCATCACGTCTGCGACCGGTAACGATCTGCTGCGTGGCTCTGCGGTAATCTTCAACTAATCGTTGTTTACCCTGAGTTTCAATCCCAGTTAGCTATCCTGTAAGACATCACGTATTACCCTCTTTCCGGCTTGCCTCCTCATCAGGGCAAGCCGGTTTTTTTATGACGGATATCCTTGTCCGTCACCCTACGGGCCGTCTCCTTCATCTTTTTCATTAAAAGACGGGTAGACATCCCAGCGGAACAACAAAACATGATCCTTTTCATTTTCAATACCTCGTCGAACATACGTTATGAATAAAAAAACGTCATCAGTAAAAGCATCAATGTGAGACAGGTCATGTAAAACGTATTTCAGACGTGAAAAACAGGTAAAACCCACTATTGCTGCGCTTATTACGCTAAGTGTGCTGATTTCAGGCATTTTCTACTTTTGGCTATAAAAACGACAAATTGAGATTTAAAAAACCCGCCCTCCCCCTGCTATGTTTATCACCTGATGTTGCATTTTCTCACTGTATTTTAACTTTTCGTTATAAGGGAGAGGTCATAGGCATGTCATTGATGATGAAAAAATCAGTCATGGAAAGGTGTGGAGAAAGCGCGCGACTATGGAATAGCATGACGACGCGACTGCGTCAGTTCCCCGCGATTCTGGCCGCTGGTGCCGTACTGCTTATGTCCAACGCTCATGCGCAAGATAGCGTGCCGACGCAGCTACGTGTCGGCTATCAGAAAGGCTCGATCAGTCTGGTGCTGGCAAAATCACACCAACTGCTGGAAAAACAGTTCCCCAACACCAAAATCAGCTGGGTTGAGTTCCCCGCCGGTCCGCAGATGCTGGAAGCGCTCAACGTTGGCAGCATCGATCTGGGCGGTACCGGCGATATCCCGCCGATTTTTGCGCAGGCCGCTGGCGCTGACCTGCTGTATGTCGGCGTAGAACCGCCTAAACCCGAAGCCGAGGTGATTCTGGTGCGGGAAGACAGCCCGGTGAAAACTGTCGCCGATTTAAAAGGCCGTAAAGTCGCCTTCCAGAAAGGCTCCAGCGCGCATAATACGCTGCTGCGCGCGCTGCAACGTGAAGGGCTGAAATTCACCGATATCAAACCGACCTACCTGACTCCTGCTGACGCCCGTGCGGCCTTCCAGCAAGGCAATGTCGATGCATGGGCCATTTGGGATCCCTACTATTCCGCCGCACTACTGGAAGGCGGCGCCCGCGTACTGGTTGACAGCAGCGGGCTGAATAAAACCGGTTCTTTCTACCTCGCTTCCCGCCCTTATACCGAAGCACACGGCACCTTTATTCGTCAGGTACTGGACGTGCTGACCAAGGCTGATGCGTTAACCCTCAGCGAGCGAGCGCAAAGCGTCACGCTGTTGGCAAACGCGGTAGGGCTGCCGGAAAAAGTGATTGAAACCACGCTAGATCATCGCCCGCCGACCACTATCGAACCGCTGGATGTCGCCACGATCAAGGCACAGCAATCCACCGCTGACCTGTTCTATGAAAATCGGCTGGTGCCAGTGAAGGTCAATATCGCAGAGCGCGTCTGGCATCCCCAAACGCCGTAATCCGCTCGCCACACCATTTTGCTTACCCCAAACAAGACTGTTGAAGGAGTTCACACCATGAGTCTTAACGTATTCTGGTTTCTGCCCACCCACGGAGATGGTCGCTATCTCGGTAGCGCCGAGGGCGCACGTCATGTTGACTACAGCTATTTGCAACAGGTGGCACAGGCCGCCGAACGGCAAGGGTTTGGCGGCGTGCTGCTGCCGACGGGCCGCTCCTGCGAGGATTCCTGGCTGGTGGCAGCCTCGCTCATTCCGGTGACGCAGCGGCTAAAATTTCTCGTCGCCCTGCGCCCCGGTGTGATTTCCCCGACCATCGCTGCACGCCAGGCCGCCACGCTGGACAGGCTGTCCAATGGTCGGGCGCTGTTCAATCTGGTGACTGGTGGCGATCCGGAAGAGCTGGCCGCCGAAGGGCTATTCCTCAGCCATGAAGAACGCTATGAAGCCTCGGCGGAATTCACCCATATCTGGCGCAGATTGCTGGAAGGTGAAACCGTCGATTTCGACGGAAAACACATTCAGGTCAAAGACGCCAAGTTGCTTTATTCCCCTGTACAACAACCACGTCCGCCACTCTACTTTGGTGGATCGTCCGAGGCAGCGCAGAATCTGGCGGCAGAACAGGTCGATCTCTACCTGACATGGGGTGAGCCGCCTGAACAGGTGAAAGAAAAGCTGGCGGGAGTCCGCGCCAAAGCGGCGGCACAGGGACGTGAGGTTCGCTTCGGTATTCGCCTGCACGTTATCGTGCGGGAAACCACCGAAGAAGCCTGGAAAGCCGCCGATCGGCTGATTTCTCATCTGGATGACCAGACCATCGCCGATGCACAGGCGGCGCTGGCGCGTTTCGATTCCGTCGGTCAGCAGCGCATGGCAGCCCTGCACGGCGGCAAAAAGGACAAGTTGGAGATCAGCCCGAATCTGTGGGCAGGCATCGGTCTGGTACGCGGCGGCGCAGGCACAGCGCTGGTTGGCGATGGCCCAACGGTGGCCGAACGCATTCAGGAATACGCCGATCTCGGGATTGATACCTTTATTCTGTCCGGCTATCCACATCTGGAAGAGGCGTATCGCGTGGGCGAACTGCTGTTCCCACACCTCGATCTGGCACAGCAGCCCACGCCTCTGCATGCGGTGAACAATGCGGGAGAAGTGGTGGCAAACCGCTATGTGCCGCGCAAAGTCTCACAAAGCTGAGGAACCGATCATGGCAAGAACGCTCTCTTCACTGACACCGCGGTTTGCACCTTTCCTACTCCCTGTGACGCTGCTGGTCGCGTGGCAGGCCTCCGTCGAATTTGGTTGGTTATCCAACCGGATTCTGCCTGCGCCCAGTTCGGTGATTACCGCAGGCTGGTCGCTCATCGCCAGCGGCGAGCTGTGGCAGCACCTGGCGATTAGCGGCTGGCGTGCCCTGATCGGGTTTGCTATCGGCGGCAGTATCGGATTGGTGCTCGGTTTTATCACCGGGCTGTCGCGCTGGGGCGAGCGACTGCTGGACAGCTCAGTGCAAATGATCCGCAACGTGCCTCATCTGGCGCTGATTCCGTTGGTAATTCTGTGGTTCGGCATTGATGAGGCGGCCAAGATCTTTCTGGTGGCGCTGGGCACGCTGTTCCCGGTGTATCTCAACACCTATCATGGCATTAAAAACATCGATCGCAGCCTGCTGGAGATGGCGCGCAGCTACGGGCTGTCCGGCCTGAGACTGTTCTCTCAGGTGGTGCTGCCCGGTGCGCTGCCATCCATCATGGTCGGCATTCGTTTTGCGCTGGGCTTTATGTGGCTGACGCTCATCGTCGCGGAAACCATTTCTGCCAACTCCGGCATCGGCTATCTCGCCATGAACGCCCGCGAGTTCCTGCAAACGGACGTGGTGGTGGTCGCCATCATCCTTTACGCGCTGCTCGGCAAACTGGCTGATATCAGCGCGCAGGGGCTGGAACGTATTTGGCTGCGTTGGAATCCGGCTTATCAAACTTCATCGGGGGATGCATCATGACCGTTTTTACTGATTCTGCAACGCACGCGCATTCACCGTCGCCGCTGACCAAGGGGACACCGCTGACGCTGGATGCCATCACCAAACACTACGGCCACCGCACCGTGCTGAATGAGGTGCAGTTGCGCATTCCTTCAGGGCAATTTGTTGCCATCGTCGGCCGCAGCGGCTGCGGCAAAAGCACCCTGCTGCGCCTGCTCGCCGGGCTGGAAGCTGCCAGTAGCGGCGAACTGCTGACCGGCACCGCACCGCTCAGCAGCGCGAAAGACGACACACGCCTGATGTTTCAGGAAGCGCGTCTGCTGCCGTGGAAAAAGGTGATTGATAATGTCGGACTGGGGATGCGCGGTAACTGGCGTGAGAAAGCGCAGGAGGCACTGGCCGCTGTCGGACTGGCGGATCGCGCGAACGACTGGCCATCGGCGCTGTCCGGTGGTCAGAAACAGCGCGTCGCGCTGGCACGCGCGCTCATTCATCATCCGCGTTTACTGCTGCTGGATGAACCGCTAGGGGCGCTGGATGCCTTAACCCGCATCGAGATGCAAAGCCTGATCGAAAATCTGTGGCTCCAGCACGGGTTCACCGTATTGCTGGTTACGCACGATGTCTCCGAAGCCATTGCACTGGCTGACAGGGTGATTCTGATCGAAGAAGGTCGTGTAGGGCTGGATATCACGGTCGATTTACCCCGGCCCCGGCGTCGCGGTTCGGCAAAGCTGGCGGAACTGGAAGCCCGCGTACTGGAACGCGTTCTCACCCCGTCAACCACATCACTTTCTGTCACACCGCCAGCGATGGCGAGGTCATCGTAGCGCTGGGCGTTATCGTGAAAAAGAAGGAGGCATGATTCAATATCCTGAGATACACAGCGGTTTAATTGCTATGTATCTCACTAGGTTAATCTCAGAAAAGAAAGCCAAGCCTCAGGTTGAGGTTGGTATCCTGTTTGAATCCCTGTTCGACGGAAAGATCCCGACCACCTGATAGCTGAAGCTGAATGGCTGGCGTAATGAAATGAGACGCAGAGAGACGGACATAAGTACTGTCGAGACGGTCATCCTGACTCACGCCATTAATACGGCTTTCCGCTCCCGTTACCCACCCGCCGCCGAACCCAAACTGGGTGGCGGGTGTCAGGTTATAGCGAAGGTACGCCTGATATTCATAGCGTGGGCTTTGCTTGAGCGTGGTTTTATTTGCTCCGTATTCATCATTTGCCGTCGTCCAGGAGACATCAACACCGGTATCAAAAGCCCAGGAATCGGAGAAATGATGGATCCATACCCCCTGTAACAGATAACGCCAGCGATTTTCGCCAACATTGACGGCTTGTTCATTATCGTAGGCTCCGGTTGGGGCATAAATAAACGGTGCCAGAGCAAGAATATCCGCGCCTGAATTATTCACCCTGAACTTGAAAGGCACACCCAGGATGATATCTCCCATACCGGAAGCGTTTCCGAGTGAACTGGCATCCCCCATCGCATCAGCCTTGGCAAACGAAATAATCATCTGCGGCTCGATGCTGATATCTTCCGCTGGGCGAAATCCATGAATAAAGCGCAGTAGCGTGGCTTCTGTCCGTAATCGATAATCGCCAGCGACTTTTTTATCCTGCGAGAAAAACGCATCGCTGTGAGAATACTGAAAATAAGCCAACGCCAGGTTTTTATCTGCCGGCAGCATTTCATAATCCCCTGGTGCGAACTCAAGCGCGTGGGCTGGCACGCAGAGAGACGCTGCGAGAAGAAATCCGGTACTACCATATATTTTTTTCATGAAGATTCTCCGCTGTTCTGCCGCAAAAGCCCCGTGTCTGGATGGCAGTTGATGTATTCAAAATATTGGGCACTGGCCGGAACCACGACGATTTCGTGCCACAGCCGGAGTGCGATCTTGAAGTTCAGCGCTTTCACATAACGCATAAAACCGCCGAATATCGCCACATGTGTAGGGTGACTTTTCGCCCAGAGCTCAAGGGCTGCCATATCAGTAAAATGCGCCAAGCCAAATGTTTTTTCCGTCATCGCATATGAGATCGGGTCAATCACCTGCATATAACGGCAGCTCAGGCAGCCGATGGTGTGCCCCTGCTCGCTGAGAAAATGCATCCCTTCACGCAGCACAGGTTCCACTTCCGTCAGGTATTTCTGTCTTTCCGCTTCCTGTGTGTCGGACCAATCCTGCCCTGAGCGGATGAGACAAAGGTTTTCGCTACCTGACAGGACGATACGTTTCCCGGCTATTTCTCGCGTCTGGGTTTCACTAGAACCCTGGAGCGGATGGCTCTGCGCGGCTGGCAGACGATCCCGGGCGCTCCCCCAGTAACCGTGCTCACGCATTTCGCCACTCATCTCTTCTGCCAGATGGGCAACGCCTTCTTGCGATTCCCGGTTGGAAAAGATGGTTTCAAAATGCCCAGCCTGTGGGCTGACAATTTCCAGAAAGAAGCCATATTCCGCGCTTTCCCTCTCAGACGAGTGCCACCATAAGGAGAACTCGCTGCTCAGTTTCCATTGTTCAAACTGTTCAACAGATGACCAATAAGCGATGGCGATCAGGTTGTGGTACCCCGCTCCATCCCTGTATGACGCCATATCCCAGTGAGCGGGGCCGTCCGCGAACGAAAAACGGCGTGTCACGTCATCCAAAACCGAAAATGCAGGACATTCCTGTCCCTGAACCCCAAAGTACGCCATGACCATCTGGCCGCTTAGAGGCGAAAACCGCGCCGTCCATGCCGGAAAAGGTGGCTCATGATCGGCAGGCATGGCAACAGGACATGTGCGCGGCATACGCAAATGCTCCGGAATGGCAGATTCCATGTCTATTCTTCCTCTTCGGTAAACGACTCACTGGGAATCTCAGGGGATGACTCCTTTTTCACTACAGGCGTATTAGCTGAAGGATTGAAAAGGAGCCGAGTGACGTCTGGACGGGAATAGTGGCCTACCGGATCGGCGGCCAATTTGGCAAAAGTAATGGCAGCAGGATCCAGTTCAGCGATGAGTAGCCCCTCTTCATCCTCACCGAGCGGTGCGACAAGATCTCGTCCATCTGGGCCATAAATACGGGCGTGTCCGCCTCCGGCGCTAAGGAGTGCTTTGCGCTCCTCATCCGGGCAAAGGAACGCCATCATCTCGGCAGAGACCACCGCGCAAGGCGCAATAACAAAACACTGCCCTTCTGCGGCATACAGGCGCGAAGCGGCAGTATTGACCTCTGGGCCCAATGCTGCCGTTGCACTGGTGTAGAGGCTAAAGCTTGGCCAGGCGGCGATGTGGATCTCTTCATGCTGCGAATACATGGCGTAACGAGAAAGCGGCTGAAGGTGTTCCCAGCAGCACAGTGCCCCGATGTTGCCCAGCGGGGTCTCCCAGGTTGTCAGCGACGAGCCATCACTTTCTCCGAATAGCGTACGCTCCACGTGTGTGGCTTTGAGTTTCCGGCGGGTACCAATGGTTTCCCCGTCACTGCCGATAATCCACTGTGAAATATAGAGGCTGCCATGGTCACGCTCACTGAAACCCAGCGCCACAACGATATTATTTTGCTTCGCTGCATCCGCAATACGTCGGGCTTGGATACTGTCCAATACCAAAGAGTGCTGATGGTACGCATAAACCAGAGGCATATTCGCGGCGGGTGAATTTAACCACAGAAACCACGGGTAGCCAGGTATCCAGGTTTCTGGAAAAGCAATCAGGTCTGCGCCTTTTTGTGCGGCCTCATCAATCAGCTTAATGGTTTTATCTACTGTGCCGTCGAGATCCATAAAGACCGGTGCTGCCTGTACGCAGGCCACGGTAATAGGTTTATTCATCATGTTT
Source organism: Pectobacterium artocarpous (assembly GCF_046159765.1). NCBI lineage: Bacteria > Pseudomonadati > Pseudomonadota > Gammaproteobacteria > Enterobacterales > Pectobacteriaceae > Pectobacterium > Pectobacterium artocarpous. Next base: position 21,081 of record NZ_JBJXVK010000012.1, read on the forward strand.
CTGTCTCCTGGTGAAATAACACTGCGGGTAACAGATATACCGTCTCCGGCACGGGCGACGTTATGACAAGAAGGAAGGAATGCTTGTCTGGGAAGGAACTGGTTTGAAATTTGCATCAAACGACCTAATCAGTCCTGAGGATGCTGACATGGATACTTATAACACCGCTGATATTTCGTATGCCGAACGGGGAGATTACTGGCGTCATGCCATCAGCCGCACATTCGTTCCGCTGGAAAGTACGTTTTCCGACAGTGAACGGCGCGGATTTATCAGATCTGGCCTATGGGGAGACTTGCGGCTATCAGAAGTCAGTTGCAGTGCTCAGGACGTCATAAGATGCCGCAAGGGGGCTAGCAACCATGCTGACAATCTGGTGTTGTTGAGCTTTATCAACCACGGAAAAACATCCGTACTTCAGGCGGGGAATCATGCCTGTCTCGGGCAAGGGGAGTTCGGACTTTACGACACGCGCTTCCCTTACGAATTGCACCTTCATAGTGAAACGCGACAACATGTGGTGCAAATCCCCACTGAGCATTTGGGGCTAAGGCTGGGAAAAACAGAGCATCTTGTTGCACATGCGTTTGGTAAGCAGCATGCCTTGATGCCTTTTCTTCAGATGCTATTGAACAATCTGATGACGCAGCCGGAGGATATGGCATGCCAGCATGCTTCCGTCTTATACGGTCAATTCCTTGAACTCCTGGCCGTCATTATCTCCGACGAATCCGGCGCAAAAAGATCTGGCAAGACCCATCAGGGGTTACTGTTCCAGATTAAAATCATGATCGACCAGCGCCTTTCGGATACCACGCTGTCAGCGGCCACTATTGCTGAATCATTTGGTATCTCAACACGCTATCTGAACATGCTGTTACACAATGATGGCACGTCTTTTGGAAGATATGTGCTTGACCAACGGCTGGCAAAATCGGCGGAAGCGTTGCTGTCACCGCTTCATTCAGCGACCCCCATCAGCCAGATAGCCTGGCATTTTGGATTCACCGACATGCCGTATTTTTCCCGCGCATTCAAAACGAAATTCGGTTGCTCACCAACGGAATATCGGCATCAATCTGGTGATACGTTACCGGCAGCGCAGCGGCTGAGTGCGGGTCCAGGACAGCGTTGAATATAGGCCCTGCCCAACAGAAAAGTGCCCCCAGCCCCAACCAGGCTGCTGGTGTGCTCAACAGTCGAACGACAGGCTAACAAACAATCAAAAATACTGACAGACATCCTCAAAACACTCCGTTTTTCCTTCTCACAGCATCGGCGTAATATCCTCTTCATCGAAAGGAAATGACCTTTCACTCCAAACAACATTGAATAGGATACACCACATGAAAAACGTAAAATTCTTCGCCGCTGCTGTCGTACTTTCTACTCTGTCCTTCGGTGCTTTCGCTGCCGATCAGGTCTCTTCACAACAGGCGCAGAGTCTGGAAAAAGTGGGGGTCGTTAGCGCTACTGCCCGCAGCCTGGATTCACTGCAAGCGCAGTTGGCTCAGAAAGCAGAAAAAGCCGGTGCCAACGCATTCACCATTACGTCTGCAACCGGTGACAACCAACTGCGCGGCACCGCTATTATCTACAAATAAATGCGCATAAAAAGACAATCAAAAAATTAAACGGACTTTCCTCACTCAAGAGGAAAGTCCGTTTTTACATTCCGCGTTACACCGCCTGTTCCAACACAAAATGCCCTTCCCCGACCTGCTTATAGCGGCGTGTGGGGGGATGGAAATCGGGTGCGCGTACCGGGCTGCGCAGCTCATCATTGGTGATATTACGCACCGGGCGGGTATCCGGGTCAGGCACTGGTACCGCAGAAATCAGACGCCGGGTGTAATCATGCTGCGGATTGTCGAAGATCGCCGCACGTGGCCCAATCTCCACCATTTCGCCGAGATACATCACCGCCACACGATGGCTGATACGCTCGACAACCGCCATATCGTGCGAGATAAACAGGAATGACAGCCCCAGTTTCTGCTGGAGATCCAGCATCAGGTTGATCACCTGCGCTTTGACGGACACATCCAGCGCCGATACCGACTCATCGGCAATAATCACTTTGGGTTCCAACGCCAACGCACGCGCAATACACACACGCTGCCGCTGCCCACCGGAAAACTGATGTGGGAAACGTGAGGCCATATCGCCGGATAATCCCACCTGTTCCAGCAGTTCGCTCACTCTCGCATTCACATTCTGTCGGGTCGCCAGGCCGTGCAGCAGCATCGGTTCGGCGATGGCTTCCCCCACCCGCATACGCGGATTCAGGCTTTCATACGGGTCCTGAAACACCATTTGAATCTGCCGCCGCGAATCCGTCAGCTCACGCTTATCCGCCGTGAGGATATTTTTTCCCAGCAGTTGAATGTCGCCGCTGACCACATCGTTGAGGCGAATAATCGACCGACCGGTGGTGGATTTCCCACAGCCCGACTCCCCGACCAGCGCGAGCGTTTCTCCCTGCCAGAGATCGAACGAAACATTCTCCACCGCGTGAACTCGCCCGGACAGACGACGGAAAAACCCTGATCGGATATCAAATCGAGTAACCAGATTTTTTACCGTCAGCACTGGCTCCTCACCCGACACGGTATTCACCTCGTCCGGCACGGGTTGGCGCTCGCCCGTCTTGAGATCGATCAGCGGGAAACGCTGCGGCCATGTGCTGCCGGACATCGATCCGAGCTTAGGCACCGCAGACAGCAGCATGCGGGTATAGGGCTGTTGCGGATGATGGAAGATTTCCCGTGTGACGGCATTTTCCACCATTTCGCCTTGATACATCACCAGCGTGCGGTCGGAGACTTCCGCCACCACCCCCATGTCATGGGTGATAAACAGTACCGACATCCCTTCTTCTTCCTGAAGGGTTTTTATCAGCGTCAGAATTTGCGCCTGAATCGTGACGTCCAGCGCCGTCGTCGGTTCATCGGCAATCAGCAGCTTCGGGTGACAGGCCAGCGCAATCGCAATCACCACGCGCTGACGCATCCCGCCGGAGAAGCTCTGCGGGTACTCGTTCAGCCGTGATTTGGCCGCCGGAATGCGTACTTTTTCCAGCAGGCGTACCGCTTCGGCGCGCGCTTCCGCTTTCCCCATGCCACGATGACGACGCAGCACTTCCGTAATTTGATAGCCAATCGGCAAGACCGGATTCAGGCTGGTCATCGGCTCTTGAAAAATCATGGCAATGCGGTTGCCACGCACATCCTGCATCGCTTTATTGGGAAGCGACAGCAGTTCGGTATCGCCGAAATGAATCTGCCCTTCAATCCGGCTTTGGCCGGGCGGCAGCAAACGCATGATGGATTTCGCCATCACGCTTTTCCCTGAACCGGATTCCCCCACCACGGCGACCGTCTCTTTCTCGCCAATAGTGAAAGATAAATCCCGCACCACGTTCATCCACTCGCCGTTCACCTGAAAGGCGGTGGTCAGATGCGCAACGGACATAATCGGCGCTGTCATGTGTTCGTTACCCCTCATTCCTATGGGCGTTCCCACAGATTAATTCCGCGGGTTGAGGATGTCGCGTAGCGCATCCCCGACCAGATTGATCGCCACAATCAGCAGCAGCAGTGTCAGCCCCGGAAAGAAGCTGATCCAATAGTCGCCCGACATCAGGTATTCAAAACCGTTAGCGATCAGCAGCCCCAGCGACGGCTCCGTCACGGGCAGCCCAATCCCCAGAAACGAAAGCGTGGCTTCCAGCATGATGGCGTAGGCGATGCGCATCGTTGCCACCACGATCAGCGGTGCCAGACAGTTCGGTAAAATATGGCGAAACAGGATGCGGCGGTTGGGCAGCGCCATGCTGCGCGCCGCGTCCACGTAGCTGCGGCGACGTTCCACCAGCGCCGAACCGCGAATCGTGCGCGCGTAGTAAGCCCACTGCGTCACCACCAGCGCCATGATGATCTTATCAACCCCTTGCCCCAACACCGCCAGCAGAATCAGCGCGATCAGGATGGGCGGGAAACTGAGCTGGATATCGACGATACGCATGATCGTCGCATCCGTTTTTCCGCCGACATAGGCGCTAATCAACCCGAGCGAAGCACCAATCAGCAGCGCAAACACCGCACTGGAGAAGCCCACCATCAGGCTGATGCGGGTGCCGTACAGAATGGCGCTGAACAGGTCGCGCCCTTGATCGTCCGTCCCCAGCCAATAGGTCATGCCCGCCATGCTCTGCGCACCCGGGGCGAGTCGACCATCCATGATATCGAGCTGCATCAGATCGTAGGGATTCTGCGGCGACAGAAGCGGGGCAAGCATTGCCAGCAGCACGAAAACCGCCAGCATAATCAATCCGCACAGCGCCAGCCGATCGTTGAGCAGCGCCATCACAACGCGCATTACCGGGTGAGCATTTTTTTGCACGGCAGCGGGCTGGTGTATCGTATTCCCCGTCATCCCTTGTCTCCTCCCAGCCGCACGCGCGGATCGACCAGCACATACAGCAAATCGACCAGCAGGTTGATCACGCTGAACATCACGACGGTAATCATCAGATAAGCCAGGATAACCGGACGGTCGAGCACGGCGATCGAATCGATAATCAGCTTGCCCATGCCTGGCCAGGCATAAATGGTTTCCGTCACCACGGCGAACGCGATCAACGACCCCAGTTCCAGCCCCAGCACGGTAATCAGCGGAATGAGCGTATTGCGCAGCACATGAACCAGTACGATGCGGGTTTCCGACAGCCCTTTCGCACGGGCAAACTGCACATAGTCCTGTTGCAGACACTCCATCACACCCGCGCGCATCAGGCGGATAACCAGCGAGATTTTAAACAGCGCGAGGTTAAACGCAGGCAAAAGCAGGTGTTCTAAACCATCGCGGGTCAGAAAACTGAATGGAATACCGAACAGTTCATCGGTATCGCCCCGGCCTGACGACGGCAGCCAACCCAGCTTCACGCTGAACAGCATGATCATCACCAACCCAATCCAGAACGTAGGCAGGCTAAAGCCGAGGATGGAGAAAGTCATGATGGATTTGGACACCACGCTGTCCGGCTTTAGACCCGCGTAAATCCCCAATGGGATACCGACAACCAGCGCCATAACGAACGCCACCATCGCCAGTTCGAGCGTGGCAGGCATGCGCTGAAAAATCAGCGTCAACGCGGGTTGGTTAAAGATAAAAGAGTTGCCCATGTCGCCCTGCAAGGCGTTCCAGACAAACAGCCCGTACTGTTCCCAGACAGGCTTATCCAGACCGAAGGACTGAATCACCGCCAGCCGTTCCGCTGGCGTGGCCGTCGCGCCCAACAGCATATCGACCGGATTACCGACCAGATAAACCCCTACAAACACCAGCACCGACATAACAGCCAGCGTCAGCAGCGTTTGTCCGATTCGGCTTAGCAGGTAGGCTACCATTAGCGCCCCCCGGAACCGTTTAGTTCTTCAGAACCCTTGAGGTCTTCAGAAGCGTTTCCTTCTTCAGAAGCATAATGGCTAAGGCGCTCGGCAAGTAGCCCGAGAAACCCTTGTTCGTCGATTTCCCGCATGACCAGCGCATTTTCCGGTTCACCCAATTTGTCATAGAAATCGGCAAACGCGTAACCCGCCGTCTTACCGGCAACTTCTACGCCTACGTGAGCACGTTTTGACGTGAAGAGCGCTGGCTTTAGCAACCACGCAATAACGGTCGCATCATGAATCGGTCCGCCTTCACGGCCAAAACGTTCCACTTCGCTACGGTCAAACGTACGCAACAGCGCCGCCATCGCCTTGCCCGGCGCACCACCGCGACGTTCGATCTCATCAACCTGTTCCGTCTGAATCAGCGCCTGAAAGGTCATATCCAGCGGCATGATGACAACGGGAACGCCGGAAGAAAAAACAATTTCCGCCGCATGGGGATCGGCATAGACGTTGAAATCAGCCCACGGTACGCGATTCCCCATTGCGGTAAAGGCGCAGCTCATGGACACAATTTGTTTGATGCCGCGCGCGACATCAGGGTGGAAGCACAGCGCCAACGCCAGATTGGTCATCGGGCCGATCGAACAAAGGGTGATTGGATTATTGTCGGCTGCGGCCTGGCGCGTCATCCGCACCAGAAAATCGACAGCGTGTTCCTGTTCCGGCGACAGCGTACTTTCCGGCACCCAGTCAGAGGAAAATGTGCCAATATGGGCGTATTTACCAAAAACCTGTTCGCGAATGAGCGGGCGTGAGGCACCTGCAAAAATGGGCACATCGATTCTGCCCGTCAGGGCAACCACGTTGCAGGCGTTCTGTAGCGTGGCGGCAAGCGGCACATTACCCGCCACAGCGGTGATACCAAGAACGTCCAGTTCAGGCGAAGCCAATGCCAGCCAGATGGCTATCGCATCGTCAACGCCGGGATCGGTATCAATAATAATGCGTTCTCGAACCATGTCAGACACCCTCTCCATAGCGGCTCAATAGGTCAGCAAACAGCTCGACAACCTGTTTGGCATTAACCCCCGTCACCACATCCACATTCGGCTGACGGTCAGTTTTTCCGTACCAGTCGGCAACGGTCTGCCCCATGCACAGCTCGCTTTCCTGCTCAATGTAAACGCTGGCTTTTTCCGTCGTGAAGCAGTGCGGCGCCAGCACCCAGGCAATGACCAACGGATCATGTAGCGGGCCGCCGCGTGAACCATAGCGACGGATGTCATTGCGATCCCAAAACGCCATCATTTCACCTAACGGCGCAGAAATGCGTCCAGATAATGCAAGAAAACGCGCCACTAATTCCGGCGTCAAAATCACCTGATGCGTCACATCCAGCGGGAGTGCAACGAGGGCAATCGATGAATCAAACACCACCTTCGCCGCCTGCGGATCGGCGATCATATTAAATTCAGATGTCAGGCTACGGTTGCCCGCTTCCCGATATGCGCCGCCCATCATCACAATGCGCGCAATACCGTCGGCAATCTCAGGCGTCATACGCAGCGCCATCGCCACATTGGTTAATGGCCCTAACGTACACAGCGTGATCGGTGTACCGTCAGCGATCGCCCGCCGACACTGCTCGATAATAAAATTCACCGCATGCTGCGTTTCGGCCTGCTTTTGCGGCACAGGCAGCACCGTCTGGCCCAATCCGCTTTCGCCGTGGAACTGGCCGTGGATCGGTGCACGCAACAACGGCCGGTGGCAACCGGCAAAGACCGGGATATCCGTCCGCTGACCTAATTCAACAATTTGCAACGCATTATGCACTGTCTTTTCCAACGGCTGGTTACCGCACACCGTGCAAATACCGCGAATATCCAACTCTGGTGCCACAAATGCACTTAATAGCGCAATCGCGTCATCTATCCCCGGATCACAATCAATAATAATAGGTAACGCACTCATCCCTCGGTGATTCCTTTTCTCTTTTTAATAGGTACAGCAAAGCGTCAAGGTGCAGCCCCCACCTCTACAGCGTGAAAATAACAAATGTGTTTATCAGAGGGAATCGACAGACGCCAGAACGTCAGCGATCTCCTTACGCGCTTTTTCATCCAGCGGCAGTTGAGGCGGCAACGGATCGCCTACCGCAAATCCCTGCAATTGCAGCGCCGCTTTAATACAGCCAGCAATGGAATAACGGGCAAAGATTTCATTGATGCGCCACAGCGGACGCTGAAGCTCCATTGCTTTGTTCCAGTCACCCGCGCGGGCAGCCTCATACAAAGCAATACTCTGTTTGGGAACGATACACGCCGGGCCAGCCATCCAGCCCACGCCGCCAATCAGCATCACGCAGGCGGGAATATGCGCGGACGCAGAGAAGACCTCCATCCGGCCACGGGTACGTTCGATAATGGACAGCAAGCGCCCGGTATTGGTCGAGGCGTCTTTGATGTAGCTAATATTGCTGACATGGCTCAGACGTTCGATGACGGGCAAACTCAAATCGGAGCGCTGGAACTGCGGATTGGTGTAAAGCACCACCGGTTTACCCTGTGCGGCTTCGGCAATGGCGCGGAAATACTGTTCGACGCCTTCGTCTTTCAGGGGAAAATAGGCTTCCAGCACGGCAAGAATGCCATTCGCACCCAGTTCGACGTAGCGTTTTGTTTGCTCAACGGCATCCTGAATGGTGGTAGAGGCGACACCAGCGATAACCGGCACACGGCCTGCCGTTGTCTCGATCACCGTTTTGACCACATCCAGACGCTGAGCCGCAGAGAGATAGGCAAATTCGCCGGTGCTGCCTAACGGTACGACGCCATGTACACCGCATTGAATAAGATGTTCAGTGAGCTGCGCCAGAACGGGCTTATCGACCTGACCATCGGGCCTGACGGGTGACACCAAATAGGGAAAAACACCGCTAAATGTATTCACACCGCTCTCCTTGTTATCGGTAATAAGGGGTGAAAACCTCACCCCTTTTGGGTCATGACTGAAAGGTAACTATTTTGCGGAACGGACGAAGTACGGCAGCGTGTAGGCATCAGAACGGCCCACATAAGTATACTGCTTTTTCATCGCCCAGGTGTTGGACAGGAACATCACCGGAATGACACCCAGATCGTTCATGCCAATGTTCATCGCCTCAGCCAGCAACGCATCACGTTTGGTTTCATCCAGAGTGAGACGCGCTTCGTTCAGCGTTTTATCAAAGACAGGACTGGAATAGCGACCACGATTACCTTGTCCCGCATTGGGGCCAAAGGTTTCCAACAATGGCCCCAATACGCCAGAAGCTTCCCCGGTTTCAATCGCGGCCCCGCCCATGATCAAGCTAAATTCCTGACGAGACGCACGTGAGAAGTACACACTGCCGGGCATCGTGACCACTTCGGTTTTGATGCCGGCGCGTGTGAACATTTGGCCAATGGCCTGAGCAATTTTAGAATCATTAGGATAACGATCGTTCGACGCGTGGAAAGTCAGCGTGAAGCCGTTGGGGTAACCCGCCGCCGCCAGTTCCTGTTTGGCTTTCTCCGGATTATAAACCGGCGCAGGAATGGAGGCGGAATAGCCTGGATACCCCTTCGGTACAAGCTGAGAGGCAACAACAGCCTGCCCCTCCATCACACGGTCGACGATTGCCTGGCGATTAATCGCTAAAGACATCGCCTGGCGCACTTCTTTTTTTAGTAATGGGTTTTTACCATCAGGACCTTTGGCGAACGGTGATTCATCTCGCTGCTGGTCCATGTGAAGGTAAATAACACGATTCCCTGGTGTTGAAATCGTTTTTAACTGCTGATTTTTTTCAATATTACTACTGTCGGCTGTTGGAACGTTTTCAATCATGTCCACATCACCGGATAATACGGCTGCTACTCGTGCACTACTGTTTTTAAATACACGGACAGTAACGTTGTCCCACTCTGCTTTTCCTCCCCAGTAATCATCGTTACGTGCAAGGACTACCCGGTCGTCCGGCACCCAGGAAACAAATTTGAATGGCCCTGTACCAATCACATCTTTTCCTGAATTCAACGTTTCCGTCGGGACGTTCTCAAGTCGGGCTGGTAAAATCGAAATCCGACTTAAATTATTCAGCAGCAGCGGCGACGCCTCTTTTGTCTTAATCCGCACCGTTAAAGGATTAATTTCTGTTACGTCAGCAATGTCGCTGACGTAAGGTGCGTAAGAGCTAGGGCTGTTTTTCGATGCCAGCGCAATACGTTTAATGCTGGCAATCACATCTTTAGCCGTAAAATCACTGCCGTCGTGAAACTTGACGCCAGGACGCAATACAAATTCCCACGTCTTGTCGTCAATCACTTTCCAACTGGTTGCCAGGGCAGGTGCAATCTGCTGTTTTTCATCCTGTACAACCAAACCGTCAAAAATATTGCGCGCCATTGCGCTATTCGCTCCACCCACATAAAACTGCGGATCCATGGAAGTGGTGGAGGACGCTAAACCGATATTCAGGTCGGCGCTATAAACCAAAGGTGAAGATGAAAATAAAACGGTAAACAATAACGCCAGCGTTGATTTCTTCATTCACTAACCCTCTATTCCATGATTGAGTACTGATGAAGTGTATTAAATCTTATGATTGTGAGTCTATGCGCCAGATTGGATAATGAAAAATTGCATTTTGTGTTAAATTGATAACTAAATGTTATGTTTAAAGGTGACGAGCATGCGTATCAATCCCCGTCAGGTTGAAGCCTTTCATAAAGTCATCCTCACCGGGGGCATCACGGCTGCCGCCAACATGATGTACATCACCCAGCCCGCGGTCAGTCGGCTCATTAAAGACTTTGAAGATGCGTTGAATCTGAAGCTGTTTGACAGAGACGGACGTGGCCTGATTCCACGCGCCGAGGCGATGAAGCTATATCGGGAAGTCGAACGTCTTTACTTTGGGCTGGATCAAATCGGGCTGATTGCCGATGAAATTCGCCACGCCAAGGGCAGCGTCCTGCGCATCGCCGCCGTCCAGGCGTTCTCGTTTCTTTGTTCTGATCAGGTTGTCCCTACCTTACTCAAGAAGTACCCCGATCTTTCCCTGTTTTTAGACATCGAAAGCAGCAGTTGCATTACGAATGCCATTTCTGAAAATCACTATGACGTGGGTTTTATTTTTGGCCAGCCGGGCATTAAAGGTCTGGAGGCCGAACCCCTGGCGGACGCCAGCGCTGTCGCGGTGTTAGCGATGAATCACCCACTTGCCACAGCGGATGAAATTACACTTGCCGATCTGGCTGGTACGCGCGCGATTCTGCCAGGCAGAACCACGCCGCTGCGGGCGCAGATCGATATCTCCGCCAGAAAAGAGCAAATTTATCTGCATAACCCTATCGAAACCTCGATGGCTAACTGCTGCACGCTGGCGTCAAGAAACGTCGGCATCGGCGTGGTGGATTTTATTACCGCGCTAAACAGCCAGTCCCCCGTTATCGTTAAGCCTTTCAATCCTGATATAAAAATGGCGTATTGCGCGGTTTATCCCCCCCAAATTCCTCGCAGCCAGGTGGTAAATCACATCACGCAGGTTATGAAAGAAAAAATAACGAATAGTCTGGAATTAAAATAACTGCCAGCCAAAGCTGTTATTTTATTAATGTATTTATTGAATAATGACGATTGGGGAATGGATTTATAAAAAATAAATGACAATATGATTAATTTAATAAAAATAGCCATCAATGATGGCTATTCAGCGTTATATCTCTCTAATCAGGTATTCAGCACAAATTTCTCAATCGCGTAAGCGACGCCGTCTTCCATGTTAGTTTTAGTAACGAACTGGCTGGCTTCTTTCACTTCGTCGATGGCGTTGCCCATCGCGACGCCGATACCCGCATAGCGAATCATCGCCAGATCGTTCTGCTGGTCGCCCAGCGTCATGACGCTTTCGCGTGGAATACCGAGGTGCTTCGCCAGCATCTTCACGCCTTCACCTTTGTTGACGCGCTTATCCAAAATTTCCAGATAGTATTCGGCGCTTTTCATGATGGTATAGCGTTCAAAGGCTTCCGGTGGAACCTGGCTAATGGCGCGATCCAGAATCTCTGGTTCATCAATCATCATCACTTTCGGGAACGTCAGGCTGCGATCCATTTCTTCCACCGCACGATACTTCAACGGCATCCCGGTCAGGTGGGATTCATGGATGGTATAAGGACTGATGTCTTTATTGGCGGTGTAGACAAAATTGAAATCCAGCGCGTGGAAATGGACGCCAAGTTTGCAGGCCAGCGCTTCGAAATAGAGATAGTCGTCGAAGCTCAGCGCGGTTTGCGCTACGCAGTCACCGTTGACCGTACGCTGCACCAGCGCACCGTTGTTGGTGATGCAGTAACAGCCTTCCTGCTGCAAATCCAGCTCCATCAAATAGCGCTCAACGCCGATGTAGGGGCGGCCAGTAGCCAGCACCACCTGTACGCCTTTCCCTCTGGCGGCGGCAATCGCGGCTTTTACCGCAGGCGAAATGTGGTTTTGGGGCGTCAGTAACGTCCCGTCCATATCAATAGCGATCAGTTTTACAGACATAGTTTTTCCAGCATCAGGTTATCTGTTTTCATGCTAACCCGATTCAGTGATGAAGTCGTTAGTGAAATACGGCAGGGTGACAGGCATATGACACGCAACGTAAAAAGCCGTGCGGTTAAGCACGGCCCTGTGACCAACGTTTCCTGCAATCGCCGTTATAGTTCGGTACCGTTGCTGGCGATCACTTTCTTATACCAGTCAAAGCTCTTTTTCTTCGAGCGCTTGAACGTGCCAGTGCCATCATCGTGTTTATCCACGTAGATAAAACCATAGCGCTTGTTGTACTGACCAGTCGTAAACGACACACAGTCGATACAGCCCCACGGGGTATAGCCCATCAGTTCCACGCCGTCTTCCATGACAGCTTTCTTCATCTGCTCGATATGTGCTTTGAGGTATTCGATGCGGTAATCATCGTTAATACTGCCGTCAGCTTCCGCCTTGTCTACTGCGCCAAAACCGTTTTCGACGATGAACATCGGTTTCTGATAACGCTCGTAGAAGCTGTTCAGCGTATAGCGCAGGCCAACCGGGTCGATCTGCCAGCCCCATTCCGATGCCTTCACATGCGGGTTTTTCACGCCGCCGTCAAAGCCCGTAATTGCATCTTCTTTTTTCTGGCCTTTTGCCGCCAACTGCACCGCGCTGCTCATATAGTAGCTAAAGCCCAGATAATCCGTGCAGCCTTCACGCAGCGTCTGTTCATCTTCCGGCTGCATATCAATCTGATAGCCTTTGCGCGCCCACTCTTTCAGGATGTAAGACGGATAGTAACCACGCAGTTGCACATCACCGAACAGGTGGCGCTCACGCATCGCTTCCTGTGCAAACATCACGTCATCCGGATGGCATGACCACGGATAGATCGGCACCAGCGCCAGCATGCAACCAATTTTGAAGTTCGGGTTAATCTCATGACCCAGCTTTACCACTTTCGCACTGGCGACAAACTGGTGGTGCAGCGTTTGGTACATCGCCTGCTCTGGCTTATCGTGATCGGTGAAAATCACGCCGGAACAGCAGTAGCCAAACAGCGGATATTGCCAATTACGCTGGTTGTTGATCTCATTGAAGGTCATCCAGTATTTCACTTTGGACTGATAACGCTTCATGACCACTTCGCTGTAGCGCACAAAGAAATCCACCACTTTACGGTTCAGCCAGCCGCCGTACTGCTTAACCAGATGATACGGCATCTCGAAGTGGGACAGCGTAATCACTGGCTCGATGTTGTATTTCAGTAATTCATCGAACAGATCGTCATAGAATTGCAGACCCGCTTCATTCGGCTCCAGCTCATCACCATTAGGGAAAATACGTGTCCAGGCAATCGAGGTACGAAAGCATTTGAAGCCCATTTCAGCGAACAGGGCGACATCCTGCTTATAGTGGGAATAGAACTCCACCGCCTGATGATTCGGATAGCTAACACCAGGCTGTACGCCATCCGTAATCACACGATCAACGCCGTGAGCGCCGCCGGACAGGACATCGCAGATACTGACGCCTTTTCCGCCTTGATCCCAACCACCTTCAACTTGATGCGCCGCTACCGCGCCGCCCCACAGAAAGTCTTTCGGTAATTGTTCAACAGACATCTTGTTTCCTTTTCGTTAGTTCAGATTTACATGTTATTCATTTATAAGATTTTTCAGGGAGGCTATTTCCCGATGCAGTTGAATCATCTCTTCCACCAGTTCATGACATAGCATGGCGTTCATCAGGTGATCTTGCGCGTGAACCAGAATCAGGTTGACCGGGATTTTCCCGCTGCCCTCATCGGCACCAATCAAGGCCGTCTGGATTTGATGGGCTTTGCGCGCCGCAACGGAAGCCGTGTTCAGCAGTTCCTCAGCCTTGTCCCAGTCATATTTTCTGGCGGCGCTCAGCGCCTCCATTGAGCTAGAGCGTGCCTCTCCCGCATAGATAATTAGTTCCATTATCGTGGTTTCATCGATCACCATTGACGGCCTCCTCTGCTGTGCCCGCTTCTTGTTCGATCAGCTGACGTTCATACATTTTGAAGAAGGGGTAATAAATTAAGGACGAGACGACAATCAGTACCCCCACCAGCACTACCGCACGCCAGTCCCATCCCGTAGACCAGGCTGCGCCAATCGGGCCCGGCGTTGTCCAGGGAGCAAGAGAAATGACGCGATGCACCAAATCGGTTTTTAACGCGATATAGGCAAGGGTGGCGTTCACCAACGGCGCAGTAATAAACGGGATAAACAGCAGCGGGTTCATCACGACGGGTGAACCAAAAATCACCGGTTCATTGATGTTAAACATGCTCGGCACCACGGCCAGCTTACCGATGGAGCGCAGGTGAGCAGAACGACTGCGCAGATAGAGAAAGACCAGCCCCATGGTCGCTCCCGAGCCGCCTACTGTGATGAAAAACTGCCAGAAGGGTTCAATAAAGATTTTGGTGATCGGTGCGCCCGCGTTAAACGCTTCCTGATTGATCCCTAAGTTGGTCAGCCAGAACGCCTGCAAAATGCCGCCGACGATAACGGCACCGTGAATCCCGGCAAACCACAGCAGGTGGCAGAGCAGCACCGCGATCAGGATGGCAGGCAACGAATCAGATGCCGAAATAATCGGCGCAAAGATGGCCATAATCGCCTGCGGTAGCAGCATGCCGAACTGGCTCTGCATAAACAGGCTAAGCGGGAAAAGCGTCAGGAAGATAGCAAGAATCGGGATCAGCAAATCAAAAGACTGGCGTATTTTCGGCGGTACTTGTTCCGGCAAGCGGATGCCAATATTGTGCTTCTGCAAAAAATGCATCAGCTCCGTCGAATAGATCGCCACAATAATCGCGGTGAAAATCCCTTCGCCGCCCAGCGACCCAACTGGCAGGCTTTTGTCGATTTGCGGTGCCGCTACCACCATAAACGACATCAGCGCCAGACTGGCCGCCATAAAACCGTTCATTTTATAGCTCTGCGCCAGATTATAAGCGATGGCGCTGGTGATATATACCGCCATAATACCCATCGTCATATTGTAGGGCATCATGATTTGTTCGCCGTGGCGTTCCACCATCCCCAGCCACCACTGCGCAAAAGCCCATTCACTATTCGGGCTAAAAGGCGGATGAGCGAATAACATCATAAAAGAGCCGACAATTAAGAAAGGCATGGAGGCAATGAATCCATCCTTAATTGCCACAACATGACGCTGACTGGAAAGTTTCGCCGCAACCGGGCTAATACGGTTTTCAATAACGTTGAATAATGATTCAGTTAATTTACTCATTATCCCTCCCGTTATATTAGTTGATCATCGCCAGAGCATCGTTAAGGACTTTCTCCCCATTCATCATGCCGTAATCAACCATATTAATAACCGCAATCGGCTTCGCTTTCTCGTCAGCTATTGCTTTGAATTCAGGAAGCTTATACTTAATTTGCGGGCCAAGAAGGCAACAGTCATATTGATCAATCAGTTCATTAAACTCTTCAAAACCCACGGCTTTTATCTCAACAGCGATCGCTTTTTGCTCGGCGATCTTTTCCATCCGCTGTACCAGCATGCTGGTAGACATTCCTGCTGCGCAACAGAGTAAAATCTTATTCATACTGCACCTCACCGTCCGTTTTTTATTATTCAAGCAAGACGAAAAATAATATGCAACCGGTTTCATATTGTTTTTACTGTTTTTTGAAGGCGATCATAAATAGCGAAATCAGGGAATATTTTTATCCCCATAATCTCTATTGATGATAAAAAGGAGGAGATATCCCTATAATGACGACATCAGGCAGTACAGGAGAACGGGAAAGTGCGATGGTAACCATGCTCGATGTAGCGAAAAAAGCCGGTGTCTCCAAAGCCACCGTATCACGCGTGCTGACAGGGAATAACTACGTCAGTAAAACTACACGGGATCGGGTATTCCAGGCGATCGAAGAGATTGGCTACCGGCCCAACCTGCTGGCGCGCCAGCTCGCCACGAGCAAATCGCAAATCATTGGTTTGGTCGTGACCAATACGCTATACAGCGGCCCCTATTTCAGCGAATTGTTGTTCCAAACGGCGACGATGACGGAAAAATATGGTCGGCAGCTCATCATGGCGGATGGCAAACACAGTGCCGAAGAAGAACAGGAAGCGATTCAGTTCCTGCTCGATTTACGCTGCGATGCCGTCATTATCTATCCGCGCTTTCTTTCTATCGATGCGCTGGAAAGCATTATCGAACAGCATGAACAGCCGATCATGGTTGTTAACCGCACGCTACATCAACACAGTGATAATGGCATCTGCGCCGACCACCAGCAACACTGCCATAATGCCGTCAATTACCTGATTGCGCAGGGTCACCGTGATATTGCGTTTATCTGCGGATCGGCGAATTCTCCCACCGGCGCGAGTCGACTGGCGGGATACCGGCAGGCGCTGGAAGAAAACGGCATTCCCTATAGCGACAGGTTGGTGGCATCTGGCGACTGGACCCATGACAGCGGCTATACGGCAGCAAAAATCCTGCTGCAACAGGCGACCGCTTTCAGCGCACTGATCGCCAGCAATGACGATATGGCGATTGGCGCGGCAAAAGCGTTGCGCGAACACGGCCTGACGATTCCGCAGGATGTTTCACTGCTAGGGTTCGACGATTTGCCGATGGCCTCATGGTTCTACCCGCCGCTCACTACCGTACACGTCCCCGTCGCCGAGATGATTAACTATACCCTTGAGAAACTGCTGTGCCGCCTGGAGGGTGAAACCGTCGTGCCTGTGCCTGACTTCAAGGGCGAATTGATTATCCGCGATTCCGTCAGCAAAGGCCCTGCCGCTTAACCTCCCCACTCACTCGGTGAGGTGTCACGCCTCACCTCGCATCCGTTATCACATTGATGCCCGTTTATGACCGCGCTGATTTGTGACATTTTCGTGAACAGCCTAAAGAGACCTTTTTTCCCGCCGATAATTAAATTGTGATTTAAATTACAAAAACATGAGTCATATAAAGGAATGCCCCATAAAAACAAAGGATTTTAATGTATTGATTATTTTATGAAAAAGTCGCCTTTCGGCGCTTATATCTCAGGGGATATTACGCATATGTCAACAACACTGCCATCGACTCATCATAGCACCCCATCCATCTACTCCTCACTAAGCGCGTCAAAAAGAAAACTCAGTACACAGATGCTGATGCTCCTGGCGGGGGTCACCACTATCGCCCTCGGTTTTATTGTCACTATCGGCCTACTGATCTGGCAATCCGGCCAGCAACAAAAGACCATCGCACAGCAGTATCTTGAGCAAACGGCGTATACCAACAGCTATCTGATTCAGCAGAAACTGGATGACGCGCTACATGCGGCACGCAATCTGGTGCAGAGCGTTGTCAGCCTGCAAGAAGCGGGAAACGCCGACCGGAAAACCGCAGAAACACTGCTGAAGAATGCGCTGAAAAGTCACCCTGATTTCCTTTCGATGTCGCTGGCATGGGAACCTGATGCGTTCGACGGCAAAGATCGGGAGTACGCTGGCCAGCCCGATCAGGATCCGCAGGGTCGCTTCGTCCGCTATGTTGACCGCGATACCGCAGGCAACATTGCACTGCATAATCTGGTGGATTATGAAACACCCGGCAGCGGTGATTACTATCTGCTGCCGAAGAAACTCCAGAAAGAAGTAATTCTGGAACCGTATAGCTACCCTTACAACGGCGTTGATGTCCTGCTGACCTCCATTGCCGTGCCCATCATCATCAACAATAAGTTTTACGGTTCCGTCACCGCGGATTTTGCGCTGGATACGCTGCAACAGCTTACCAACAACATAAAACCCTATGAGGGAACGGGCTACGCCCAATTGCTGTCCCACTCTGGTGCCTACATTGCTCACCCCGATAAAGCGCGGGTGACCAAAAAAATTGAAAACGATCCAACTCTGCTTGAGCATGTCACCACAGGGCAGCCTTATCAGATTGAACGTGACAGTCCCGTGCTGAACACGTCCGCGTTTAACGTGTATGTGCCAGTCACCATCGGTAATACTGGCACACCCTGGATGCTCGGCCTGTCTGCCCCCGTTAATGTGGTGATGGCGGAAACGGTGCAACAGCGTAACGTGGCGTTGCTGCTAATGGTGTTAAGTATCGTGGTGGTTTCCGGCGTACTGGGTGTCATCTTTAATCGCAAGGTCGCTCGCCCTATCGGTGGGGAACCTTCTCAGGCGGCACAGATCGCCCTGTCCGTCGCACAGGGTGATCTGACGCAGATCATCCCCGTACAATCGAAGGACGACAGCAGTATTTTTTATGCCATGAACGCTATGCAGGCGCAGTTGAGGGATATCGCCGAGCAGTTGATTAGCACCAGTGAATCCGTCAGCCACGGTGCGACGGAAATTGCGGCAGGCAACACCGATTTGGCCTCACGTACCGAGCAGCAGGCAGCAGCTCTGGAAGAGACTGCCGCCAGCATGGAACAGATTACGGCGACGGTGAAACAGAATGCGGATAACGCCCATAACGCCACAACGCTGGCGCAAAACGCGGCCCACATCGCTCAGAAAGGCGACAAGATTGTCGGTCAGGTTGTTCAAATCATGGGGGAAATCGACGATAGTTCGAAGAAGATTGCCGATATTACCAGCATCATAAACGGTATTGCGTTTCAGACTAATATTCTGGCACTCAACGCAGCGGTAGAAGCCGCCAGAGCGGGCGAACAAGGGCGTGGTTTTGCCGTTGTTGCCAACGAAGTGCGCAACCTCGCGCAGCGTAGCGCCAGTGCCGTAAAAGATATCACTGCGCTGATTACGGAATCCGCCAGCCGCGTCGACAGCGGCGTTACGCTGGTTCAGAGCGCCGGTGAGACCATGCAGGACATGCTCCGTGCAGTAACGTCGGTAAAAGACATCATGGATGAGATCGTCTCCGCATCGGATGAACAATCGCGCGGAATCAGTCAAGTGACGCAGGCCGTTCACGAGATGGACGGCGTCACCCAGCAGAACGCCGCACTGGTGCAGGAAGCGACGGCTGCCGCCGCATCGCTGGAAGAACAAGCCAGACAGCTTGCGCAAACCGTGCTGGTATTTAAACTCTCTTAACCCGTGCCGTCCCAACACCTACCACGCCAGGCAGTGCGGTAGGTGTCGAGGTTTAGGCGTTGCTAAACAGCCGATCATAAACATGCTGTAGATGGCGCTCCATGCAAGCACGCGCACGCACGGGATCACGCTCCACAATCGCCATGGCGATATCATGGTGATCTTGCTGTAACGCTACGGGAAAATCCTCCTGCGCGTAGTGGCTTTCCAGCCGGACAAAGCGTGAACTTGTGCGTTTGTTCCACAAGTTTTCCACCATGTCACGTAGCACTTCATTACCGCTCATTTCACCAATCAGCAAATGAAAGCGCTTATCTTCGCTCAGAAATTTTTCATCGTTAGCATTGAGCTTTGCGAGATCCTGCATAATCTCCATTAGCTCGGTTCGTTGATCTTCGCTACCGTTGCGCGCCGCCATTTCCGCCAATAACCCTTCAAAAGCCTGACGAGCCAGAATCAATGATTTAAGGCTGAATTCCTCCTCTGGTTGCGACTGCGCAGCCAGAGGCAATGGGTTGCTGACAAACACGCCGTTCCCCGTGCGAATCTCGACCCACCCGGTAATTTCTAGTGCAATCAATGCTTCACGGATCGAAGAACGACTTACATTGAGCTGTTTAGCCAAATCCCGCTCTGAGGGCAGCATATCTCCCGGTAAAAACTGCCCATTCTGAATGCAGTTAATCAGCAGATTTGATATTTGACGGTACAAACGCTCCACTTTGAGCGCGGGTAAATCCATAACTCCTCCAACCGACTTCAGGCTTGCGTGGGCTGTACGATTCTGAGGCGAATCTTAACATATGCGGAGAGTTCGCTCGCCTCTTTCATCTACGGTGACCATGACGCACAACAAAAGATAATGAGAAATACATCACAGTAATGAACGTCATCTTACGAAATACTTTTCAAGGTCTGGTGGCCTGACCACCAGACCATTAATCCACCCCAACAATATTGCTCCATAAAATATTCCAGGGTTCTAAAAGATTCTGATTGCTGTTGAGGATAAAAATAATGTCTACCACCTCATTGGATCACTCGCCGACAGCGCAGCGTACTGAACGGCTTAAACGTATCCAGACTGTTTCTTTGCTTTTACTGTTTCTTGCAGGGATCATCAATTTTCTCGATCGCGGTTCGTTGTCAATTGCAAACGAAGCCATTCGTGCCGATCTGGGACTGTCTGCCACGGAATTTGGCGTGCTTCTCTCCGCTTTTTCACTCTCCTATGGCATTTCGCAGTTACCCAGCGGGCTGTTACTCGACCGCTTTGGCCCTCGCGTTGTACTGGGTGCCGGTTTGCTGTTCTGGTCAAGTATGCAGGCGCTGGCTGGAATGGTGAATAATTTCTCACATTTCATCATGTTGCGTATTGGTTTGGGGATCGGTGAAGCCCCTTTTATGCCCAGTGGCGTAAAAGTGATCAACGATTGGTTCACCGCAAAAGAACGCGGCCTGCCAATGGGGATCTTCAATTCATCGACCACAATCGGCCAGGCTTTCGCACCACCGATCCTGGTCGCGCTGATGCTGGCATTTGGCTGGCGTATGATGTTTGTCATCATTGGTGTCGCGGGTATCGCCATCGCATTGTGCTGGTATGCCTGGTATCGCAACCGTGACAAATTCGCGCTGACTCAGGAAGAGAAAGACTACCTCAATGCGGGCACCAAACCCGCATCGCAAACACGGGTTACGCTAACAGAATGGGGCGCATTGTTTAAACGCCGCACCGTATGGGGGATGATCCTTGGCTTTAGCGGTGTCAACTACACCGGCTGGTTGTATCTCTCCTGGCTACCGGGTTACCTTCAGGCTGAACGCGGCCTGAGTCTGGCAAACACCGGATGGGTTGCTGCCATTCCCTTCCTTTTTGGTTCTATCGGCATGCTCATCAATGGCACCGTGGCGGATCGGCTGGCGCGCAGAGGCTACTCCCTTGCTAAAAGCCGTAAGGCACTCATCTGTCTGGGTCTGGTGTGCTCTGCGGCATGTACGCTGCTGGTTGTTCAATCGACATCCACGTCAATGGCTGTCGCGTTTATCAGTCTGGCGCTATTTTTTGTCCACTTCGCGGGAACATCAGCGTGGGGTTTGGTACAGGTGATGGCCCCCTCGCGTATGGTTGCTTCAGTCAGCAGCATCCAGAATTTCGGTAGCTTCATTTTCGCGTCCTTCGCCCCTATCGTCACCGGCTGGGTCGTGGACAAAACGCACTCATTTAATCTGGCACTTGTGGTGTGCTCGTGTGTGACTTTTGCAGGGGCACTGGCTTACTTCTTTATCGTGAAAGACCCTATAGAAGAAGCCCCAGAAGCATAACATCGCCACCTATTTTCGATATTCAGTAGCAAGGAGTAACATTATGGAACATACATGGCGCTGGTACGGCCCTAACGACCCCGTATCACTAGATGACGCTCGTCAGGCAGGAGCGGTCGGTATTGTCACTGCACTGCATCATATCCCGAATGGCGAAGTATGGCCGGTAGAAGAAATCCAAAAACGGCAGGCACTCCTGGCCGAAAAAGGCTTGGTCTGGTCTGTGGTTGAGAGCATTCCCGTACACGAAGAAATCAAGACGCACACAGGTCGCTATCAGGAATATATCGCCAACTACCAGCAATCACTGCGTAATCTCGGAGGCTGCGGCATTGACACGGTCTGCTATAACTTCATGCCGATATTGGACTGGACACGTACCGATCTGGCATACCCGATGCCGGATGGTTCCCGCGCCCTGCGGTTTGATCACATTGCATTCGCCGCGTTCGAATTGCACATCCTCAAACGTCCCGGCGCAGAACAGGACTACAATGACGCTGAACGTGCAGAGGCAAGCGCCTATTTTGCGTCCATGAGCGCGCAGGATATTGATACGCTGACCCGTAATATTATTGCGGGTCTGCCTGGAGCGGAAGAAGGCTATACGCTCGATCAATTTCAGGCGCAGTTAGACCGTTATAAGGGTATCGATCACACTAAGCTGCGGGAAAATATGGCTTACTTCCTGAAAGCCATCGTACCCGTGGCCGAAAAAGCAGGCATCGTACTGGCTGTTCACCCGGACGATCCACCGCGCCCAATTTTGGGGCTACCGCGTATTGTCTCAACGATTGAAGACATGCAGTGGCTAAAAGAAACCGTCGATAGTATCCACAATGGCTTTACGCTGTGTACCGGTTCATACGGTGTACGCGCGGATAACGATCTGGTAAAAATGACGGAAACCTACGCTGACCGCATTCACTTTATGCATCTGCGTGCCACTAAACGTGAAGCCAATCCAAACAGTTTCCATGAAGCCGACCATCTGGATGGCGATGTCGATATGGTTGGCGTGGTGAAAGCTGTGCTCGCAGAAGAACAAAAACGCCGCCGTAAGGGGAATCAACGCGCCATTCCGATGCGTCCCGACCACGGTCACCAAATGCTCGATGACCTGAAGAAAAGGACCAATCCGGGTTACTCTGCGATCGGTCGTCTGCGTGGGCTTGCTGAAGTCCGTGGCGTCGAAGTGGCATTGAAAAAGACGTTCTTCTCACAAGACTAGCTGTTAACGTCACTCAATTAGCCGACCTTGCGATCTCCGCAAGGTCGGCTTTTCCTCCACCACATTGTCACAAACGTCGCCTGCCATCTTGTCAAACCGCTTGTCTTATCCCACCGATCTAAAGCATATAAACGTATGCTAAGCTCATGACGCATAAGATTAAGAACAGACGCGCTTTCCTCCCCTTTCATGAGTAACCCAATGAAGATACACATTCCATTATTGGCGCAAATCTCCTCAGCGCATTTGGTGAGTCACTTCCATATGATGGTGCTGCCTGCGCTTATTCCTCTGCTGTCAGCCCAGCGTGATATCAGTTTTGTCGAGCTCGGGTTTGCGCTTAGCGTATTCAACATTGTCTCCGCCTGTGTGCAGACACCGATTGGCTTCATGGTGGATCGCATCGGCGCGCGCCGCACGTTAACCGCAGGTTTGGCACTCGGAAGCCTCTGTTTTCTCTCACTCGGCTTCTCAGGCAGCTATGTCTGGCTGGTCGCCGCGATGGGGTTGGCTGGCGTGGCAAACGCGGTTTATCACCCAGCAGACTATGCCTTACTGTCACGCGGGATTGATGAAAAACGTATGGGCCGCGCGTTCTCGGTACATACCTTCTCCGGCTTTCTTGGCACCGCTATTGCGCCAGGGATTCTACTGTCCATTGCCGCTTTTTCCGGCATCAATAGCGCCTTCATCGTTTCCGGCATCATAGGCTTACTGACAATACCGCTGCTTCTGACCGATCGCGATGAACCGAGCCGAGTGAAGCCTGCGGCGGCGGCAAGCACCCAGCCGGGCAAATCGCGTGCGCCTGTGTTCACGCTACCAATTCTGGCGCTCCTGATTCTCTTCCTGCTGCTGAATTTAAGTACGGGCTCAATCCAGAACTTCTCGGTGACGGCGTTAGTCACGGGATACGATTTGCCGCTGTCACAGGCTAACGTGGCACTTACCGCGTTCCTGTTCGCCAGCGCCTTTGGCGTACTGGCTGGCGGCGCACTGGCGGATAAAACCAAGCGCCACGGGCTGGTGGCAACAGCAGCGCTGGCCATGACAGCCGTTTTGGTCAGTATTGTTGCCCTGTATTCCTTACCAACTATCGTGCTAGTACCGTTGCTGGCCGCTGCCGGTTTCCTTTCCGGCATGATCGCCCCTTCGCGGGATATGCTGGTACGCGCCGCTTCACCGCCGGGGGCGGAAGGACGGGTGTTTGGAATTGTCTCCACCGGTTTCAACATTGGTGGTGCCGCGGGGCCGGTGCTGTTCGGCTGGCTGCTGGATCACGGTCACCCTCACGCCATTTTCTGGTCTGCCGTCATCTTTATGCTCATCACGGCTTTTATCACGCTGCTACAGGAAATGCGCAGCGCCAAGCGGCGTACATTAGCCTGATAAAAAGAATAAAAAAACGTAGGGAACGTTTTTCAACATCGCTTGATGTCGGCCCAAAGAGTGGCGAGCAGGAAGCTCGCCATAAAAAAGCCAGCTCCACAGTGAGCTGGCTTAGATAAAAATAACAACGTAGACCGAATCAGATATCGATGTTCATCGCTTTCAGGGCGTTCTCTTCGATAAACGCACGGCGCGGTTCAACCGCATCCCCCATCAAGGTTGTGAACAGCTCATCAGCGGCAATCGCGTCTTTCACCGTCACACGCATCATACGACGGCTGGTCGGATCCATCGTGGTTTCCCACAATTGTTCCGGGTTCATTTCACCCAGACCTTTATAACGCTGTACGGTCAGACCACGACGGGACTCTTTCACCAGCCACTCCAGCGCCTGCTCAAAGCTGGCAACCGGTTGACGACGCTCACCACGTTCGATGTACGCATCTTCTTCGATTAGGCCGCGCAGTTTTTCACCCAACTGATTCAATTTGCGATATTCGCTACCCGCGACGAAGCCTGTGCCCAGCGGATAATCGGTATCCACACCGTGCGTACGCACGCGTAGCGCCGGTTCAAATACGCTGCGTTCTTCATCATGGTGAATAACAAAGCTGTAGGTGCTACCGTGCACTTCGTTTTCGTTCAGGCTGCTAACCAGCGATTCCGACCACGCCTGCACGTTTTCACGCTCGTTCAAATCGTCTGCTGACAGCGTCGGTTGATAGATCAGGCGGTTCAACAACGCACGCGGGAAGCGACGTTCCATACGACCAATCAGCTTCTGTACCGCATAGTGTTCAGAAACCAGCTTCTCCAGCGGTTCACCGGCCAAAGCAGGTGCCTGAGCATTGGTGTGCAGCGTCGCGCCGTCCAGTGCCAGCATAATCTGGTACTGATCCATCGCTTCATCATCTTTGATGTACTGTTCTTGCTTGCCTTTTTTCACTTTGTACAGCGGCGGCTGCGCAATATACACGTGGCCACGCTCAACAATTTCAGGCAGCTGACGGTAGAAGAACGTCAACAACAGGGTACGGATGTGTGAACCATCCACGTCCGCATCGGTCATGATGATGATGTTGTGATAGCGCAGTTTGTCCGGGTTGTACTCATCGCGGCCAATGCCGCAGCCCAGCGCAGTGATCAGTGTCGCGACTTCCTGCGAGGACAGCATCTTGTCGAAACGGGCTTTCTCCACGTTCAGGATTTTACCCTTCAACGGCAGAATCGCCTGATTCTTACGGTTACGCCCCTGCTTGGCAGAGCCGCCCGCTGAGTCCCCTTCCACCAGGTACAGTTCAGACAGTGCCGGGTCACGTTCCTGACAGTCCGCCAGTTTGCCCGGCAGACCAGCCAGATCGAGCGCGCCTTTACGGCGTGTCATATCACGGGCTTTACGCGCCGCTTCGCGGGCACGTGCAGCATCAATAATTTTACCGACCACAATTTTGGCGTCTGACGGGTTTTCCATCAGGTAATCCACCAGCTTCTCGTTCATCAGCGATTCAACAACAGTTTTCACTTCGGAAGAAACCAGCTTGTCTTTAGTCTGCGAGGAGAATTTCGGATCTGGCACTTTTACGGAAACCACGGCAATCAGCCCTTCACGCGCGTCATCACCGGTGGCGCTGACTTTGGCTTTCTTGCTGTAGCCTTCTTTATCCATGTAGGTATTTAGCGTACGCGTCATCGCGGCACGGAAACCGGCCAGATGCGTCCCCCCGTCACGTTGTGGAATGTTGTTGGTAAAGCAGTAAATGTTTTCCTGGAAACCATCATTCCACTGCAATGCCACTTCCACGCCAATGTCATCTTTCATCGTCGAAAAATAAAACACGTTCGGGTGAATTGGCGTTTTGTTACGGTTCAGGTAATCAACGAACGCCTTGATGCCGCCGTCATAATGGTAGTGATCGGCTTTATCTTTCTCACGCTCGTCGATCAAGCGAATAGAGACACCGGAGTTCAGGAACGACAGCTCACGCAAGCGCTTAGCCAGAATCTCATATTCGAACTCCACCACGTTGGTGAACGTTTCATGACTCGGCCAGAAACGCACCGTCGTACCGGTTCGATTCGTTTCACCCGTCACCGCCAGCGGTGCCTGCGGCACGCCGTGTTTGTAAGTCTGCTCGTGGAGTTTTCCATCGCGGTGGATAACCAGCGTCAGTTTTTCCGACAGGGCGTTAACCACGGAAACCCCAACGCCGTGCAGACCCCCGGAGACTTTATACGAGTTATCATCGAACTTACCGCCAGCATGAAGAACGGTCATGATCACTTCAGCCGCAGACACCCCCTCTTCCGGGTGAATCCCCGTCGGAATACCACGGCCATCATCCTGCACCGATACCGAGTTATCAGCATGGATGGTGATGATAATGTCTTTACAATAGCCAGCGAGCGCTTCGTCGATAGCGTTGTCCACAACCTCGAATACCATGTGATGCAGGCCGGTACCGTCGTCCGTATCGCCGATATACATACCTGGGCGTTTACGTACCGCATCCAGTCCTTTCAATACCTTGATACTTGAGGAGTCATAAGAATTCGACATCAACGTTTCTCGCTCATTTTAGTCCTGTGATTGAACCGTTATTTTACCCTGTTCCACGCGGAACATCTTGCCCTTTTCACCAACCATGTCTTCTATCTGTTCAGCGCTAACCGCACTGACAAAAACCTGTGCATGGGTGGCTTTCAACCGTTCAGCCAGCAAACGGCGGCGGGTACTATCCAGTTCGGAAGCAAAATCATCGATCAGATACAGACAGCGCAGTCCGTTCTGACGGGTGAGAAATTCACCCTGAGCCAGCCTCAGCGCACACATCAGCAGCTTGAGCTGACCACGGGACAGCATATCCTCGACCGCCACGCCGCTGGCGCGGATGCGGAAATCGGCTTTATGCGGCCCCAGCGCCGTATAACCTAACATACGGTCGCGTTCGAACTGCCGTTCCAGCAGTTCAGCATACTCACTTTCTTTATCCCAGCCGCGCTGGAAAGAGAAACTGAGAGAAAATTCAGGCAAAAATTGTGTACAGGTCGTGGCGATATCATTAGCAATCGCCGTGCTGTACTGCGCGCGCCATTCGCTGATACGTTCCGCCAGCGGTACCAATTCCTGATCCCAGGCTCGAAGCTGTCCATAGTGACTCACCTGACGCAGCGCCGCATTACGCTGGCGCAACACACGCTTCATGTTGCTCCAGGCCACGAAAAAGCCGGGTTCGTTATGGAAACACCCCCAGTCGAGAAAGGCGCGCCGAAACTTCGGCCCGCCGTTGAGCAGGGTAAACCCTTCCGGCGTGATCAGCTGTATCGGCAGCAGTTGCGCCAGTTCAGCCACTTTATGACCGTCACTACCGTCAATCCGCACCTTGCTGTCGCCCTGACGGTTTTTGCTTAACCCGACAGAACGTTCCGTTTCCGTACCGTCAATACGGCCATGCAGCACAAACTCCGGCTGATCATGACGAATTACGCGCCCCGCCTGAATACTGCGAAACGCCCGCCCGTGCCCTAGCGTATAAATCGCTTCCAGCACGCTGGTTTTACCGCTGCCGTTGGCACCCACTAAAAAGTTAAAACCGGGAACCAGCGCCAGATCGGCCGCTTCGATATTGCGGAAATCTTTAATGAGAAGACGAGTAAGGGCCATGTTGCAGATATCTTATATGGGAGGGCGTTATTGTCGCAGGCCAGTTGCGTGCGGCCAGCGCACAGCAACCGGATCGTACAAAGAGTACGTGAGGATTGCGAGCACTGCCCAATCGCAAATGGGCAAGTAAAATAGCCCGATAATTCTACAACCGCATTGGCATGACGACATAAGCCGCCGCCCGGCTGGCGCTATCTTCGATCTGCACGCTGGAAACGGAATCGGTCAACAGCAAACGCACACCGTCGCACTTCAGCGCGTTCAGCACATCCAGTACATAGCTGACGTTAAAGCCGATTTCCATCTCAGTGCCGTCGTACTGCACATCCAGAATCTCTTCCGCTTCTTCCTGCTCTGGGTTGTTGGCAGTAATTTTAAGCTGGTTCTGAATCAGGTGCAGGCGCACGCCGCGAAATTTCTCATTCGACAAAATCGCCGCACGGGAGAAAGCCTGCTTGAGCAGATCGCAACTGGCCTCCAGCGTTTTATCCGGGTTCTTCGGCAAGACGCGACGATAATCAGGGAAACGACCATCAACCAGCTTCGACGTGAAAATAAAGTCGCCGACATGCGCGCGAATGTTGTTGCTGCCGATTTGCAGTTGTAGCGGTGTATCGCCGCCATCCAGCAAACGCACCAACTCCATCACGCCTTTACGCGGCACGATCACCGAATGTGATGGTAAAGATTGACCAACCGGCATGGAGCAGACTGCCAGGCGGTGACCGTCGGTCGCGACCGTGCGCAGCTCTTCGCCTTCGGTTTCAAACAGCATACCGTTGAGGTAGTAGCGAACATCCTGATGCGCCATCGAAAACTGCGTCGCCTCGATCAAACGCTTCATCGTCGCCTGCGGCAACGAAAATTCAACGTCGCTCTGCCAGTCATCCAGATTCGGGAAATCCGCTGCGGGGAGCGTAGACAGCGAGAAACGGCTGCGACCAGAGCGCACCAACATGCGATCGCCATCCAGCATAATGGTGATTTCCGCGCCTTCCGGCAGCCCGCGGCAAATATCAAACAGTTTGCGGGCAGGAACGGTCGTGGCACCCGGCTCATGCGGCTGCGTCAGCGCCACTTTCGCCACCATCTCCATTTCCAGATCGGTACCGGTCAGCGACAGCGCACCTTCCGTCACCTGAATCAGCAGGTTGCCCAGAATCGGTAAAGTCGGCCGGCCGCCTAGCGGGCTGCTGACCTGTTGTAATGGCTTTAACAGACGTTCGCGTTCAACAATAAATTTCATAGTGTTATGACGATAGAGTTCTGATTAAATTGGAAAAATCTTCTTTGATGTCGTGGCTTTCTTCACGCAACTGCTCAATCTTGCGGCAGGCATGCAACACCGTCGTATGGTCACGCCCGCCAAAGGCATCGCCGATTTCCGGCAGGCTGTGATTCGTCAGTTCTTTCGCCAACGCCATCGCCATCTGGCGCGGACGCGCCACCGAGCGGGAACGACGTTTAGACAGCAGGTCGGCTACCTTGATTTTATAGTATTCCGCCACGGTCTTTTGAATATTGTCGATAGTAACCAGTTTTTCCTGCAACGCCAGCAAATCGCGCAGCGCTTCGCGCACAAAATCAATGGTGATCGAGCGGCCGGTAAAATTAGCATTCGCGATGACGCGGTTCAGTGCGCCTTCCAACTCACGCACATTAGAACGCAGTCGCTTAGCAATAAAGAAGGCTACCTCGCCTGGCAGGCGAATATCATTTTCATCTGCCTTTTTCATCAGAATCGCCACGCGGGTTTCCAGCTCTGGCGGTTCAATGGCGACAGTTAACCCCCAGCCGAAGCGGGATTTCAGGCGATCTTCCACGCCGTTGATCTCTTTCGGGTAGCGGTCAGACGTCAGAATGATTTGCTGGTTGCCTTCCAGCAGCGCGTTGAAGGTATGGAAGAACTCTTCCTGCGAACGCTCTTTATTCGCGAAAAATTGAATATCGTCAATAAGCAGTGCATCAACAGAACGGTAGTAGCGTTTGAACTCTTCAATCGCGTTGTTCTGCAACGCCTTTACCATATCCTGCACGAAACGCTCGGAGTGCATGTAGACCACTTTCGCGTTGGGCTTGCGGGCAATAATGCCATTTCCCACCGCGTGCAACAGGTGCGTTTTACCCAAACCAGTGCCGCCATAAAGAAACAGCGGGTTATAGGCGCCGCCGGGGTTATCGGCCACCTGACGCGCCGCCGCACGTGCTAACTGGTTCGATTTACCCTCAACGAAGTTATCAAACGTATGCTTGGGGTTCACATTGGAACGGTAGGTATGCTCCGCCTGCGCAGGGGAATTATCCCAGCTTGGACGTACCGGTGCTGAACGTACCTGCTGCTGAGGTGTAACACTGACCTGCTTATGATGCGGCTGCTCAGGCTGGCTGATAGTCTGAACCAGCGGTTTACTCCCTACTTCAAAACGCAGTGAAGGGGCATCCATTCCGCAGAAATCATTCAGCAGACCATTAATATTATTTAAGTATTTATCACGAACCCAATCCAGCACAAAGCGATTGGGGGCGTAGAGCGCCAGAGTGTTATCACTCAGCTCCGCCTGCAACGGGCGTATCCACATACTGAATTCTGTGGCAGGTAACTCATCCTGCAAACGGGCAAGACACTGCTGCCAAAGCGAAAGCGACACGGCGGACTCCACTCGAACAAGAACGATCAAAAAGAAAAGAATAAGACGTTATTTATGTAACTCATGATTTTTGGCGCCTGCGTTATCCACACTTGCTTCATTCACAATTCAGATAGCAGACACACCACATAGCGCGGCGATTTACCCCGACGATCCATCAAAAGGATCGCTGACGGGACCGCGGATCATAACCTAATCCGCCAAAGAGATCTTCCCCTTCTGCACAGTTTCGATCCTTTTTATCCACAGGCTATTCTTATCGCGGCTCCCTGCGGCACGCCAAATGGGCGGCAGGTATGCGTTTTATCCCCTCCTTGTGAAACGCACTCAAACATACCCTCGTACACACAATTGTTACGGTGATATCGATCATGATCTTGCCGGACAGATCGTAGGAGGATCCTTGCGCTTTGCAACAGAGTCCGTATAATTCCCTGCCCGCGCGTCTACGCCTTTTCTGTGCTCTGACAGGCAGAAATTCCAAAAATAGTCGGAATGGCTGGCGTGTGAAGTGTGATGTTAATTGACTCAGGACTGCACAATTATTACAATCCTGCCTCTTTCCGTTATATAGACTGTGATATGCGATTGAGGCGTCGGTCATTTTCACGCCGAACAGCCAAACGCGTTTACTGTGAAGTTATAATTTTCCAAGTTTAGGTAGAAATCGCCATGAAACGCACTTTCCAACCGTCCGTACTGAAGCGTAACCGTAGCCATGGTTTCCGTGCTCGTATGGCCACCAAGAATGGTCGTCAAGTTCTGGCCCGCCGTCGTGCGAAAGGCCGTGCTCGTCTGTCTGTTTCTAAGTAATAAAAGCTAACCCACCGAGTGGTTAAGCTCGCATTTCCCAGGGAGTTACGTTTGTTAACTCCCAGTCATTTCACTTTCGTCTTCCAGCAACCGCAACGGGCTGGCACGCCGCAAATTACCATTCTCGGCCGCCTGAACTCGCTGGGGCATCCCCGCATCGGTCTTACCGTCGCCAAAAAGCATGTAAAACGTGCTCATGAACGCAATCGGATTAAACGCCTGACGCGCGAAAGCTTTCGCCTGCATCAACATTCATTGCCTGCAATGGATTTTGTGGTGCTCGTGAAAAAAGGGGTGTCTGAGCTGGATAACCGCACCCTGACGGAAGCATTGGAAAAACTATGGCGTCGGCACCGTCGTTTGGCTCCCGACTCCTGATC
Organism: Pectobacterium artocarpous; assembly: GCF_046159765.1. Classification (NCBI taxonomy): domain Bacteria; kingdom Pseudomonadati; phylum Pseudomonadota; class Gammaproteobacteria; order Enterobacterales; family Pectobacteriaceae; genus Pectobacterium; species Pectobacterium artocarpous. Next base: position 52,574 of record NZ_JBJXVK010000012.1, read on the forward strand.
GGGTTGATACGCGGTTATCAACTTGTTATCAGCCCGTTACTCGGACCACATTGCCGGTTCCGGCCAACGTGTTCGCAATACGGGATTGAAGCAATACGCAGGTTCGGCATGATAAAAGGCTGTTGGTTGACGCTTAAACGCGTATTAAAATGCCATCCTTTGAACCCTGGTGGTGATGATCCCGTACCGCCAAAAACCGACAATAACAGAGAACATTAACGATGGATTCGCAACGCAATCTTCTTCTCATCGCTCTGCTATTCGTAACCTTTATGCTTTGGCAGGCTTGGGAAACGGATAAAAATCCGCCAACCACCACGCAGGCCATACAGCAGGCGACGAACGCAGTGACCGGTGATGCTAACAACCAGGGCGTACCAGCCAGCGGTCAAGGCAAGCTGATCACGGTGAAAACCGACGTACTGTCGCTGACAATCAATACGCGTGGCGGCGATGTCGAGCAAGCGCACCTGCTGGCTTACCCGGACACACTGGGTTCAGATAAACCTTTCCATCTGCTGGAAACCACCTCGGAGTTTGTGTATCAGGCTCAGAGCGGTTTAACTGGCAAAAACGGCCCAGACAACCCGGCTAACGGCCCACGTCCGCTGTTTACCACCACGCAAGATAGCTTCGAGTTGGCTGAGGGTCAGGAAGAACTGCGTATTCCGATGACCTACACCGCTGCTGACGGCGTGGTTTACACCAAAACGTTTGTTCTGAAACGTGGCGGTTATGCACTGAACGTTGACTATAGCGTCAACAACACCAGCGCTCAGCCTCTGGAGCTTACGCTGTTCGGCCAGTTAAAGCAGTCTATCGATCTGCCTAAGCACCGTGATACCGGCAGCAGCAACTTTGCACTACACACGTATCGTGGCGCAGCGTTCTCCTCCAGCGAAGACAAGTACAAAAAGTATAGCTTCAGCGACATGGACGAAAACCTGAACATCACCACCAACGGTGGCTGGGTAGCGATGCTGCAACAGTATTTCGCCACCGCATGGATTCCAACGACGGCAGGCGCTAACACCTTCTATACCAGTAAACTGGGTAACGGCCAGGCCGCTATTGGCTTCAAAGCTGCACCGGTTGTGGTTGCCGCGGGTAGCCAACAGAACCTGAACGCGACGCTGTGGGTCGGCCCGGAGATTCAGGACAAGATGGCTGCTGTCGCACCGCATCTGGATCTGACCGTAGATTACGGCTGGCTGTGGTTTATTTCTCAGCCGCTGTTTAAGTTGCTGAAATTCCTGCATAGCTTTATCGGCAACTGGGGCTTCTCCATCATTGCCATCACCTTTATCGTGCGCGGTATCATGTATCCGCTGACGAAAGCGCAATACACCTCAATGGCGAAAATGCGCTTACTGCAACCTAAATTGCAGGCGATGCGCGAGCGTATTGGTGATGACAAACAGCGCATGAGTCAGGAAATGATGGCGCTGTACAAGTCAGAGAAAGTGAACCCGTTGGGTGGCTGCTTCCCGCTGCTGATTCAGATGCCAATCTTCCTGGCGCTGTATTACATGCTGATGGGTTCTGTTGAACTGCGTCATGCGCCGTTCGCCCTGTGGATTCATGACCTGTCTGCACAAGACCCGTACTACATTCTGCCGATCCTGATGGGCGTGACGATGTTCTTCATCCAGAAGATGTCGCCAACCACCGTGACCGACCCAATGCAGCAGAAGATCATGACCTACATGCCGGTCATCTTTACAGTCTTCTTCCTGTGGTTCCCGTCAGGTTTGGTTATGTACTACATCGTCAGCAACCTGGTTACCATCCTCCAGCAGCAGCTGATCTATCGCGGCCTGGAAAAACGTGGTTTGCATAGCCGCGAGAAAAAATAATCCGGTTGATGGCTAACCGATAGAAAGCGTAAGGCGGTCATTGACCGCCTTATTTTTTAGCAGCTGCTTTATCAGCCAGCGACACGTAAAATAGCCTGCCAGACAGGCATCAATGCAGAGAGAACATCATGAGTAATACCGACACCATCGTCGCCCAAGCCACGCCACCGGGACGCGGAGGTGTGGGTATTTTGCGCGTTTCAGGACAGGCAGCCGCCGAGGTCGCACAGGCTGTGCTGGGTAAACGCCCTAAGCCCCGTTATGCGGATTATCTGCCGTTCCGCGATGCCGACGGTACTACACTTGATCAGGGTATCGCCCTCTGGTTTCCCGGTCCGAATTCCTTTACCGGCGAAGACGTGCTGGAGCTTCAGGGGCACGGCGGCCCGGTTATTCTTGATTTGCTTCTGAAACGCATTCTGACACTGCCCAACGTGCGCATCGCACGCCCTGGCGAATTCTCTGAACGCGCCTTCCTGAACGACAAACTCGATCTCGCACAGGCGGAAGCCATTGCCGATCTGATTGACGCCAGCTCGGAACAGGCCGCCCGCTCAGCGCTGAACTCCCTGCAAGGCGTATTTTCCACCCGTATAAATCAGTTAGTGGAAGCACTTACTCACCTGCGAATCTACGTCGAGGCTGCCATCGACTTCCCGGATGAAGAGATCGACTTTCTCTCCGATGGCAAAATTGAAGCACAGCTCAATGGCGTAATGGCCGATCTGGATGCCGTCAGAGCCGAAGCACATCAAGGTAGCCTGCTGCGTGAAGGAATGAAGGTCGTGATTGCAGGTCGCCCTAACGCTGGTAAATCGAGCTTACTCAATGCATTAGCGGGTCGTGATGCGGCAATTGTCACGGATATTGCGGGAACCACACGCGACGTATTACGTGAACATATCCACATCGACGGCATGCCGCTGCATATCATCGACACCGCCGGACTACGCGATGCCAGCGACGAAGTCGAACGCATTGGTATTGAGCGTGCCTGGCAGGAAATCGAGCAGGCCGACCGTGTGCTATTCATGGTGGACGGTACCACTACGCAGGCAACTGAACCTGAGCAAATCTGGCCCGAATTTATGGCACGCCTGCCGAAAACGCTGCCAATTACCGTGGTGCGCAACAAAGCTGACATCACTGGCGAAACGCTTGGCCTCGAAGATGTGAATACTCACTCACTTATCCGTCTTTCCGCCCGCACGGGTGAAGGCGTGGACACACTGCGCGACCATCTTAAGCAAACTATGGGTTTCACCAGCAACACAGAAGGTGGTTTTCTGGCACGACGTCGCCACCTGCAAGCACTGGAGCTGGCGGCCCAGCATCTAATTCAGGGTAAAGAACAGCTGGTCAGCGCCTATGCAGGGGAACTGCTGGCAGAAGAACTGCGGCTGGCGCAACAAGCTTTGAGTGAAATTACGGGGGAATTCACCTCTGACGACCTGCTGGGGCGTATCTTTTCGAGCTTCTGTATTGGGAAGTGATTCGCTCTCCCCGATATTTTTCGTCGGGGAAATTACTCCCATCCGCTCATGAGCTGTCTCGACCCAGCCTGCAATCCGGTCAGGATTGCATCACTGATATGAGTAGGAAAATCCACAGGCAGTTGACTTCCAACCGTCGTAATGACGGTATCAACGGTTTGTGAAAACTCCGCCAGAATGTTTCCCATTGATTCTCTGGCAAATCCAACGGCCTTCGCCGTCTGGAAAAAATGCCGGGGAAAGATTTGCTCAACCGCATATTCCTTGCCTCTTGAGCCAGTCAATCCCATCGCCAGTTTGGCCTCTCTGCGGCCAATTCCCCGTCCGCCCATCGCCGGATACATAGAGATAATGTCATAGAAAGGCGTGAGTCGATATCGCCCCTCAGATTCAATAAACAGGGAAAAGTTTTTCGCATGACCATCCGTTGCAGCCAATAACCAAAACAGTACCTGAGCCTGCATAAAGCGATAACGATCCCTTTCTGGCTCAACCGAACCCAATAGAAACGACATAATGGCGGAAATACCCGGTCCACCATGATTTTCATATTTCAGTGCGGAAGGAACGTTTAATACCTGACAAAAATCCTCCTGCGGCAACCGCATAATCCAACTGACATCCGAGGCGTATTTGCGATCAAAACGTTCCACCGCCAGCGCCTTTATCTTGCCAACTTTGATCATAAAACTGTGCGGCACTGGCATCCCAAATGCCTTGGCAATGAGCATGCACAGATACTCATTTTCAACGCTGTCAGACATATCAATTGAGTAAGAGTGACTCTCGATTTTACCAATCGGTAGCTTGATGATGTGGGTAGTGGGTGTGGTATTGAGGGGCAGACACCAGCGATCATCCAGATAAAGCAGTGCCGTCTTTTCCTGTGCCCCCGCGATAGAGATACGAAAATCATCTTCTGCATCAATCATCCCGAGCGGGGCATCGGACAGGTATCCCGCCAGTATGTTTTCAAGCTGTTTCTCGGATAATATTTTGTATTCTATATTTTTTATATCGCGAACAGGTGTACCCTGCGGCACCAATTGCAACGCACCGACACTGTCTTGCCCCACTTTAGCCAGCAGATCAAACGGCTGGGTGGAGTCAGCGTGATGTCTGGCGACAATACGTCTTCTGATATCCGGGTTATCCGGCAACAAATTGTCGAAGAAATTATAAACTTCATCACCTTGATAGGGCTGATGACGCATCGGCATCGAGAGCGAGATAGGGCGACTCCCCGGCAACCCTAGCCAGTTCGCATCATAGGAAATAATGATGTGCCCCACTGCCCGTTTTGGTCAGAATCCCCACCCGATAGCCGTTCATGTAAACATCGAGCGCAGCCATTACCATTCTTCCTTCCAGGATGATGCAACAGAGGCTTCATTATTGGCGGTATCCACATTCCTGGGCGTAACAGTAAGTTCTAAGTTCAATGCCGACAGAATTTTAAAGAAGGTTTCCAGCTTGGTGGAATCAGGATGTTGCTCGAAGCTGGATACCGTATCCTGACGAATACCCACTTTACTGGCCACTTTCCCTTGTGAAAGCTTCTGCGTGATACGAACATCTTTCAGATAGCTGCTAAGCTGCTGGCTGTTGGTGACCTTCATTCTCTTATCCTACCGGTTATAGACGGTAGAATAAATATTACACGCTTTAACAGGTAAAACAAGAATTACACGCTATAGCCGTTAAATGTGTATTTACCTGCTATGGCGTGTAAATAGAATATAAGCAATAAGGCGGATACTGAAGAACAGGGGAATAAGATGATTCAACTTCATTCCACACACAAATTGTTCGGTCATTTACCACTGAATAACAGCGGACAGTTTGCTGCCACACCCCGCAGCCAGTGGTTATTTACGCAACCAGCCATAGATATCAACCCACTGAGTAACTGGCACGGAAATTTAATCACCTTGCAGCGTAGAAATTGTGTACTGCTGGTGCACGATGCCACCCGATTTCCGTTGGTCATTCCGGCGTTGATAAAGAAGGATTTCGCAGAGCTAAATAACTACTTTGTGGATAGCTTCATCAATACCCTACTCAAGTGTGGTGCAGATGAAGCTCAACTCAACGCAGCACAACATTATTTGCGCCCACTACAAGTAGATACGCAGTGCAGCCGTTCTGTGCAAGGTACATTGAATCAGATGAAAGGTGATATTAAGCACATTGTCTGGTTTGATAATCTTAAGGTTGCAGAACTATCGGGGTACGCCCTCAGCCAGCAAATGGCAGACAGACCTTGTTCCGTAAAAGATAAGGGTTATCTTTGGCCACAAAAAGAGATGTTAACGTTACTATCGCGGTTGGCTGTTTTATAAGATGCAATCGGCCCAGAATTATCTCTGGGCCGATCTTTTAAGCGTTACTTTTTACGCATTATTTCAGCGTCGCTTTCACGACGGCTGACAGCGGCGTCGTTGGGCGACCGATCAGGCGACTCAGTTGCTTGCCGTCATCAAACAAACCGCCTTTGGAGGCTCCGACGTCTGAATCGGCAATAATCTGCGCGAAAACATTGGGTAGCCCAGCGGAAACCAGCGCGGCGGTGAACTCCGCTTCAGACAGGTTTTGATAACTGATAGATTTACCAGACTGTTTGCTAATCTCTGCCGCCAACTCCGTCAGCGTGTAAGGCTCGTCACCAGCCAGTTCGTAAACCTTGCCAGCCTGTCCTTCCTGCGTCAGCACCGCGACCGCTGCGGCAGCGAAGTCTTCGCGCGTAGCGGAGGCAATTTTCCCTTCGCCCGCGCTACCGATAAATACACCGTGCTCCAGCGCCGCAGGGATGCTGGCCGCGTAGTTTTCGGTATACCAGCCGTTGCGCAGCAGAACATGCGGCAAACCAGATGTTTTCAGAAGCGCTTCTGTCTGTTTGTGTTCTTCCGCCAGCGCCAGCGGCGATTTATCTGCGTGTAACAGGCTGGTGTACGCAACCAGCTTCACTCCGGCTTTCACCGCCGCGTCGATGACATTGCGATGTTGTGCCGCACGTTGTCCGACTTCACTTGAAGAAATCAGCAGCACTTTATCCACACCTTGCAGAGCAGAAGCCAGCGCCTCTGGCTGATTGTAATCCGCCGCTTTCACCTGCACGCCTTTTGCAGACAGATCGGCAACTTTATTTACATCACGCACCAGCGCCACGATGTCGCTCGCCGGAACCTTCTCTAGTAATTGTGCGATAACCAAGCGGCCCAGTTGGCCAGATGCACCAGTAATAGCAATCATCTCAAGCTCCTTTAATTGACTGTCTTTTATTAACCGTCTTTTGTTAACAAGAACTGAATGGCATAATATCGGCAAAGCTAATTTTAAGTAAGTACACACATAAAGGTAAGTATAGTGAAACAATCCAAAACATCCGCAGATTTATTGCCGCCTATTCTGCCATCCGGTGATGTCTTTGCTGAGAAATGTCCCTCACGCCAGATACTTAACCACGTTACCAGTCGCTGGGGTGTACTGATTTTAATCGCGTTACTTGATGATACGCATCGCTTCAGCCAGTTGCGTAGACGGATTGGCGGCGTGAGCGAGCGCATGCTGGCGCAGACCCTGCAATGGCTGGAAAGTGATGGTTTTGTCCTGCGAACCGCCTATCCGGTTGTTCCGCCACATGTTGAATACAATCTGACGCCATTAGGCAAAGAGGTCGGCGAACGGGTGAAAGCGTTGGCGATATGGGTTGAAGGGAATCTGGACGAGATCATGGCAGCACAGCGGTCAGGTGAACAAAAAGCCATCCAGCCATCATCATTCAAGCGATAGCTCATAAAACTATAAACATTGCGCCCCCCTGAGCAGAGGTTCTTACTCAGGAAGAGGCGCGATTGGGTAGCAGGCGGGAAATATCCGTGAAAATGGCTTTCCAAGCCTCGTCATCGACCGCCATAAAGCCAAAATAGCGCAGCAGGAATGCGCCTTCCGATGCCAGAAACGCCAGCCGGGCATCTCGCCCTTCCTGCGAATTCAGGTCAAGCCCGGCTAACTGACGATCATACCACGCCTGCGACTTAGCAAGATAATCAGGCATGTTCAGCAATGAAGCCATCATGCCCGCCGCGCGATCGCCTTCTGCGGCATCTGTGCGATAAGTGACGTCAATATACGCCCGAACTCTGGCTTCCGGGCTGTAATCCGTGCCGATGCACGCAGCCGTCATCTCATCAAACTCATCTTCCCAACGCTGATACATGGCATTAATCAGCTCGTCTTTCGTACCGAAGCACGACTGAATGCCGCCTTTTGTCACGCCCGCCGCTTTGGCGACCGCATCAATCGTCAACGAGGCAATGCCCTGTGTATGAACGATCTTTTCCGCCGCATCCAATACGCACGCACGATCAATACTCTTATGACGCCCCATATCTTCCCCAATTTAAAATACGTTTGTATTTAAAAAGCAATTCTATATCATCAGAACGCTATCCAACAGATGAAAAATGGAAGATCGAGGCAGAGATCCTGTTATGCAATCACCAACAAAGTGGCTGATCCTGGCTATTGTTTCCAGTGCACTGTTCCTGATTGTTATCGACATGACGGTACTGTACACCGCACTCCCGACACTGACTCACGACTTGCACGCCACGGCATCGGACAAGTTATGGATCGTGAATATCTACGCGTTGGTTGCCTCCGGCTTGCTGCTGGGAATGGGCACGCTGGGTGATAAGCTGGGCCATAAACCATTATTTATTTCCGGGCTGGTTGTTTTCGGCACCGCGTCATTGTTCGCCGCTTATTCGCCTACTCCCCATATGCTCATCGCCGCCCGTGCTTTGCTGGCAGCGGGTGCGGCGATGATGATGCCCGCCACGCTCTCCATTATCCGTCTGACCTTTTCTGATGAACGGGAACGCGCACTGGCGATTGGCATCTGGGCTGCGGTAGCCTCCGGCGGCGCGGCATTTGGCCCCGTGATGGGCGGGATACTGCTTGAGTATTTCTGGTGGGGCTCGGTCTTCCTGATTAACGTACCGGTCGTTCTGCTTGCGCTCATCATGGGAATCACCGTGATTCCACACCGGCCGGGCAAGGCTTCACACCGCTGGGATTTCTTTGGTTCTCTATTGATTATGGTGGGTTTGATTGGCGTAACCTATGCCATAAAAGAGCTGGGCAAGCGGGTTCCGTCTTATGAAGATGCGCTAATCGCACTGCTGATCGGCGTGGCGTTCATTATCCTGTTCGTTCGGCGTCAGCGTAACAGCAAGCATCCTCTGGTCGATTTCTCGCTCTTCCGCCTGCGGCCTTTTAGCGCCGCCGTCGCTGCGGCTATCGTAGCAGCGGCCGCCTTGATCGGAATGGAGCTGGCTTTCACCCAGCGACTACAACTTGTGGTCGGCCTGTCTCCGCTACAGGCCGGGCTGTTCATTTTGCCTCTGTCATTGGCGTCCTTTATCTCCGGCCCATTGACCGGAAGGATGCTGCCGCGCGTAAATAGTGGGACCATGCTATCCGCTGGCCTGCTGGTTTCCGGGCTCGGAATGGGAAGCTATTTGCTGCTCCACAATGCCCCCATCCTCGTACAAGTCATCAGCCTGATGGTGATTGGCGCTGGCGTGGGTTCTACCATGACGGCTGCATCGAGCACCATTATGCAGGTTGCTCCAGCGGCAAAAGCGGGTATGGCGGCCTCAATCGAAGAAGTGTCTTATGAATTAGGGGGCGCGACGGGCGTGACGCTGATGGGGAGTTTGCTGTCTTTCGCGTATTCCGCAACGTTTATGCTGCCCACCGGGTTTAGCGCACCGGACACCGCCTATGACAGTCTGGACGAGGCATTAATTTTTGCCGAATCCTTACCGGAAAATATGCAGCGTATTCTTACCGCACAGGCACATTCCGCCTTTGATTCCGGATTTTCCACCGTGCTGGCAGCAGCAACGTTGATCCTACTGTTGACCTCCGCTTTCGTGTGGACAACGCGCCATAATAAACAACATCGTAATCAGGCCGCTGATGTATAACGCCATAGGTTAAGACGATAAAAAACGCCGTTCAATGACGAACGGCGTTGGTAATGTCGATTTAGCAACGAACTACATAACGGATCAGTACGTTTCTTTACCGTATTGCAACGAGCGAGGCCCGTACAACATACCGCGTGGATGACCCGCAGCCAGCAGACGCGTGCTGGTCACACCAGCAACATCATGACCTTTATCAGAGATCGTGTCCGCAATTTGGCTCACTGCCGCCTGCACCAAAGCACCGATGATGCCGCCGTTCGAGTTTGATTGCTGCTCGTTGCTGGAAGCGGTTGCACTTCCGCTCCACAGCAGTTTTCCGGTACGCAGATCAACCAGACGTGCATCCGCAGAAACGCGGGTTTCACTACTAATCACGATGTATGAAGTACCATACTCTTTCACATCCAAATACAGCGCAGCATCAGCACCAAAGATTTGATGCAGCTTCGCCGTGCTCAGTGCATGAATATCTGACGCAGTAGACAAACCATTCTGTTTGAACGTTTCATCCACTACAGCGACGGGTAATACGTAATAGCCTGATTCCGCCAGCGGATAGGTGACTTGTGAAAGCAGGCTATAGCTCGCTTTCACATCAGGCGAGTGGTTAACCGGCGGCAATACCAGAATCGACTTAGGCTTACTCTGCTTAAATGCCGTGTAGTCATAGGGAACGGGTTTAGCACAGCCGGTCAGCATAAGCGCAAAAACCAAGCCGCATAATCCTAAGAAACGATTCATTTAATATTTCCTTTATTTTTACTCAACAGAAAGTCCATAAAAGGTGCTGATTTAGGGAATTTCGCTTTTTCAGTTTCAAACTGTTGGCGAGCTTCGCTATCACGGCCAGTATTGGCATACAGCAACCCGAGTTGAGCATAGAGTCCCGGCGGGACAGGTTTATTCGCGGCTTTTGCTTTTTCGATCGATTCATTCAAAGCAAGAATTTGCTGCTCTGGACCGACTTTATCTTGTTGATAGTAATCGTAAAGAGCGGGCTGATATTTGTCCCAGCTATAAATCGTTTTTGGCTGGGACGCACAGCCAGCCAGTACTGTCGCTGCAAGCAGCAGGACAATCTTCTTATGAGATAACATTGTTATATTCCTATTCCATTAGTTCGCTGGGCGCCAGGCACCACTTTCAATTCCCGCAACCAGATTATTGACGGCTTCACGAATAGCCAAATCCAGCACTTTACCGTTCAGCGTCGAGTCATAGCTGGCCGTACCGCCGAAACCGATAATTTCACGGTTAGACAAGGTGTACTCGCCCGCGCCCTGTACGGAATACACGACTTCAGACGTTTGCACGTTCACCACATTCAACGTAGTTTTTGCGTAAGCAACCTGTGTCTTGCCGCGACCAAGGATGCCCCACAGTTGATGGTCACCCACTTCTTTGCGGCCAAACTCGGTCACATCGCCGGTAATAACATAGCTAGCACCTTTCAGCGTCTGCGTTTGTCCTTTGATACCCGCTTCCGCTTTCAGCTCTTCCATATTGGTGCGATCCAACACATTAAAGCGGCCGCTCTGCTGAAGATGGCTCACAAGAATGGTCTTGGATTGATTACCTAAGCGGTCAACCCCATCAGAAAAAATCCCGTTCATGTAGCTAGAGCGGTTTTCAAATTTTCCGACGGAAATTGGGCTGCGAACGCCCTGATAAGGCGTACTGTAAGAAGTGACTTTTTGTGCTTCTACGGTACGAGAAGATTCTGTAGCACATCCGCTCAATAACGCGGCTGACATGAATACAGAACAAAGAACGACTTTTTTATTCATAACACGATCCCTTAGTGACAATCCATTAACCCTGAGTAACTATATATTATTGATTAATAATGAAAATTCCGTAAAAACGTTAATTAGCTGCAACACGGTTTTGATGAAACAGTGTGTTGCTGCATTTAAATAGCGTTCGACATTATGAGGGGTGTAAGGAAAAGTAACGAGTTATTTCATGGGAAAATTGACAAAAATAATGAAAACCAGAATTTTCACCTAGAATAAATCGCTGTAAACCGGATAAAAAACAAGGTTATATGCAACCATGCCATTACTTTCACATAACATTACAACTTACTGAAACGATTCAATAATTTCATTAATAACAAGCGTGAGATTTAACATTATCCGACTTTATACCTGCTCTATATCAAGGTCAGGGTGTTATCCAGCGATTAGGATAAAGGCCACGATCGAGGGATCCAGGGTGGGAAGGTAATGAACCGATTTGTTATTGCCAGTACTCAAGACTGTATGGGGTGCCATGCATGCGAAATCGCCTGTGTCATTTCACACAATGATGAGCGGTATCCAGATAACGCCACGGTGTTTCAGCCCAGAATCAAGGCATTCAATACGCCAACGCTGCGGGCTGCTGTGACATGCCGTCACTGTGAAGATGCCCCCTGCGCCAGCATGTGTCCAACGCAGGCCTTGATCAGAAAAGACAATAGCATTCAGCTCGTTCAGGAAAAGTGTATTGGCTGTAAAAGCTGTGTACTGGCTTGCCCGTTCGGTGCGATGTCCATGGTGACCAACCCTGTGGACAACAGCACCGTCGCCCATAAATGCGATCTCTGCGCCGACCGCCCTGAGGGGCAAGCGTGCGTAGAAGCCTGTCCGACGCAAGCCTTGCAGTTAATCAGCGAACAAACGTTGGTGGCCCGCCGTCAGGAAAAACAGCAGATGATGGCGCTGCGTTCAACCTCCCACTGGCAACGTGAAACGCCCGTGCTGAAAGCACTGACAACCAATCCGCTCAGTAAAAGAAAAAACTGGCCGCGCCGGGATGCCGAGAAAAAACCACTGACCCAGAGAACGTCCACGTTTGATGAAATTTATCATGGCTTCTCTATGCAGCAGACGGAAGATCAGGCTGACCGCTGCCTTTCCTGCGGCAAACGCGCGATCTGCGAGTGGACCTGCCCGCTGCATAACAATATTCCTGAACTGCTGAGTCTGGCAAAGCAGGGGCGGATTCTTGAAGCCGTCGAGTTGTCGCACCAAACCAGCAGCCTACCGGAAATCTGTGGCCGGGTCTGCCCGCAGGATAGGCTATGCGAAGGAGCTTGTACGCTGGGTAAAGAGTACGGCGCCATCACGATCGGCAACGTTGAGCGCTACATTACCGATACTGCCATGGCAATGGGCTGGTCGCCCGACATAACGCGAGTCGTTCCCAGCGGCAAACGCGCGGCGATCGTCGGGGCGGGCCCAGCAGGGCTAGCCTGTGCCGATGTGTTGGCTCGCAACGGTGTGCAGGCCGTGGTATTTGACCGTCACCCGGAAATTGGTGGGCTGCTCACGTTCGGGATTCCGTCATTCAAGCTGGATAAAGAAGTGTTGATTCACCGCCGTGAAGTGTTCAGCGCCATGGGAATCGAATTCCGGCTGAATACCGAGGTGGGGAAAGATATTTCTCTGGCCCAGCTTCTGGACGACTATGACACCGTTTTCCTCGGCGTAGGCACCTACCGCTCCATGAAGGCCAACATTGATAATGAAGAGGCTCCCGGCGTCTTTGATGCGCTTCCTTTCCTGATTGCCAATACCAAACACGTCATGGGTCTACCTGAATTAGAGGATGAGCCTTATATCTCGATGGCGGGCAAGCGCGTCGTGGTGCTCGGTGGTGGGGATACCGCGATGGATTGTCTACGCACGTCCGTTCGGCAAGGTGCGGTATCCGTCACCTGCGCGTATCGCCGCGATGAAGCCAACATGCCCGGCTCGAAAAAAGAGGTGAAAAACTCCCGTGAAGAAGGCGTGGAGTTCATGTTTAACGTCCAGCCACAAAAAATCTGCCTTAATGAACAGGGCGAAGTGTGCGGAATTAGTCTGGTTCGTACCGAGCTGGGCGAGCCTGACGCCAGCGGCCGTCGTCGTCCGCGCCCTATTCCTGGCTCAGAATTCGTCCAGCCTGCGGAAGCCGTGATAACCGCATTTGGTTTTCAGTCGCACAGTATGCCGTGGCTGGAAGAGGCCGACGTCGATCTGGATAACTGGGGGTACATCACGGCCCCCCTTAATCGTCAGATACCTTGCCAGACCAACCATCCGCGTATTTTTGCTGGCGGCGATGCCGTACGCGGTGCCGATCTGGTGGTAACCGCCATTGCCGACGGGCGCAAAGCCGCATTGGGAATGATTGCAACGATGGGACTGACCGCCGTCACGGGTGCCATTCCTGCACACCCGCAACGCCCTGAAACGCACCCAACCCGCGAGGAGCTCCGCTCATGAATCAATTTGTTATCGCCGAAGCAGAAAAATGTATTGGCTGCCGGACCTGCGCGGTTGCCCATAGCGGTGGTCAACGTGCGCAATTGCGGCCCTCTCACTTCTTTCCCCGCCTGAAGGTCGTAAAAAGCGCCAGCGTCAGCGTACCGGTTCTGTGCCGGCAGTGCGAGAATGCGCCCTGTGCCAGCGTGTGCCCAAATGACGCGCTGGTGCGCGATCGGGATAGCATCCAGGTTATTCAGTCCCGCTGCATCGGCTGCAAAAGCTGCGTTGTCTCCTGTCCCTTTGGGGCCATCAATGTGGTAACGAAAGCGTCGAATGACGAGGAAGAAACACACCTCACGCAAAGCGAGGTTCACAAATGCGACTTGTGCGTGGATGTCGCCCAGAGCCCTTCCTGTGTCAGCGTGTGTCCAACATCGGCATTGCGATTAGTGACCGAGGATGAGCTGCGCAAGCAGACGCTGGAAAAACAGCGGCGTTCCGCACTAGGGTGGCCGAGCCATTAAAACAGACTGGAAGGTGACGGGCAGGGAAGGATCGCCACAAAACACACGATGCAGAAAATTCGTTGTGCCTAACTAATAATTATCGCCGATTTATCCATCGATTTTTCTTTAGATCACATATTAGTCTGATAATATGCATTGGTAATGCCTGATAGGTTCCCATCTTTTATCACGATCACGGAGTGAACAATGACCTGCCATTTTGTCAGGTGGACAAGCACGGAAGCGCTTCCTGACTTACAAAGACTGCCCGATAGGCTCATCTCATCAACACAGGGGTTTTCAGCCAAACGCCGCGAGCGTTATCTGAAAAGTCGCGTGCTGCTGGCTGAGATGATGTTCTATTTTTTCGGCTATCCGCTGTTACCCACACTGCTGGAGTCCCCTGAAGGACGCCCTTATTTTGCCGATCCCAATATGCCCAATTTCAGCATCGGCTATGCAGGCAACACCATCGCCATCCTCCTGAGCGAAGAAGGAAGCGTGGGTATGGATATCGAAATCGTTCATGTCAGGCCGACGAATCAGGCTATTCCACAGATGCAGGCGCAGACTCTGGCCGAGCAGGCGTGGATCGACGCTCAGCGCGATCCGCTTGAAGCGGCAACGCAGTTATGCACCATCCGTCAGTCATTGATGAAAATCCCTGGCGTAAACAGCCACCCTCCCAATCACCTGAAACTTCACCCCGCCTCTGGCAGGCTGCGCTCAACCTGCATCCCCGCCATAGAAGTGATGAGCGATGTTGATGATTATCTTGCCTGGGCCTGCGCCCATATCCCTACACTTAACCGATTGATCATGTGGAAATATACATCAGCATCGGGCATGAGAAAATCGGGAGAAATTCTACAGCAGCAGCGCCAGTCTTTACGCTATATGAAATTAACCAGCCATACGATAGAAAAAGTCACCTCTGGCGCCTCACAGTAGCCGGCCGCCTTGTTGCAGACTTGTGGCTCCGGGAAAGCCCCCAGAGCCACGAACGGATTAATGCGCGTCGATAAACACGATTTTCAACAGGAACAGCAGCGCAACCACGACCACACACGGGCTGATTTCACGCCAGCGTCCCGTCGCTAACTTCATCACACAGTAAGAAATGAAGCCCAGCGCGATCCCCTCGGTAATCGAGAAGCTGAACGGCATCATCACAGCGGTAATAAAGGCTGGAACGGCTTCCGTCAGGTCATCCCACTTCACACGCGCCAGGCTGGATGTCATCAATACGCCCACGTAAATCAGTGCGCCAGCCGCCGCATAGGCAGGCACCATACCCGCCAGCGGTGATAGGAAGATCACCAGCAAGAACAGTAGACCAACTACCACGGCGGTCAGACCGGTGCGCCCACCGACGGACACGCCAGAGGAGCTTTCAATATACGCCGTAACGGAGGAGGTTCCGATAAATGAACCGGCCACAGAGCTAACGCTATCAACATACAGCGCCTGCTTCATACGCGGGAACTTACCGCGCGCATCCACCAGACCGGCTTTATCCGTCACGCCGATCAGCGTACCGGAGGAGTCAAACAAGTTAACCAGCATGAAAGAGAAGATAATGCCGGACATTCCCAGGTTCAGCGCACCCGCTAAATCAACCTGACCAACTACCGACGTAACGCTCGGCGGCATAGAGAACACACCTGCGAACTTCACATCACCCAGCAGCAGGCCAATCGAGGTAGTCACGACGATGGAGATCAGCACCGCAGCGTGAATATTGCGTGAAGCCAGCGCAACAATAATGAAAAAGCCCAGCGCCCCCAACAGCACACTGTGCGACGTCAGGTTGCCAATGGTCACCAGCGTTTCAGGGTTAGGAACGATAATGCCGGCGTTTTTCAGGCCCATCATGGCAATGAACAGCCCGATCCCACTGGCGATACCCAACCGCAGGCTAAGCGGGATATTGGCGATCATCCAATAGCGAATCTGGAAGATGGTCAGCAACAGGAAACCGATTGCGCCCCAGAAAATAGCCCCCATCGCAACCTGCCATGGCAGCCCCATCGCGCCCACGACGACAAAAGCGAAAAACGCATTCAGCCCCATTGCCGGAGCCAGTGCCACAGGCAGGTTAGCCAGTAGCCCCATCAAAATACTGCCGAATGCCGCAATCAGGCAGGTGGTGACAAAAACAGCTTTGGTGTCCATCCCCGCCACGCCCAGAATCTGCGGGTTAACAAAAACGATGTAAACCATCGTCAGAAACGTCGTGAAACCGGCAATCGTTTCCGTACGGGCTGTCGTACCGTGTTGTTTAAGTTTAAACACACGCTCCAGCAAGCCTTGCTCGGTAGCAAGACCGGGTTGTGATTTATTCATGAGTAACAATCCAAAGAAGGGAATAACTGTCGTCAAGTATCCTATAACAAAACGCTACGTTTTTACGTTGATCCCACGTTTTTTTTCATCGAATAAGAAGAACCTATTAATACCATGCTGATGGCATCGTAATCCCTCGGTTGAAACGCCTTAATTTTATGCAAGATCACGCTGAAAATGGCTTTATCGGTCGCAATATCAGGCCAATTGGTTAAAGTAGGGGCTTCCTCTTTTATTCCATCAATAAGGATTGGTCATGCCCCATATTGAATGCGTCTTCTTCGACTGTGATGGCACACTGGTTGATAGCGAGGTGCTGTGTTGCCAGGCTTATGTGAATATCTTCATCCCGCATGGGGTGAATTTATCGCTGGAGGAGGTGATAAAAACCTACAAGGGCGTGAAGCTGTACGAGATTATTGCCCGTATCAGCCAGCAGCACGGCTTAACCGTATCGGTAGAAGACGTGGAGCGTCATTTCCGCCAAGAGGTGAAACGGCTGTTCGATGAGTCCCTGCAACCTATCGAGGGCGCACGTGAGTTAGTGCAGTCCATTACCGTTCCAATGGCGGTGGTGTCCAACGGACCCGTCAGCAAAATGCAGCATTCGCTCGGTCTGACGCACATGCTCGATCTGTTTGGCGACCATCTCTACAGTGGCTATGATCTGAAAAAATGGAAGCCCGACCCGGCGGTGCTGTATCACGCCGCCGAGCAGTTACAGCTTCCTATTGAGCGCTGCATTCTGGTGGAAGATTCCGCAGCAGGCGTACAGGCTGGCATTGCTGCGGGTATTCCTGTGTTCTATTACTGCGCCGATCCCCATAACCAGCCGATTCATCACCCGTTGGTCACGATGTTCGATGACATGCGTGAACTGCCGCAAATCTGGCGTGAAAAAGGCTGGAATATCACTGCGCAGTAGCAGCCATTCAGGCTTAATGCCGATCGTTTCAGCATCGAGATACACGGGGCGACCACAGGGGTGAGGCCTCCCTACGGGAACCTCCCCCTGTGTTTCCCCTAATAATGGGCTTAAGTGACCCGTATTCGTCTCAGGCAGGCTTATTCCGCCACCACAGCAAACGGCGTTTCGGCTGTATTTCCTGCTGGCTAAAACGGGCGTTAACCCGATTAGCCAGAAGTTCCAATGACAGGCAAAACACAAAGTAGACCAACGCGACAAACAGGAAAACCTCCATCGGGTAGACCATGCTGCGGTTATTGACCTGTGTAGCAAGAAACGTCAGTTCGCCGACGCCAACAATGTAGGCCAGCGAGGTGTCTTTAATCGGGGAAATCCATTGGTTAATGAAAGAGGGCACCATTATCCGCAGCGCCTGCGGCAGGACAACCTGCCACAACACCTGCCAGCGGCTTAAGCCGAGCGAGAGTCCAGCCTGCCACTGACCACGGCCAATCGCGACAATACCTGCCTTCACATGCGCCAGATACGCCGAGGCGATCAGCGCCAACGCACACACCACGGTCGTGATTTCAGGGATATCGACGCCAAAAACGATCGGCAACAGGAAGTAGGTCCAGAAAATCAGCATGATGACGGGAATGGCGCGGAAGAACCCTAGCACCATTGCCAGCAGTGCGCTCCAGACGCCCCGAGACATTGCCAGCGCTACGCCCAAAATCGTACCCAATAAGGCAGAGGCTACGCCCGCCAGCAGACTCATCGCAAGCGTCAGCGCCGCGCCACCCAGCAGGCCATCCGGGAACGTGCCCCACATCAAATAACCGATGTTATCGGTGAGAACGGTAAAATCCATCTCAGTGTCTCTCCGCCAGGCTGCGCTGTTGTCGCCACATACCCCAGCCTTCCATCACAGCAATAATCACGATGTACAGCACCGTCGCCACGCCAAACGCCTGAAATGTGCGCAGCGTTTCCGTCTCCACCTGACAAGAAGCATAAGACAATTCAGCAACGCCAATTGCCATCGTCAACGATGAGTTCTTGACGATGTTCATGTACTGCCCAAGCAGCGGTGGTAAGGCAATTTTCAGCGCCTGCGGTAACACTATATAGCGCATGGACTGCCAGCCCGTTAACCCCAGAGCATGTGCCGCATACTTCTGTCCGCGTGCGACACCGCGAATACCGGATCGGATCTCCTCCGCAATAAATGCGCTGGAGTAGAGCGTCAGCCCTGCCAATCCCGCCAGAAATTCAAAAGAAGGCCACGCTAACGTTGTCCCCAACAGCGAAATCTCATGAGGCGTGTTTAGCCATTGCATCATTTCTGAGGGAAAAAGCTGCCCAGCACCGAAATACCAGAAAAACAACTGCACCAGCAGTGGCGTATTACGAAATAGTGAACTGTAAGCCACAACCACACCGCTCAACCCTCGAATGTGGCTATCTCTGGCTGCCGCCAGCAGAAAACCCAGCCCCGTAGCGAGAACGATCGTACTCAGGGAAATACCCAGCGTGAGCAAGAAGCCATGCCACAGCCAGATAAGGTACTGAGGAGCCAACAGCCACGACTCAAGCGAGTGCAGCGCCGTATCCATGCGTTTTCTCTCTCTTTGTCATAATGATTTATGCCCTACATAATTCGAGTTTCAGGCAGGCGGCAAGGGAAGGACCATTGTCGGGAACGAATTGACCAGCCAACGCACATGCAACTTGAAGTATGACAGCTATAAATAGCAATGCCCTCTACGAGGCAGAGGGCAGGGGTCATAGCACTGAAGGCGTCAGCGATCAGGATTTCGGTTGCTGATCCAACGGAGCAAACGTGAAGTCGCCACGCGGCTGAGCGGATTTCGTGCTCGGCCCAAACCAACGATCGTAGAGAGTCTTCGCTTCACCCTGTTTTTCCAAATTAATCAGCGTGTCATTAATTTTTGCCGTCAGGCGTTCTTCCCCCTTCGGAATCCCGACACCCTGATATTCTTTGGTTATGCTGAACGGGGAGATTTCAAACTCGGCCTTCTGTGCATCAGGCACGTTAGCCAACAGGCCAACCAGCTTAGCATCATCCTGCGTGATAGCCTGTACGTTACCGTTACGCAAGCACAAAATAAGTTTCAGTATCACGGAAATGTTGCATTTTCATTCGTAAAATAGAAAAAACCTATATTAAAACAATGGAAATAGATCTTTTCACGCAACTATGTTTCCATAACCCTACCCTGGAGCCACGCCGACGTTTCTGCATGAAAGACAAAAAAGTCCCTCAGGTTCCTCCCAGCGAGGAAAAAAAATCTCATGAATTGGATCGGTTTGATACCGCTATCCTGCGTCTGTTGCAGGAAGATGCCTCCCTGTCCAACGTCGCACTGGCCGAGAAGGTCAATCTCAGCCCCCCAGCCTGTCTGCGACGCGTAGAGCGCCTGAAACAGCTTGGGCTGATTAAACGGCTGGTGGCCTTATTGAATCCCGATGCGCTGAATGCCGGGCTGGTGGTCTTAATCGGTGTCGTGCTAGACAGATCGACACCCAATTCGTTTAAAGATTTTGAAACCGCGGCACAAAAGATTCGCGGCTGTATGGAGTGTCATGTCGTTACCGGGGAATTCGACTACATGCTCATGATTAGAACGCGGGACAATCAGAGTTTTAATCGTCTTCACGCCGAGCAGTTGCTGTTCCTGCCCGGCGTGCGTCAGATTAGATCATTTATTGGGCTGCGCGAGGTCTTGTCTACCACAAGGCTGCCCTTCTGAGCAGCACAGCAATCGATAAAGAAGCTTATTCTCCAAATCAGCCATTGCGGAAGATATAGCTGTAAGCGCTGAGTGCGGGGGCACCGCCAAGGTGAGCGTAAAGCACTTTAGAGCCTTTAGGGAATTCGCCGTTGCGAATCATATCAATCATACCCTGCATCGATTTCCCTTCATAAACGGGGTCGGTCATGACACCTTCCATTCGTGCGCACAACCGAATCGCCTCCAGCGTGCCTTCACTTGGCAGGCCATACTCTGGCCCACCGTAGCGGGTATCAAGCACCACATCTTCTTCGGTAAGCTCCCGTCCCAGTTCAACAAGGTTCGCGGTATTCTGCGCAATACGCAAAATTTGCGCCTTTGTCTGCGCGGGTTTCGCGGACGCATCAATTCCGATGACATTGCGTGCACGGCCATCGGCGGCAAACCCGACCACCATGCCTGCCTGTGTACTGCCCGTGACGGAACACACGATAATGTAGTCGAACGTAAAGCCGAGCTCTTTTTCCTGCTGACGAACTTCTTCCGCAAAGCCGACAAAACCCAGACCACCATAAGGATGCTCGGAGCACCCCGCCGGGATGGGGAAAGGTTTGCCCCCGCTCTCGGTCACATCATCCATCGCTTGTTTCCAGCTTTCGCGGATCCCGATATCAAACCCCGCCGCATCAAGACGAACATCTGCTCCCATAATGCGTGATAACTCAATATTTCCCACGCGATCGTAAACCGCGTCGGCATAATTCACCCAATTTTCCTGTACCAGTACGCACTTCATACCCAGATGTGCGGCAACGGCAGCCACCTGACGCGTCTGATTAGATTGGATACCGCCAATAGAAACCAGCGTATCGCATCCTTGTTCTAGTGCTTCCGGAATTAAATATTCCAGTTTGCGCGTTTTATTCCCCCCAAACGCCAGACCACTATTACAATCTTCACGTTTCGCGTAAATTTCCACATCACCGCCAAGATAGTCGCTCAATCTCTTCATCGGCGTAATCGGAGAAGGTCCAAAAGTTAATGGATAACGCGGAAATTTTTCCAGATTCATAATAATACTCCGATAAAAATAATTGAATTGACCATCGGCGACAAATAGACGCCGTCGTAATCATCGTTTGGAAAAATAATGAAAAAAATCCATTTTAGGTTTGACGGATAACATAGGGAATCACCGCATCTCCCTTAAATTTATATTACCGCTAAAAAATAAAATATAAATTGCAAAATAATCATTTTTTATATATTAAAATTTCATAATAAAAAACAAAAAATCTCATTTATTTCATAAAACAACCAAAACAAGAAATAATATTAACCTCAAGAGAGCACCATTCCTTCCGGGGGCAAAGGCAGCGTCGTTTTGTAACGAACCTGCTTGAGGGCAAAGCTAGATCGGATATTCGCCACGCCAGGAATTCGGGTTAAATGGTTAAGAATAAGGTTTTCTATCTCATTGATATTTTTAACAAGAACACGCAAGAGATAGTCAGCATCTCCCGTCATCAGATAGCACTCCATCACCTCCGGCCTCTGCGCGATTGCCTCTTCAAAGCCTTGCAATACCGACTCTATCTGTCTATCCAAACTGACATGAATGAACACATTGACGTGTAGGCCAAGTCGTTCAGGCGAGAGCAGTGTGACCTGCTGGCGAATCAATCCCAGTTCTTCTAACGCTTTTACCCGGTTAAAGCAGGGTGTCGTCGACAAATTCACTTCTCTGGCCAGCTCCGCGTGCGTAATTCTGGCATTTTCCTGCAATTTGTTAAGGATAGTAATATCGGTTCTGTCGAGTTTGCGCATAAAAAACCTTTTCTGTGAATGATTACCTAGACAAAAAATTTGCTCTAAAAAATAAAGAAAACGACCAAATAAAGGAAAAATTTTTCGCACCAAAACGCATAAACTTTTTCTATCCAGATCTCGGAAAAAGAAAATATAAAATGTTTTTACCTCCACTAAGAAATAAGAAAATAGTTTGGCAGAAAAAAACGCATTTTCTTCCCTCAGCATCCGGATTATCAATACGTCAACTTGGCGGAATTGGACTACTGGCAATGGCGATAATTATTTGGGGAGCAAACTGGCCCGCAATGAAAGTTGGCCTGAACCACATTACGCCACTCTGGTTCTCAGCATTGCGTTTCGCGCTAGGCGGGCTCTGCCTGTTCACTATTCAAATCGCCACCGGTACGTTAAAGCTTCCTCGTCGTTGCGATCTTCCATTGCTGGCCAGTGTTGGACTGCTGCAAATGCTCAGCTTTACAGCGCTTGGCGCCATTGCTATGACAGACATCCCGGCAGGGCGCTCAGCGATCCTCGCTTATACCACGCCACTGTGGGTTCTTCCCGGCGCACTGCTCTTCTTTAGTTACAAGGTGTCGCGCCGCGAATGCATAGGGACGCTACTCGGGATCGCTGGGGTGATAACGCTGTTTAATCCGCTGGCGCTTGACTGGAACGACAGCGTAACGCTGCGCGCTAACGTACTCCTGCTGGTGGCATCACTGTGCTGGGCCATCTGTATTCTGCATCTGCGACACCACCAGGGCAGCACCAGCGCTTATCATCTTGCGCCATGGCAAATGCTGATTGCCACACTGCCTTTAATCGCCCTCGCCTGGGGAGTGGAAGGCCCCTATACGGGAGATAATTCGCCTACGCTATGGAATATTGCATTGTTTGTCGGTCCGCTGGCGACGGCATTTTGTTTTTGCGCCGTTAACGCAGCCAGCCAGTGGCTTTCCAGTACGAGCATGGCGTCATCCATGCTCGGCGTACCACTCGTTGGGCTGTTTTTCTCCATGGTTTTTCTGGGTGAGCCATTAACTCCCAGTCTGGCTATCGGCGTGATCGCGATAATTACCGGTATGCTCATCGTCACGCTGAGGCCAACACGGCGGTAGCCCCCTTCACGGCAAGAGCTGGGGCGAAGGGGAATCCAAACCATATTCCTGGCGGAACAGCACATCCTGCTGTGCTAGCTCATCACGTAAAAAAGCGAAAAAAGAGCTAAGAACCGGCGTTTCCCCTTTGTTGGCATCCGCTTGGATTTGCAACACACGCTGGTTCAGCGGCTCCATGTTCATCGTCTTGACGAGCAGGTTATCCTGCCGGGTTCGGTACAGTACCGAGAAATGGCTGCAAATCGCGACGGCATCGGGAGTATCAAGCAAAAACGCGTACAGCGTCGAAAAGTGATTACAGGTAAAAATGGGATCGATGAATACGCCGTTCATGCGGCAAGAGAGATCGAACAATTGGCGAACCGTTGCAGATTGATCGGGCAACACCACAGGAAATCGGCTGAGATCCGCAACCTGACACTCCCCTAGAGCTAGCGGGTGATCGCGCCGCACTACCGCCATAAAAGGCGCGGAAAAAGAGGCAATAACCTTAACGCCATGTTCTGGAGCCAGACTGTATTTCAGCGCGACATCACATTCGCTGTTGCGTATGAGTTCAGGTATTTGTCTGGCGCTGCCCACGGTTAGCACAAAATTGACCGTCGTGTGCTGTCGTCGGAACTTCGCCAGCAGCGTAGGCAGTAAGCTAAACGCAATACCATCGGTACACACCACTCGCAGCGTGGTCTGTCGGGAAGAGGTCAATCCTTCAATTTCAGCAATCGCCAGCGTCATATCAGCCACGCTGCGCCGTACATAGTTTTCTAAAATATGACCCGCATCATTGAGCACCATGCCTCTGGCATGACGATCAAACAGTAAGGTACCCAGACGCGTTTCTAAACGTTGGATATGGCGGCTAATCGCGGAAGCCGCCACAAAGAGTTGCTGGCTTGCCGCGCTCAGCGAGCCTGTGCTGGCCACCGCCATGAAATAGCGAATTTCATTGCTATGCATCTTTTGCCCCTCTCTTTACTGACGCCACGTAATGAGGCCACGGGTTAAATAGACGGCATCCCTTCCTCCTGCTCGGCGGTGTTTTGATGATGCAGGCGAAGAATGTCACGTCCCTGCTCGGCCAGATCCCACAGCAAGCCGGTCATAATCTTGAGCGATTCCAGCGTCATATCCGCCAGAATGTGTTCATTCGGCGCGTGCTGCGAACAGGCTGGATAAGAGTGTGGAACCCACAACGTCGGTAACCCCAGTGTTTCCGAGAAGCACGCGTTTGGTAAGCCGCCGCCGAAATTAGGCAAAACCGCCGCACGTTTCCCCACCGAATTTTGAATTGAACTAACCCCCCATTCCACCCATGGGTCATCTGGATTCAGCCGGGTTGCCTTATAGTGTGAAACGGCATTCAGGATCGCCACATCATTAAAACCGTGTGCATCAAGATGGTGGCGAATGTGGCAAGCGAAGCGTTCGGCGTCACTCCCCACCACATAGCGCATATGGCAATGCGCCAGCGCAGAAGGGGGGATAGCATGTGCAGGTTTGTTGGGATTGCCGGTCACAAAAGCCAGCACATCCAGCGTATTCCAGCCGTACACCTTTTCCGCCGCGTTCAATCCAGGTTCCCCCCAGTCGGGATCAATCGCCGGATCGGTCAGGCCGCTTCCCAGTTCAATATCGGCCAGAATCCGTCTCAATGTCGGAGTGACGGAGGGGGGACGCAACCCCGGAACCAAAATACGCCCTCGACTATCCACCAGCGAAGCGAGAGCATGTGCCAGACGAATACCGGGGTTGCTGAGCAGCCCTCCCCAGTTGCCTGAGTGGTGTGCGCTGTCACGCGGTTGCACACTCAAATCAAAATTAAAAACACCACGCGATCCGAGAAACAATGTGGGCCGAGAGGCCGAGACTCGCGGGCCGTCTGACGCGATGAACAGATCGGCGCTTAGCCAGTCGCGGTACTGCGCACAAATCTCATCGAGCCCTGGAGAGCCATCTTCTTCCCCCATCTCCAGAATGATTTTGACGTTGTAGCCTAAATGCCCCTTCCGCGCGTTCAGAACCTGCTCCAACGCGGCTAAATTAATCGTATGCTGCCCTTTGTTATCCGCGGTGCCACGACCAAACCAGATGTTTCCCTCCTGTACCATCTTCCAGGGAGAAAGTCCGCTACGCCATTGATCGTCGTAGCCGCGCACCACATCACCATGTCCGTAAGTTAATAGCGTCAGCTCTGCCTGCGGTTCGATACGTCGGGCAAGCAGGAATGGGCTCCGTTCGCTCACCGGATTCTCCACGACCAGGCACTCAAACGACAGCGCTTGCAACGCAGGCACCATCTCTTCCGTCAAATAAGACATCAGCAGCGGGCCGCTGTCGGGTTCCTGACTTTCAGTGCGAAATGCCACCCTGCGCGCCAATATGTCGGCGAATGCCCCTGATTCAAAATACGCCACGGTTGCCTCAATCGTCTCTTCACGTGTCATCGTCAGCCATTCCTTAATAAATTAATGAGAATCGATGTCGGGGATCCCCAACCCCGGTATCGGTGTCAACACGGAAGCAAGCAGCGTTCGCGTATAGCGATGCTGTGGCGTATGAAAAACCTGCTCACGCGTTCCCTGTTCAACAATGGTGCCACGCTGCATAACAGCCACATGATCAACAAGGTGCTCAACCACCGACAGATTGTGGCTGATTAACAGATAGGTCAGACCAAACTCTTTCTTTAGGGCCAGCAATAGATTCAGGATCTGTGCCTGCACCGAGACATCCAGCGCCGATGTCGGTTCATCGCAGATAAGAATGTCCGGTTGCATAATCAGCGCACGCGCGATCGCGACACGCTGACGCTGACCACCGGAAAGTTGTCCTGGGTACTGGGCATGGGTACGAAGCGGCATACCAACCACATCCAGCATTTCACGTACTCGTGCTTTGCGCGTCTCTGGCGTACCGATATTGTGTAACCGCAGCGCGACCTCAACGATATCCGACACCGTTCTACGCGGGTTGAGTGAGGAGTAAGGGTCCTGAAAAATCGGCTGAATACGGGACGCCATTTCTTTGCGATCGCAAGCGTCGATCTCCCTCCCCTCGATCAAAACATTGCCGGAGGTGGGTTCGAGCAACCCCAGCAGCATTTTGGCCAACGTACTTTTCCCACACCCAGATTCCCCCACCAGCCCCAACGTTTCGCCACGCCGCACCCTCAGAGACACGTTGTTAACCGCGCGGATCTCCCCCGGTTGTTTAAACAACCCCTGATTTAAGCGAAATACCCGGCTCAGCGAACACAGTTCCAGCGCAATATCATCATTTCCAGGAATATGCGTCGGTAGTATCGATGGCGTGGTTAGGGGATGGCTTTCCTGATTTTGCCAATTCATACAACCTCCTCCGGGGTTAACGCCTGTACGCAACGCACAGCATGTCCTTCAGTCACGCCAATGTAAGGAGGTAACTGGTTACATGCTGTGCTGCAATGTGCGCAGCGATTGCTAAACGCGCACCCCTGCTGGGTACCAATCAAGCTGGGTACAACACCGGGGATCGCCTTTAGCGGTTCGCCCGGTACCGTTTTTCCTTGCACGGGAATACACTCCAGCAAAGCTCTGGTGTAGGGATGACGGGGTTGTTCAAACAAATCCATCACCGGTGCGGTTTCAACGATCTGCCCGGCATACATTACCGCGACACGATCGGCGATACGCGCGACGACACCCAGATCGTGGGTGATAAAGATCACAGCCATGCCCAGTTCCTGCTGCAACTCGCGCAGCATGCGCAGAATCTGCGCCTGAATCGTCACGTCCAACGCCGTAGTGGGTTCATCCGCAATAATGAGGTCGGGTTCGCACATGAGCGCCATGGCAATCATGATGCGTTGGCGCAAACCGCCAGAGAGCTGATGCGGATACTGATTGAGGCGAGCCGCCGCCATCGGTATTCCAACACGCTCCATCAGATAAACCGCCCTGTCGCGCGCTTCAGCAAGCGATACGTTGCGGTGCGCCAACAAGGTTTCACACAGTTGGTTGCCGAGCGTGAACGAAGGATTGAGCGATGTCATGGGTTCCTGAAAAATCATCGACATCTGATCGCCTCGCAATGTGGCAATATCCCGTTTTTTCATGCCCTGAAGCTCAACGCCTTTGAAACGGATAGCGTCTGCCGTTCTCACCGCCTTGCGCGGCAACAGATCCATCAGCGCCAGTGATGTCATGGATTTTCCACACCCCGACTCCCCCACCAGACACAGCATTTCACCGCGCCCGACGGAAAAATCCAGACCGCGCACCGCATGCAGCGTGCCGCGAGGCGTCGGCAGATCGACGCGCAAATTCTTCACTTCAAGCACCACGTCAGTATTCATCTCCGCCTCCTCTAATTGCGCCCATCCAGCGCGGTGATATCTCGCAGACCGTCGCCGACAAGGTTGATCGCCAGTACAACCACGGCTAATACGATGCCAGGAATCAGGATGACCCAGGGCTGAAAGAACATGTAGGCTTTGCCTTCCGCGATCATCAGCCCCCAGGATGCCATTGGCGGCTGTACGCCCAGACCGAGAAACGACAAGGTGGCTTCAAGCAGAATCGCGTGTGCAACTTCAAGCGTTGCGACCACCGTCAGTGGCCCCAACAAATTAGGGAGGATTTCACGCAGCATGATAAACAGCGATGACGCTCCCAGCGTTCTCGCGGCCGCAATAAACTCCGCTTCGCGTAGCTGCCGCGTTACGGAACGAGAGACGATGAGAAAGCGATCCCACAGCAGCAGCCCCAGCAGCACAATCACCACTTTGACGGAGCCCCCCATCAGCGAAGCCGTCGCCAGCGCCACCAAAATCACCGGCATGGATAACCTTACGGTCAGGATATAACTCACCACCGCATCCACACGGCCACCAAAATAGCCGGCCAGTACGCCAAGCGTAATGCCGATAACACCGGAAACCAGCACCGCGACCAAACCGATCAGCAGCGAGACGCGCGCGCCGTAAAGCAGTCGGCTGAGGTAATCCCGCCCCAGCTTGTCTGTCCCCAACACGTATTCCCAGCTCCCTTTTTCATGCCATACCGGCGGAATCAAACGGAGGCTGACATCCTGCGCATAGGGATCATGCGGGCTAATGAGCGGTGCAAGAAGGGCCGCCAGTACAACGATACCGAGAACAATCACCCCAAACGTCATACTGCGGTGCCCCAGGATTCGACCCGACCACCGCCGCCATTTCGGTGGCTCCGGCAGGAGCTCGGGTTCCACGCCTGCGGCACGGGTGGTCACGGAGGAAGAAAGAAAAGATGATGTTTTCATGCCATCCCCTCACTGCGTACGTAAACGCGGATCCAACGCCGCATTCAGAACATCGGCCAGAAATGTTAGCCCAATGTAAAATACGGAGATAATCAGCACGATGGCTTGCACCACGGGAAAGTCGTTGCGGGAAATAGAGTCCCACGCCAGTTGCCCCAGCCCCTGAAGCGCAAAAATGGATTCAATGACCACCGAGCCCCCCAACATAAAGCCAAGCTCCACCATCGCCAGTGCCACGACGGGAATGATCGCGTTACGCAATCCATGTTTTACAATCACCTGATACGCGCTCAACCCTTTAGCTTGGGCCGTACGGATATAGTCGGAACCCAGCACGTCCAACATGCCAGAGCGAGTCAGACGCATGAGAGACGGCATGGCGTAATAGCCGAGCGCCACGGCGGGGAGTATGAAGTTTTGCCACGTGCCATTACCTGCCACCGGCAACCATTTTAATCCCACGGCGAAGATCAGAATGAGCAGTAGCGCAAACCAGAAATTAGGCATCGCCTGACCGATGACCGAAATGAAGATAGAGCACCGATCAATCCAGGTATCCCGAAACACAGCAGCCAACACACCTAACGGTATCGCCACCACCAGCGCAAGCAGAAGGGAAACAACACCCAGTTTGAGCGTAATCGGCATCCGATCGCTAATTAACTCCATCACCGAACTTTCAAAATAAAAGGAGCGACCGAAATCCAGATGCAGCACTGCCCACAGCCAGTGTCCGAACTGCGTTGTCAGTGGCTTATCCAGCCCGAACTGGACCCGGATACTCTCCACAACCTCGGCGGATGCGTCCGGTCCGGCGATGGATGCCGCCAGATCGCCAGACAGATTTAACAAAGAAAAGCTGACAACAGAGACAGTAAATAGCACAGCCATCGCCACCATCAGCCGTTGAAAGATATAGGTAATCATGACCGCTTCCTCATGTTGGGAGCCTGATGAACACCGGATCACGCCGGACGCAAGGCGTTATTTCCAACTCGCCATCGCAAAACGCGGCAATTCGTCCGGCCAACTGTCGAAGTTCAGGTCGGAAGTAAAAGCGTAATTGGATGAATAAGAGAACATCGGCGCCATATAGGCCTGAGAAGAAATACGACCCAGCATATCTGCGTATTGTGCGCTTCGTGCTTTCAGATCGATCGTCTGATCAGCCTTTTCCAACAGGCGAGTAACGTCCGCATCTTTCCAGATATCGTTGCCCTGACCACCGAAATAAGGCGTCACGAATGCGGAAGCATCATTGATAGAATACGAACCCCAGGTGGAAAAACCCATCGGCGCTTTACCGGCGATCAGATCCGCGGCCATGATGGAATACTGCACATAATGCAAGCGCGCACGGATACCAATTTTGCGTAAATCACCAATGATGGACTCCGCATAATCACGTTCGCGATAGGCCCAGATGTCGGTGTCGAAACCATTAGGATATCCGGCCTCAGCCAGCAATTGCTTTGCTTTTTGCGGATCGTAGCTGTACTTAACGACTTTACTGGTATCACATGCGGTTTGTGCAGGGAAGCAGGCGGAATATACCGGTTGGCTGCCTCCTCGAACCAAATTGTCCACCATGCCTTGCCGATTGATGGCATAGTTGATGGCCTGACGTACACGTAAATCCTTAAGCGGTTTGCCTTCAGGTCCATTTGCATTGATGTTCAACGCGAGAAACCCAACGCGCATAGTTTCGCCGCTTTTTACCGTGATGTTTGGCATTCCACTTAGCGCGTCCATCTGATCGGCGGATACTCGCCAGATCCAGTCAACCTGGCCTGTCATTAACTGCGCCAGACGGGTTTCCGGATCGCGAATCACGACAAACTGCAATTTACCTATTTTGGGCTGTCCTTGAGGGCTATCTTTAAAGTAGTCAGTGTTTTTCTCCATCTTGACGCCCTGTGCCGGCGACACACTCACGACTTTATAAGGCCCGGTGCCTATCGGAGCTTTGCTAAAGCCGGCCAGTTTGACCTTTTCAAAATAGCGGGCGGGGAGGATTGGCGTAGGGCCGGACAAATATTCCAGTGCGGCGGGGAACGGTTTCTTCAGGTGAAGTTTTACCGTGTAGTCATCCACCTTTTCCGTATCTTTAATCCAGTTAACGCTTTGTGGCATCACTGAACCGGTGTTGTCGCCCGCGATGTTTTTGAAGGTATACACCACGTCTTCAGCAGTGAAATCATCGCCATTATGGAATTTAACGCCCTTGCGCAACGTTAACACCAGCGTTTCTGGTGATTCCCATTCCCATCCTGAAGCCAGTTGCGGTTTATATTCTCCTGTTTTGGGATCGCGATAAATCAGTCGATCCCAAACCAAGTTAGAAAGAATCACGCCTTCCCGCAGAGTATTATGGTATGGACTGATATTCTCTACCTCGTTATCCGAAGCATAAACCAGAGTATCATTTTGTTTTCCAGCATAACTATATGCAGCGAATCCCATGAGTAATACAGACACTACATAGTTATTTATCAGTCTTGCAACGGAACGCGTCATGTTATTCTCCATAGCATCAGAATATATATACCCACCTTCTGCCCTCCGATGACAAAGACCTTCACAGCCATATCATCAGAGCATATGTTGAATCTTCCCTGAGTATTCATTGCAAGACCGACGCCAATCAAGGTAAACCATCGTTACTGATTTTAGGTCACAGACTTCTCAAAATGAGAAACCATAGAGCGAACGTGCTCTATTTGAGAATAGAAGAGAGAATAAAAAATAATATTTACCCAATACCATAAGTATTTTATTTATGCCAAAGGACAATGACAGTGCAAAGCGATGTCATATTGCACTATGAGAAAGCAGTGTCATAAAAAAACATTATCGTAAATAAGGCGTAGCTTACGTAATTAACAAGGGAAATAAGTGATCTATTCTTATTACATAAATTAACGGATCGCCTAGCCCTTAAATCATTTACGTTTCAGGGCAACACATTAACGTTTTTGAATAAAACAAAGCATTAGGCTTGTAGGGCAAGAGGCACGCAAGTAGCTTGAAATATAAGGTCGATAAGGAAACTAAGAAGCATCGTGAAATGGTAATGATCACTGTGGCAGGAAGGGGGGTTACAACGCCCTTTTCCGGGCGTTGTGGTCGAATGGTTCGACAAACTTACTCTTCGGCTTTTTTATCTTTCTGCGCCAGCAGCTTTTCCAGCGCATCACCACCAAGGTGACGGAAGTCCTGACCTTTGACGAAGTAGAAGATAAATTCGCAGATGTTCTGGCAACGGTCACCGATACGCTCGATAGAACGGGCACAGAACAGTGCGGTCAGTACGCTTGGGATGGTGCGTGAATCTTCCATCATGTGAGTCATCAGTTGACGCACAATACCTTCGTACTCTTTATCGACTTTTTTATCTTCGCGATAAATACGAATCGCTTCATCCAGATCCATACGGGCAAAGGCATCCAGCACGTCATGCAGCATTTGCACGGTATGACGCCCTAATGATTCCAGGCTAACCAGCAGCGGCTGATGCTGATGGGAGAATTTCTCCAGCGCGGTGCGACAGATTTTATCCGCCACGTCGCCGATACGTTCCAGTTCGGAGATGGTTTTGATGATCGCCATCACCAGACGCAAGTCGCTGGCGGTGGGCTGGCGCTTCGCGATAATACGCACGCAGGCTTCATCAATCGCCACTTCCATCATGTTAACTTTGGCGTCGCCTTCAATCACCTGCTGAGCCAGTTCCGCGTCCTGATTATGCATCGCGGTAATCGCGTCACTCAGCTGTTGCTCCACCAGCCCGCCCATGGTCAGGACCTGCGTGCGGATATGTTCCAGTTCGGCGTTAAACTGACCGGAAATGTGTTTGTTCAGATTCAGATTATCCATGATGCTTCCTAATCAACCGTAACGGCCGGTGATGTAATCTTCAGTCTGTTTCTGCCGTGGGGCAGTAAACAGGGTATCAGTATCGCTGAACTCGATCAGCTCACCCAAATACATAAACGCCGTATGATCTGAACAACGCGCCGCCTGCTGCATGTTGTGCGTCACAATGACCACGGTGTAGTCTTTTTTCAGCTCGGAGATCAACTCTTCAATGCGGCCAGTCGAAATTGGGTCGAGCGCAGAACAGGGTTCATCCAGCAGCAAGACATCCGGACGGATCGCAATACCGCGGGCAATACATAAACGCTGCTGCTGACCACCAGACAGGCTATAGCCGCTCTGGTGCAGTTTATCTTTCGTCTCTTGCCACAGCGCCGCTTTGGTCAGCGCCCACTGCACACGTTCATCCATATCGGCACGAGACAGTTTTTCAAACAGGCGAACACCAAACGCGATGTTATCGTAAATGGACATCGGGAACGGCGTCGGCTTCTGGAAAACCATGCCAACCTTGGCGCGCAGTAGCGCGATATCTTGCTTATCTGTCAGGATGTTATTGCCATCCAGCAGGATATCGCCTTCGGCACGCTGCTCAGGGTAAAGCTGGTACATTTTGTTCAGCGTACGCAGCAGCGTGGATTTACCACAGCCGGACGGGCCGATAAACGCAGTAACCTGATTCGCGGCAATATCCAGCGTAATGTTTTTCAACGCATGGAATTTTCCGTAATAGAAATTCAGATCGCGTACCTGGATTTTGCTGGTGGATGTCTCAGTTGCCATACTCATCAAGACTTCTCTCTTTTACCTGGCGCTGCCTGACAACGCCTTGAATTTATTTAGTGTTTCTCAGCAAGCTAATATTTGTTAGCCAATCAATGCTTCTTCGCGGAGAAAATAACACGCGCCAGAATATTCAGCAGCAGAACGCACAGCGTAATCAGCAGAACCCCTGCCCAAGCCAACTGTTGCCACTCCACAAATGGGCTCATGGCAAATTTGAATATGGTGACGGGCAGGTTAGCAATCGGATGCATCAGATCCGTGCTCCAGAACTGATTCGACAGCGACGTAAACAGCAGCGGTGCGGTTTCCCCAGCAATACGCGCGATAGCCAGCAGCACCCCGGTGATGATGCCCGATACCGAGGCCTTCAGAGTAATCGCAGAAATCATTTTCCATTTCGGCGTACCCAGCGCATAAGCCGCTTCACGCAGGCTATCCGGCACCAGTTTTAGCATGTTCTCGGTGGTACGAATCACAATCGGCACCTGCAACAGCGCCAGCGCAATCACACCCGCCCAGCCGGAGAAATGCTGCATCTTTGCCACCACCAGCGTGTAGACAAACAGACCGACAACAATCGACGGTGCTGACAGCAGAATGTCGTTGATGAAACGAATCACTTCAGCGATCCAGGATTTACGACCGTATTCCGCCAGATAGATACCCGCCATAATGCCCAGCGGCGTCCCCAGCAGCGTCGCCCACAGGATCAGCAACCCGCTCCCGACGATGGCGTTTGCCAGTCCGCCACCTTCCGTATTCGGCGGCGGCGTCATCTCGGTAAACAGGGCAAGTGACATGCCATCAAAACCACGGGTAACGGTCGAGAACAGAATCCAGATCAACCAGAACAAGCCAAATGCCATCGTGGACATGGATAAGAACAGCGCAATGCGGTTTTTCTGGCGACGCCAGGCCTGCATTTTACGCCGCGAGCGTGCCAATTCGGCTTCTTGTTCTATGCCTAATGTAGCCATTAGCGCGCCCCCTCATTTTTTGCCAGACGCATCACCATCAGCTTTGAACACGCCAGAACAATAAAGGTAATCACAAACAGAATCAGACCCAGCTCCATTAGCGCCGCCGTGTGCAGACCGGATTCGGCTTCAGCGAATTCGTTAGCCAGCGCAGAGGTAATACTGTTGCCCGGCATATACAGCGACGCGCTATCGAGTTGGTAGGTGTTGCCGATGATAAAGGTCACCGCCATGGTTTCCCCCAAGGCGCGCCCTAATCCCAGCATCACCCCGCCGATTACGCCGTTTTTGGTGTAAGGCAGTACAATGCGCCAAATCACCTCCCACGTCGTACAGCCGATGCCGTAGGCGGACTCTTTCATCATTACCGGCGTTTGCTCAAACACATCACGCATAACCGCCGCAATGTACGGGATAATCATGATGGCCAGAATGACGCCCGCCGCCAGAATACCAATCCCGAACGCTGGGCCGGAGAATAGCGCGCCCACAATAGGAATGCCGGACAGGACATTGCCTACCGGCTGTTGGAAGTATTCGGCAAACAGCGGAGCGAAAATGAACAATCCCCACATGCCGTACACAATACTCGGTATGGCCGCCAGCAATTCAATCGCCACGCCAAGCGGACGTTTCAACCATGCGGGTGCCAGTTCGGTCAGAAATAACGCAATCCCGAAGCTAATCGGGATAGCAATAATCAGTGCGATCAATGAAGTTACGACAGTACCGTAAATCGGCACCAGTGCACCAAACTGTTCTGCGGGCGCATCCCACTCTTTCGTCCACAAGAAGGCAAAACCGAACTTCTCGATGCTGGGCCAGGACGCCACAATCAGAGAAACAATGATGCCTCCCAAGAGCAGTAGCGTGACCAGCGCCGCCAGTTTTACCAGCGTGCTGAAGAGGATATCGCCATATTTCCCCGGGGCTTTGATAGTTGGCTTGTACTCAGCCATACGTCTCTCTTCTCATTTTTAACTACATATGAAAGGCAGAGAGGTTATGATTGCCTCTCCGCCCCGATACGACTTGTTATTCCACTACGTATTTCCCAGAATCAGACAACCTCATCACGTTCTGGTTATCAACACGACGGTCGATGCAATACGTTGTTGATGCAATAATTAGTACAGCGCTTTGCCGTTGCTGTCTTTTACCTGAGTTTTCCAGGCAGCACGGATTTGCTCAACCACTTCTTTTGGCAGTGTGGCGTAATCCAGAGCAGTCGCCTGCTCGCCGCCTTTCTTGAACGCCCAGTCGAAGAATTTCAACACTTCAGCGCCCTGCTCAGGTTTATCCTGCTTGGTGTGAACCAGAATGAAGGTGGTTGACGTGATTGGCCACGCGTCTGCGCCTTTCTGGTTGGTCAGATCCTGAGCAAAAGATTTGCTCCAGTCGATCTCTTTAGCCGCGTTGCTGAAGCTCTGTTCAGTCGGGCTAACTGGCTTACCCTCAGCAGAAATCAGTTTGGTGTAAGCCAGGTTGTTCTGCTTGGCATACGCATATTCTACGTAACCGATAGAACCAGGCAGACGCTGTACGAACGCCGCGATACCATCGTTACCTTTACCGCCCAGACCAGTTGGCCAGTTAACGGTAGAGCCAGAACCGACTTTCTCTTTCCACTCGGCATTCACTTTTGCCAGGTAGCTGGTGAACACGAAAGAGGTACCAGAACCGTCAGCACGACGAACGACGGCGATATCCTGATCCGGCAGTTTGGCATTCGGGTTCAGCTTGGTGATTGCCGGGTCGTTCCATTTTTTGATGTTGCCCAGGTAGATATCACCCAGTGTTTTACCATCCAGCGTCAATTCGCCAGATTTGATACCAGGAACGTTCACAGCCAGCACCACACCACCGATAACGGTAGGGAACTGGAATAAACCATCCTGTGCTAATTTGTCGTCAGCCAGCGGCGCATCAGAAGCACCGAAGTCTACAGTTTTAGCGATAATCTGTTTTACACCGCCAGAAGAACCGATTCCTTGATAGTTAACTTTATTGCCGGTTTCTTTTTGATAAGAGTCAGCCCATTTAGCATAAACAGGCGCAGGGAATGTCGCACCGGCACCGGTGAGGTTAGCAGCAGCAAAAGCAGAGAATGCCGTCAGAGAAAAGGTTGCCGCAACAACACTGGCAAGAGTGGTACGCATCAGTTTCATAATCCCTCCTGTGGGATAATCGACGTGTCGACGTGGAGTCGTTATCAATCAGAGTTGTCAAATCAGAGTTGTCAAATCAGAGTGTAGTTCGCAGGAGGAAAAATAGGACAATTTAGTGACAGTAAAATGTACGCAATATGACAGTTTTATGACAATGAAGCCGTGGGCGGGAAAATTCAGGGGCAACCAGCCAGAACAGACGTTCTGACTGGTAAAGAAGCAAAGTCAGTGAGTCCGGCTATGGCTAAGCAATTTGTAAATCGTATCAGGCTTATAGCTATCGCCCTGATAATAAATCGCCCAGTCAGTTACCCGTGATATATCAACGGAATATACCCCACCTTCCTGCATATCCTCAACGTAGAACGGATGATTGATTAATGTTCCCGTAACCACGGTGTCATGAATTTTTTCAGGTATAAACCACATGTGCTCACGTTCTTCTCCCTCTTCGCCATGAGGAATGCCAAACTTCACCATAAAGCGCCATTCGTTTTCGACAGGCTTAGGTGATTTTTTGAGTAGCTTAGCTAAAAAACCGGGCTTAGCGGGTTCGTCACTCACATGATAGTTTTTGAACATATTGACGAAATAACGCCAGCGTAGCTGCGCCTTACGCGACATTTCTGCCGTTTCCGCGTTCGTGCGCCAGAACATGATGGCATTCTGCTCATCAAACCCTTTAAAGAACGTTTGCAGTACCGGGTTTTCTTCATTGGTGCGAAACAGCATACAGGAAGGTTCCTGATGCACATCATCCCTATCGGCGCGATCGCCCAGAAATACGCCTTCCGGCGTCCCTTCCAGATCGTAGCGCATCTCTTCCAGAGACCGCAGTTGGTCAATCGGCGTGGATTGATTCACATGCCGTAGCCCTTCTTCAAACGGCAACGCCACCAGATATTCATAGCCGCTGTCCGTTTGCCCGCACAGAATCGGCTCATTAAAGGTAATTTGCTGATTTTGAATAGCATTATTGACAAAACTTCTGAATAAATCCGGGATGCCATAATACGAGCTCAGCGTCTCTGGAATGACTAGTTCCGCTTCCGTCAGGCCGCATCGTGCCAGACCATGTGAGTGAAACCAGAATGTGGTTGGCGGATCGTTCTCGGTGTCGTACACGGCGTGAATGGTATACAGCGATTCAATTTCCGGCAGAACATCATCCTCTAGCTGA
Organism: Pectobacterium artocarpous; assembly: GCF_046159765.1. NCBI lineage: Bacteria > Pseudomonadati > Pseudomonadota > Gammaproteobacteria > Enterobacterales > Pectobacteriaceae > Pectobacterium > Pectobacterium artocarpous. The sequence goes on from NZ_JBJXVK010000012.1 coordinate 89,869, forward strand.
AAATTCAGCCATTCGCGGGTAAATACGTTACCAGCAGCGGAAATATCGATGCCCAGAAGAATATCCGGCACCACAACACTTAATATACGTAGTTGATGAACGTAATCTTCCAGCGGATTTTGCCCAAAAATAGACTCGACCGTAATCTCCTGCATTGCCGCATTCGCCTGCGCCAGCAGCTCGGGCGAAATGGGGTCGGTTGAATGCATCGGTGTAATTTTATTTTCGGGATCGCGATCCGACAACTCAAGATAAAAGGTCAGCTCTCTATCCTGATGGCGACAGGTATAAAAGAACCCGCCCTGCTCCTGTTCGGTATAGCTTATTTCACCATCAGTAAAGTATGACTGCGCCTCTAACAGGTTTTCCAACAGTGGATAGTTCATCTCTCGTGAGGAAAAGGCCACCATCGTTGAAGGCGCTTTTTCGCCCTTTCCCTCGGCGATATCCAGGTATTGTTGTTTGTTATTCATATTAAGAACGAATCAGTATTCAATATGGGTAAACCAATATACCGAATAAATTTTAATGAAGAGAGTTCGGTGAGCGTAAAAAGAATGGGGAATAAAAAATGAGCTGCAATATAAAAAATAAACGAAGGTAAGTAGCACCAGGGCTATTTACCTTCGTTTTTAGAAATTACTCGACAGTAACAGATTTCGCCAGGTTACGTGGCTGATCGACATCGGTGCCTTTAATCAGCGCGACGTGATAAGACAGCAACTGCAACGGCACCGTATAGAAGATTGGCGCAATCACTTCTTCGATATGTGGCAGCGGAATAATTTTCATATTTTCGCTGCTGGTGAAACCGGCATCTTCATCTGCGAAGACATACAGTTCACCACCGCGCGCCCGAACTTCTTCGATGTTGGATTTCAATTTCTCCAACAGTTCGTTGTTCGGCGCCACCACCACAACCGGCATGTCCGCATCGATCAGTGCCAGCGGGCCGTGTTTCAGCTCGCCTGCCGCATAGGCTTCCGCGTGGATGTAAGAGATCTCCTTCAGCTTCAGCGCCCCCTCCATCGCGATCGGATACTGATCGCCACGGCCGAGGAACAGCGCATGATGCTTGTCAGAGAAGCCTTCCGCCAGAGATTCGATGAGTTTGTCCTGAGACAGCATCTGCTCAATACGCGCTGGCAGTGCCTGTAAGCCATGAACGATGTCATGCTCAATCTGCGCATCCATACCGCGCAGACGCCCAACACGCGCCACCAACATCAGCAGAACGGTAAGCTGCGTAGTGAAGGCTTTGGTCGACGCCACGCCAATCTCTACGCCTGCTTTGGTCATCAGTGCCAGATCGGATTCACGCACCAGCGAGGAACCGGCAACGTTACAGATAGCCAGAGACCCCAGATAGCCCAGTTCTTTGGACAAACGCAGCGCCGCCAGCGTATCCGCCGTTTCACCGGACTGAGACAGGGTAATCATCAGGCTGTTCTTACGCACCGCAGGCTTGCGATAACGGAATTCTGAGGCGATTTCTACATCGCACGGAATTCCCGCCAGCGCTTCAAACCAGTAGCGGGAAACCATACCAGAGTTGTAAGACGTCCCGCAGGCGATAATCTGAATGTGCTCAACCTTCGCCAGCAGTTCATCCGCTTTCGGGCCTAATTCAGAAAGATTAATCTCGCCGTGGCTGAGACGCCCTTCGAGGGTGTTCTTGATCGCCATAGGCTGTTCGTAGATCTCTTTCTGCATGTAGTGACGATACGCGCCTTTGTCACCCGCATCGTAATTCACTTTTGATTCAATTTCTTCGCGCGTAGCAAGCTGGCCGGCTTTATCAAACACGCGTACGTCACGGCGGGTGATTTCCGCGATGTCGCCTTCTTCCAGGAACATAAAGCGACGCGTCACAGGCAGCAGAGCCAGCTGATCGGAGGCAATGAAGTTTTCACCGACACCACGGCCAATCACCAGCGGGCTACCAGAACGCGCGGCAACCAGTACGCTTGGGTCGCGGTTATCCAACACGACCATGCCATACGCACCGCGCAGCTGTGGGATCACACGCTTAACCACCTCAACCAGCGTTCCGCCGTTCTGCGCCTGTTCAAAATGAACCAGATGGGCAACCACTTCCGTATCCGTTTCAGAAACAAAACGATAACCGCGACCGATCATCAGTTCGCGCAGCGGCTCATGGTTTTCGATAATGCCGTTATGGACGATAGTGATATGTTCAGAAACATGCGGGTGTGCGTTCTCTTCAGAAGGTTCACCGTGCGTTGCCCAACGGGTGTGAGCGATACCCGTACCGCCGAGCAGATCGCGCTCTTCGGCTGCCTGAGACAGCGCCTGCACTTTCCCCAGACGGCGTAAACGGGTAACGTTGCCTTCGCCATCAACAACCGCCAACCCCGCAGAGTCATAGCCGCGATACTCAAGACGGCGTAAACCTTCCAACAAAATTTCAGCAACATCACGTTGCGCAACTGCGCCTACAATTCCACACATTGATGGTATTCCTATAAAAGTGACATATTGTGTCACCAGGGATGTCTTAGACCTGATTGTTCCGGTTTTTCCGGGTTCCCCGAGCCTTGTAGAGAGTTGGGGATTATTATGTTTTGTTCTGTACTCTGGATTAGGCCAAAACACAGGACAAAACGGCCTCCGCCGCGAGCGGAGGCAACAAATATTATTTCTTTTTCACCGGACGCTGCCAGCCGGAAATATGCCGCTGTTTCACGCGGCTGATCACCAGCTCATTCTCTGCCACATCGCGCGTAACCGTTGTTCCCGCACCGATTGTCGCCCCGCTGGCAACGCTAACGGGTGCCACCAGTTGCGTATCCGACCCTACAAACACGTCGTCACCAATCACCGTCTTGTGTTTATTCGCACCGTCATAATTACAGGTAATCGTTCCTGCGCCAATATTAACACCGGAACCGATGTCCGCATCCCCCAAATAGCTGAGGTGGCCCGCTTTTGATCCTTTACCCAAACGCGCCTTTTTCAATTCGACAAAGTTACCAACATGCGCGCCTTCAGCCAGTTCAGCGCCTGGACGCAAGCGGGCAAATGGGCCGACGGTACACTCTGCTTCCAGCACAGCGTCTTCCAACACAGAGTAAGGACTAATCTCACAGTCGTCGCCAATGATGCTGTTTTTAATCACACAGCCTGCGCCGATTTTCACCCGATTGCCTAGCTTAACATTGCCTTCAACGACGACATTGACATCAATCACGACATCGCGACCGTGGGTCAATTCGCCACGCAGATCAAACCGTACCGGATCGAGCAGCATGACACCGGCTAGCAACAGCTTATCCGCCAGTTCACGTTGATAGACCCGCTCCAACGCCGACAATTGCAGGCGATTATTGACGCCCTCCACTTCACTCAGCCGCTCGGGATGAACCGCTTCAACACGCTGGCCCTCTTCCGCTGCCATCGCAATGATATCGGTGATGTAAAACTCGCCTTGTGCGTTGTTGTTATTCAACTGGCTTAACCAACGCTTCAAATCCTTGCCGTTCGCAATCAAAATACCGGTATTGATCTCGTTAATCTGGCGCTGCTCTTCACTGGCATCCTTGTGCTCGACGATCCCCACAACAGTACCGTTTTCACGCACAATTCGCCCATAGCCTGTCGGATCGTCCAGTTTCACCGTCAACAGACCAATTCCACCCTGCGGCTTAGTCTGACGTAAACGCCCCAGCGTTTGCGGCGAAATCAGCGGCACATCGCCATACAACATCAGGATGTCTTCATCATCGGCGAAATGAGGAGCAGCCTGCTGCATCGCATGACCGGTTCCCAGCTGTTTCGCTTGTAGCACCCAGTTCAAGGCCGGATCGATCAATTCACGTTTTAGCAAATCACCGCCGTGACCATATACCAGATGAACGTGCTGTGCGCCTGTTGTCATTGCCGCATCAATGACGTGCTGAACCATCGGCTTACCTGCCAGTTTATGTAACACCTTAGGAAGATCGGAATACATGCGGGTGCCTTTACCCGCAGCAAGGATCACCACACTCATAGCACTATTTGACATAAGCATCCTAACAGTGCGAAGCCACCGCTCCGCAACAATAAAAAATGACCAACCAGTTGGCGCGAATAACCAGAGTTTACCTAAGCCGCTGCATAACGCGGATACTTTTTGGTGAGTTTTTTCTGAAAATCTCGCACAACACGATGAATACTCATGGTGGGAGAGTGAAGCCCCCAAAAACAAAAATGGCACGAAGTTTCATAAAAAACAGACTTTATTTTTAAGTATTTCCATTTGTGACACACACAAAAGAAACAGCGTTTCATTTATAGCAATATACGCGGGCGAATAATTCAATAACGAAGGAGATACAATGAAACGTTGTTCTTCACCAAAATGTGATTCTTTACGGAAACACCGTTCTTCATACCTCGCTGCCGTCGCGTTGACGAATGCATTACTTTTCAGCTTCAATACACACGCTGCGACAGAATCAACACCAGTCTGGCACGGTGTCGCCTTTGGTCAGTCGACAGACGTAAACTTCTCATCCAATGTCCTGCCGGAAAAAATTGGTGTTAATGACGTTACCATCAATGGCAAGAAATTAGCGCCGGGGGATAACGCGGATTTGTCCGCACCGATCACAATCGAAAGTCGTGGCGGAAAGATTGCCAACACCCATGACGGACTGACGTTCTTCTATACGCAGTTGCCTGCCAATGTGAATTTTACGCTTCAGTCTGATATTACCGTGGAACAATTTGGGCCAGAAAACGGTGCCAAACCTGCGGCTCAGGAAGGGGCGGGGATTCTGGTGCGCGATATTATCGGCGTGCCGCGTCAGGAACCGCTAAAAGAAGGGTATGAAGAATTCCCTGCTGCATCCAACATGGTGATGAACGCCATCATGACGCAGGATAAAAAGTCTCATACCGAAATCAAACTACAGGCGATTTTGCGTAATGGCGTAACGCAGCCGTGGGGCAATGCAGGCGCGAAGATTACCAAAACCAGCTATCAGGAAAATGTGAATCTGGAGCAAACGCCTACGTTCCGCCTGAAACTGGAGCGTACCAACGACGGCTTTATCACTTCTTATGCTCCTGAAGGCACGGATAACTGGGTCTCGAAAGAAGTCAAAGGCGCGGACGTCGTTACCAAGCTGGATAAAAACCACTACTACGTCGGTTTCTTTGCTTCTCGTAACGCCAAAATCACCGTCAGCAATGCACAGTTGACGACAACACCGGCGCAAACCAAAACATCACCGGCGTTTAAGGCTAAGACTTTTGATCCTCTGCTCCAGGTGATGTCATCACCGAAAACCACCAGCGAACACTATATCATCCAGGCGAAAGCCAATTACAACGGTACGATTACCGTATCACAAGACGGTAAATCGCTGGGTGATGCAAAGCAGGTAAAAGCGGGAGAGATCTTCTCTCTGCCAGCGAAGATTGCAGGCAACGGTGCTGAATTCAAGGTCGCCTACCAGCCTGCGGAAGGGGATGACAAAGCGGTAAAAGAGAGCACATTCAAGGTTGAACGTGTGGCCTATGCAGACGCTAAAAATCTGTATGTTTCGCCACAAGGTTCAGCCAGTAATGATGGCAGTAAAAACGCACCGCTCGATTTAGACAACGCCGTCGCCGCTCTACCAGCAGGTGGTACCATTTGGCTCAGCGATGGTGATTACAGCGCGTCTGAAATTCCTGTCAACGCCAGCGGTCAGCAAAAAGCCGTCAAAAATCTATTTACTGTCGGTAATAAAGCCGTCATTCACGGCTTGAAACTGAAGGCTAGCCATTGGCATGTTAGAGGGATTGAAATCACAGAGAAACCGTTCCGTATCGAGGGGAGCTACAACACCATCGAACGCGTTGTGGCGCACCACGCTGACGATACCGGTATTCAGGTGACCTCAACGGCCGATGTGGGCAGACCACTGTGGGCCAGCCATAACCTGATTCTGAATTCAGAATCTCACAGCAACCAGGACCCAGGAAAAATTAACGCCGACGGTTTCGCGGTGAAAATGCGTGTGGGTGAAGGCAACGTGATTCGCGGCGCGTTCTCACACAACAACATCGATGACGGCTTCGACCTGTTTAACAAAATTGAAGACGGTGCCAACGGCGTTGTGGTGATCGAGAATTCTATTGCCATGAACAACACCAGCAACGGCTTCAAAATGGGTGGCGAAGGTCAGCCAGTGGCGCATCAGGTTAAAAACAGCATTGCCGTGGGTAACCAACTTGATGGTTTCACTGACAACTTCAACCCTGGCGCACTGATCGTTGAAGACAACATCGCGTTAGATAACGAACGCTTTAACTTTATTTTCCGCCCAAGCCCTTACTCTGGCCCGGAAAAACAAGGCGTCTTCAAACACAACATTTCGCTGAAAACCAAAGCGGGTAAATATGATGATGCCGTTGTCGGCAATATCGATAACACCAACTATTTCATCAAAGGCGACCGCTCTGTTAACGCGCAAGGTAAGGAAATCGCGGTAAATAACTTCGTATCGGTAACCGTACCTGAAACGTTTACGCGTGATGCCAAAGGCAATCTGGTACTGGGCGATTTCCTGAAGAAAAAATAAGCCAGCGCAGAGAGCATCACAGATTTTGCCGTTATCCGGCGTAAAAAATTATGCTGAGGAGGTAGCAGGCTTAGGATGAGCCGCATGGACGCGGCGAAAGCTTGCGCCACGTCGGGCGCGTGCTACAGAGCCGCATGAAAATGACGGCATTATCGCGCACGAAACCGTCTCTTAGTCTGCATAAAAATGTCACTAAGAAGCGAATCTATGAAGGCAGGGAAGGGGCATCATCTTAAATACAAAAAGGCCAGTCAGTGTGAACTGACTGGCCTTCAATTATTACAAGCTTATCTGTTACATCGCTTTTCTGGTCAGCTCGATAACACGCAGCTTCGCAATCGCTTTAGTCAGCTCTGCGGAAGCCTGAGCATAATCCACATCGCCATGCGAATTGCGGATATGATCTTCGGCCTTGCGTTTCGCTTCCAGCGCACGTGCTTCATCCAGATCCTGCCCACGGATAGCGGTATCAGACAGTACGGTGACTATGTTTGGCTGCACCTCAAGGATGCCACCAGAAAGATAAATATATTCTTCCTCACCGTGCTGCTTAACGATACGAACCATACCAGGCTTAATGGCAGTAAGCAGAGGGGCATGTCCCGGATAAATACCCAGTTCGCCTTCGCTCCCCGTTACCTGGATCTTCTGCACCAGACCGGAGAACATTTGCTGTTCTGCACTCACGACATCCAGATGGTAAGTCATAGCCATGTCACCCTCCTACAAGGCGTTACAGTTTCTTGGCTTTTTCCACGACTTCGTCAATGGAACCAACCATATAGAACGCCTGCTCTGGCAGGTGGTCGTATTCGCCTTCCATAATCCCTTTAAAGCCACGGATAGTGTCTTTCAGGGCAACGTATTTACCCGGAGAACCAGTAAATACTTCCGCTACGAAGAACGGCTGAGACAGGAAGCGCTGAATCTTACGCGCACGGGATACGACCAGCTTGTCTTCTTCAGACAACTCGTCCATACCCAGAATCGCGATGATGTCTTTCAGTTCCTGATAACGTTGCAGGATAGACTGCACGCCACGAGCAACATCATAGTGTTCCTGACCAACAACCAACGGATCCAACTGACGGCTGGTGGAATCCAGCGGGTCAACGGCCGGGTAGATACCCAGAGACGCGATCTGACGGCTCAGTACCACGGTTGCATCCAAGTGGGCAAAGGTGGTGGCTGGTGATGGGTCAGTCAAGTCATCCGCAGGCACGTAAACAGCCTGCACGGAGGTGATAGAACCGGTTTTGGTTGAGGTGATACGTTCTTGCAGAACGCCCATCTCTTCCGCCAGCGTCGGCTGATAACCTACCGCAGAAGGCATACGACCCAGCAGTGCGGATACTTCCGTACCGGCCAGGGTATAACGGTAGATGTTATCGACGAACAGCAGTACGTCACGGCCTTCATCACGGAATTTTTCCGCCATGGTCAGGCCGGTCAACGCAACGCGCAGACGGTTACCCGGTGGCTCGTTCATCTGGCCATACACCAGTGATACTTTATCGATTACGTTGGAGTCGGTCATTTCGTGGTAGAAGTCGTTACCTTCACGGGTACGCTCACCAACACCAGCAAACACGGAGTAACCGGAGTGCTCGATCGCGATGTTACGGATCAGCTCCATCATGTTTACGGTTTTACCTACGCCCGCACCACCGAACAGACCCACTTTACCGCCCTTGGCAAACGGACACATCAAGTCGATAACCTTGATGCCGGTTTCCAGCAGTTCTTGTGAGTTTGACAGCTCTTCATAGCTAGGCGCTGCACGGTGAATAGCCCAACGTTCTTCTTCACCGATGTCGCCTTTCATGTCGATGGGGTTACCCAGCACGTTCATGATACGACCCAGCGTTGCTTTACCTACCGGTACTTCGATCGGGTGGTCCAGGTTATTCACATTCAACCCGCGACGCAGACCGTCAGAAGAACCCATTGCGATACAGCGAACAATACCGCCGCCTAACTGCTGCTGTACTTCCAGCACCAGTTTTTCAGCGCCGTTCTCTACCTCAAGCGCATCGTACACCTTCGGTACGGCATCTTGCGGGAACTCGACGTCCACCACGGCGCCGATTACCTGGATAATCTTTCCAGTAGCCATCTTGAATCCTCTACGTAATTCGACAATACGTAATTCGTAAACCTGCTTTAAACCGCGGAGGCTCCCCCGACGATTTCGGTGAGTTCCTGGGTAATGCTGGCCTGACGAGCTTTGTTGTATACCAACTGCAGCTCTTTGATCAGGCTACCGCCGTTATCAGTCGCGGCTTTCATCGCAACCATTCGCGCGGCCTGCTCACTGGCCAGATTTTCTACGACGCCCTGATAAACCTGAGATTCTACATAACGGCGCAGCAGGGTATCCAGCAGCGACTTAGGATCAGGTTCATACAGGTAATCCCAGGCTTTCTTCTTCAACTCACCGTCATCCGAAGGCGGTAACGGTAATACTTGAACAACAAGCGGTTCCTGAGACATGGTATTGATAAACTTGTTGCTGACGATATACAGCTTGTCCAGACGACCTTCGTCATAGGCTTGCAGCATAACTTTAACCGGGCCAATCAGTTCTGATACGGAAGGGTTATCCCCCATACCGGTAACCTGAGCAACAATGTTTCCGCCTACCGAACCGAAGAAAGAAACCGCTTTGGAACCAATCAGCGCTAAATCAGTTTCAACGCCTTTATCGCTCCAGGATTTCATATCAGCCAACAGTTTCTTGAACAAGTTAATGTTCAAGCCACCACACAGGCCACGGTCAGTAGACACCACCAAATACCCAACACGCTTAACATCGCGTTCTTCCAGGTACGGGTGTTTATATTCCAGATTTCCTAACGCAAGGTGACCAATCACATTGCGTATGGTTTCCGCATAAGGACGGCTGGCCGCCATACGATCCTGCGATTTACGCATTTTGGAAGCGGCGACCATTTCCATTGCTTTGGTGATCTTCTGCGTATTTTGGACGCTTGCGATCTTACTACGTATCTCTTTTGCGCCGGCCATCTTTGCTTCTCCTCAAAGCCTTGCGGCCTGCTTTACAGCAGGCCACCGGGCGTTACCAGGACTGGGTTGCCTTAAAAGTATCGAGGATGCCTTTAAATTTGCTCTCGATCTCATCGTTATAAGCGCCAGTCTGGTCGATTTGTTGCAGAAGTTCGCCATGCTCACGGTCAGCGTAAGCCAGCAGAGCCGCCTCAAAGCTACCGACTTTCGACAGCTCAACATCTTCCAGATAACCACGTTCCGCCGCAAACAGAACCAGAGACTGTTGTGCGACAGACATCGGCGCATACTGTTTCTGCTTCAACAGCTCGGTCACTTTCTGACCGTGGCTCAACTGCTTACGGGTTGCATCATCAAGATCGGAAGCGAACTGAGAGAATGCCGCCAGTTCACGGTACTGTGCCAGAGCGGTACGAATACCACCGGACAGTTTCTTCATGATCTTGGTCTGTGCTGCACCACCCACACGGGATACGGAGATCCCTGGGTTAACCGCAGGACGGATACCGGCGTTAAACAGGTTGGACTCCAGGAAGATCTGACCATCGGTAATAGAAATTACGTTGGTCGGAACGAACGCAGAAACGTCACCCGCTTGCGTTTCGATGATCGGCAGAGCGGTCAACGAACCGGTTTTTCCCTTCACTTCACCCTTGGTGAATGCTTCAACGTAATCGGCGTTAACGCGCGATGCACGCTCCAGCAAACGGGAGTGGAGATAGAAAACGTCACCAGGATAAGCTTCACGACCTGGCGGACGACGGAGCAGCAGAGAAATCTGACGATAAGCAACGGCCTGTTTAGACAGGTCATCATAAATAATCAGTGCATCTTCACCGCGGTCACGGAAATACTCCCCCATTGCACAACCGGCGTATGGCGCCAGATATTGCAGAGCAGCAGACTCAGACGCGGTAGCAACGACGACAATAGTGTTTTCCAGTGCGCCATGCTCTTCCAGTTTACGCACCACGTTAGAAATCGTGGAGGCTTTCTGGCCGATGGCGACGTACACACATTTGATGCCGGAATCACGCTGGTTGATGATGGCGTCGATAGCCAGCGCGGTTTTACCCGTCTGACGGTCACCGATAATCAGCTCACGCTGACCACGACCGATTGGAATCATGGCGTCAACGGACTTATAGCCCGTTTGTACCGGCTCATCAACGGATTGACGTTCGATAACGCCAGGCGCAATCGCTTCAACCGCAGAGAAACCGTCGTGATCCAGTGCGCCTTTACCGTCAATCGGTGCGCCCAGCGTGTTGACCACACGGCCCAGCAGGCCACGGCCAACGGGAACTTCAAGAATACGGCCGGTGCATTTTACTTTCATGCCTTCAGCCAGATCCGCATACGGGCCCATGACTACCGCACCAACGGAGTCGCGCTCCAGGTTCAGTGCGATCGCATAACGATTACCCGGCAGAGAGATCATCTCTCCCTGCATCACGTCTGCCAGACCGTGGACGCGGATGATTCCGTCACTGACGGAAACAATAGTACCTTCATTGTGAGCTTCGCTCACCACATTGAACTGAGCAATGCGCTGCTTGATCAGTTCGCTGATTTCGGTGGAATTCAGTTGCATGCTCCAGTCCCCTTAAGACTGCAAGACGTCTGCCAGACGTTCCAGACGACCGCGAATGCTGCCATCTATCACCATATCGCCCGCGCGTATCACCACGCCAGCCATGACAGACTTATCAATTTTGCAATTCAGCTTCACTTTGCGTGACAGACGTTTTTCCATAGCGGCAGCGATCTTCGACAGATGCAGCTCACTCAACGTGTTGGCAGAAATCACATCGACGTCAACCGTCGATTCCAGAGCTGCCCGCAGTTGAATAAATTGTTCCAGTACTTCAGGAAGCACCGGTAAACGTCCGTTCTCGGCCATCACCCTAACCAGGTTCTGACCGGCTTCATCAAGTTGATCACCACAAACGGCAATAAACGTTTTCGCCAGCTCAATCGGTGCAACCGCACCGGAAAGCAACTCGGCAATCTGCTCATTGCGCGCTACTTCGGCCGAAAACGCCAGCATGTTCTGCCAGCGATCCAAGGCCTGATTCTCAACCGCAAAGTCAAAAGCTGCTTTGGCGTAGGGGCGAGCTACCGTGACAAATTCAGACATCAGCCCCTCCCTCCTTACAGTTCAGCGACCAGTTTATCAACGATGTCGCTGTTAGCAGCTTCATCCACGGAACGTTCAATAATTTTCTCGGCACCAGCAATCGCCAATACGGCAACTTGCTTGCGCAGCTCTTCACGAGCTCGCTTACGTTCGGCTTCAATTTCAGCCTGCGCCTGCGCCACAATCTTGTTACGTTCAGCTTCCGCTTCAGCTTTCGCCTCATCCAGGATCTGAGCACGGCGTTTGTTCGCCTGCTCGATGATAACCTGAGCATCCGCTTTGGCTTTATTCAGTTGATCTGTCGCATTGGCCTGAGCCAAGTTCAAATCTTTTTTGGCACGTTCAGCAGAAGCCAGACCGTCAGCAATTTCTTTCTGACGTTTCTCGATGGCTGCCATCATCGGCGGCCATACATACTTCATGCAGAACCAGACAAACAGGACGAACGCAATGGCCTGGCCGAGGATTGTTGCATTAATATTCACAGCACAATGCCTCTTTCAAAGTTAAATAAGTTGATGTTTTAACCTCAGCAGAAAACATTCTGCTTAGGCCACCGCAAACATCACATACAGCCCCAGACCAACAGCGATCATCGGGATGGCGTCAACCAGACCCATGACGATAAAGAACTGTGTACGCAATAAAGGAATCAGGTCAGGCTGACGAGCAGCGCCTTCCAAGAATTTACCACCCAGAATGCCGATACCGATCGCAGCACCGATTGCCGCCAAACCCATCATTAACGCGGCAGCCATGTACAGCAGATCCACACTCAGGTTTTCCATGACAGTCTCCAGTTTGTTTCAGTTAAAAACGTTATTTGTTGAAAGAAAATCAATGCTCTTCAGATGCCATCGAGAGATAAACAACCGTCAGAACCATGAAAATAAAAGCCTGAAGCGTAATAATCAAAATGTGGAAAATAGCCCAAGGCACATTTAACAGCCATTGTGACCACCACGGCAACAGACCGGCAATCAGGATGAAGATCAACTCACCCGCATACATATTGCCAAACAGTCGCAAGCCTAAGGAAATAGGTTTGGACAGCAGGCTCACACCTTCAAGAATCAGGTTAATAGGAATAAATACTGGATGGTTGAACGGTTGCATGGTCAGTTCTTTAACAAAACCACCGAGACCCTTCATTTTTATGCTGTAGAACAAAACCAGGATAAACACCCCAAGCGCCATCGACAGCGTAATGTTTACGTCAGCCGTCGGTACAGCACGCAGATAAGCATGCGCCGGATCGTATCCCAGCAAGCTATAGATTCCAGCCCAAGCTTGCGGCAACAGATCGATAGGCAACAAGTCCATCAGGTTCATCAGGAAAACCCAGACGAAAATGGTCAGTGCCAGAGGAGCAATCAATTTGCTTTTGCCATGGAACATATCGCGCACGGTACCGTCAACGAAACCAATAATCAGTTCGACGGCCGTTTGCAGCTTGCCTGGCACACCGCTGGTTGCACGCTTGGCGACACGGTGAAAGATAACCAGAAAGAGGATCCCAAGAGCGATGGAGAAAAACATCGAATCGACGTTGATCGACCAAAAACCCGTCCCTACCTGCAAATGGTGCAAGTGGTGACTGATATACTCTTGCGGAGTAGAGATTTCTCCAGCAGCCATGATGTCCCTTACCCTTTTGTTGTTAACTACGGTAACGATTAATTACGGCCGGTGCCACGATCTGCATAATCAGCACCGATAAATAAGTCAGGCCAAGCGGAAAAAATGCCGCATTAAACACGCCTAACGCCACCACTAACAGTGCAATGGTGATAAATACCTTAAGCGCCTCGCCAATCGCGAATGACCAGGCCACACGCCCATCAGCGGGCTTGTGCGACTGATGACGTAAGGCAAACAGCACAAACAAAACATTCGGCAACCAGGCTGCCAATCCCCCACCTAATGCAGAAGCGGCAGCATTGACGCTATTGAGGCTGAAAACAGCACTCAACAAAGCAAAAGTCACTAACTGTAACAACAGCAGCCTGAAGGCTACTTTTCCGCTGTAAAGGGATACAGGCATGACGTTTGCTCTCTCCGTACCTTTTCAGAGGTATACCGAATAACGTATAAAACTGCCTTTACACCATTGAGTCAAGCAGCAAAAACCGAGCAAATTATACGGGTCATACCTGCGAATTCAATCGATAAGTAGCGAAAAGGTGAACAATTATTTAAATTTCTTTCTGAAGCCCCGTTTTTACTAACAATCATCCCTGTTCACGTCTGGTGTAATTAATTTCTAAAGGCCTCTAATCTGTGATGTGACTCACATAACAGGCTTTACGACTATTTATAATAGAACATGTTTTTTTTTGCCTTTAGCAAAATAAGCTATTTATTTTATTTAAATTCAATAGATTATAAAAACCTTTATTTTAAAAACGTCACAAACAACGTTTCAACCCCCTATTGACATTATTGATATCGTTTTTTTACTCAATTAACAAAAAAACAACTAAATTTTGATGACGATGATTTATTTTCGTTCGTTATTATTCAGTGCGAAAGCAAAAGGACAACGCTGAAAAAACGAAGATGTAAAATTTCAGTGATCGTGATGCGTTCTGGAACGCTGCCGCCGATAAACGAGGTGGCAACGTCACACGCAATATTTAGTTATAATTTTTTTGATAAAAAACAAAATTAGTTTGGTTTAAGCACGACCAAATGGCGCTCGCCTTCCAGTTCGGGAACAGATAAGCGAACAACCTGATCCAATAGAACACCTTGTGGCAAGGATGACAATTCATCTTCTGGAAGTACGCCTTTTAGCGCATAAAACCGCCCTGTCGCTCTGGCAGGAAGATGGCTGCACCAGCTAATCATGTCATGCAGAGAAGCAAATGCCCGACTGATCACGCCATCAAAAGGCAGCTTTGCGGGAAACTCTTCAACACGACTTTGCACCGGTGTGATGTTTTCAAGCTGCAGTTCATGCTGAACCTGACGCAGGAAACGTACACGCTTACCCAGGCTATCCAGTAAGGTAAAATGCGAATCAGGGCGAACAATTGCTAATGGAATCCCCGGCAAACCTGGCCCTGTTCCCACATCGATAAAACGTTGTCCGCGTAGATGTGGCTCAACCACGATACTGTCCATGATGTGGCGGACAAGCATTTGCTGCGGATCGCGCACAGACGTCAGGTTATAAGCTTTGTTCCACTTATTCAGCATATCAATATACTGTATCAGAAGATTTTTTTGCTTATCTGAAATCACAATGCCAGCCGCGTTTAGCAGATTATCGAGTGTGTTGCGCACAATAATATCCCGATGAAAAAGATGAGGTTAATAATAAAAATAGCCGGATAACCGGCTATTTAAGGGATAAGTTTACCTTAAATCAGGCGCTGCGGCACAGCAGACCCTGTTTTTTAAGCCAGATCAGCAGAATGGAGATTGCCGCAGGCGTAATACCGGAAATCCGTGAAGCCTGACCGATAGACGACGGTTTGTGATCGTTCAGTTTGGCGATAACCTCGTTGGACAACCCGTTAACCTGCTTGTAGTCCAGAGCGGCAGGCAGCAACGTATTTTCATTACGCAGCTGTTTCTCTATTTCATCTTGTTGACGAGCAATATACCCTTCGTATTTGACCTGAATTTCAACCTGTTCAGCAGCCTGCTCGTCGGTTAATCCTGGAGCAAACAGCGGTAGCGCAGTCAGTTGAACGTAATCCACTTCCGGGCGACGCAGTAGTTCTTCACCGTTTGCTTCGCGGGACAACGGCGTTTTCAGCAACGAGTTAACTTGCTCTAACTGCTCAGACTGCGGGTGAACATGAATATCACGCAGGCGCTGGCGCTCTTTTTCAATATTCTCGAGCTTCTCGTTGAAACGTGCCCAGCGATGATCGTCAACCATTCCCAACTCGCGACCGATTTCAGTCAAACGCAGATCGGCATTATCTTCGCGCAGCATCAGACGATATTCAGCACGCGACGTAAACATACGGTAGGGTTCTTTCGTTCCCAACGTACAGAGATCGTCAACCAACACGCCGAGATAGGCTTGATCGCGACGCGGTGACCAGCCTTCCTTATCGGCAGCGAATCGAGCGGCATTCAGCCCGGCCAGCATGCCCTGCGCAGCGGCTTCTTCGTACCCTGTTGTGCCGTTGATTTGTCCGGCGAAGAACAGGCCATGAACAAATTTATTTTCCAGCGTCGGTTTCAGATCGCGAGGATCAAAGAAATCGTATTCAATCGCATAGCCAGGGCGGACAATGCGTGCATTCTCCATTCCTGCCATTGAACGAACAATCTGCCACTGAACGTCAAACGGCAAACTGGTTGAGATCCCGTTAGGATAAATTTCGTTGCTGGTCAGGCCTTCTGGCTCAAGAAAGATCTGATGCGTGTTTCGATCGGCAAAACGCATGACTTTGTCTTCGATCGATGGGCAATAACGCGGGCCGATCCCTTCGATGATCCCGGCATACATTGGGCTACGATCCAGATTATTACGGATCACATCATGGGTTTTCTCGTTGGTATGTGTGATGTAGCACGGCATTTGCGCCGGATGCTGGCTTGCATTCCCCAAGAATGAGAAAACTGGCATTGGGTTATCACCGTGCTGTTGAGCCAGCACACTAAAATCGATCGTTCTGGCGTCAATACGTGGCGGAGTACCCGTTTTCAGACGGTTAACGCGTAGGGGCAGCTCACGCAGGCGACGTGCCAGCGGAATAGAAGGTGGATCGCCTGCACGCCCACCGCTGTAGTTATCCAGCCCGATATGAATCTTGCCGTCAAGGAAAGTGCCTACCGTTAATACGACGGCTTTTGCACGAAATTTTAGTCCCATCTGGGTTACTGCACCCACGACACGATCGTTTTCCACAATCAGATCGTCAACAGCCTGCTGGAAGATCATCAGGTTGGGTTGATTCTCCAGCGCGGTGCGGACAGCCTGGCGATAGAGCACGCGATCCGCTTGTGCGCGAGTGGCTCTAACTGCCGGGCCTTTACTGCTGTTTAGTATCCTAAACTGTATACCGGCCTGGTCGACAGCGTGCGCCATCAACCCTCCCATGGCATCGATCTCTTTAACCAGATGGCCTTTGCCAATACCGCCAATCGCCGGGTTACAAGACATTTGCCCCAGCGTATCAATATTGTGTGTAAGTAAAAGCGTCTGTTGGCCCATTCGGGCAGAAGCCATCGCAGCTTCTGTTCCGGCATGACCGCCACCGATCACGATGACGTCAAAGGGATCTGGATAAAACATGGTACTGCTCCTCGCATTATTGCGAATGATGAGTGGAAAACGATCGTTATTTGCCCTGGGGTGGGGGATTCTACTCAACTTTGAGCCAACGACCAAGTCCGTTGGATCCTCGTTAATTAAAGAAAGATCTTTTTATTTAAAGATCTCTTTATTAGATCTCTTATTAGGATCGTCTGGTTGTGTGGATAAGTGATTATTCACATTAAAGATCAAGAGAATGGCATTGATCCTTACCTGTGAATGATCGGTGATCCTGGCCAGTATAAGCTGGGATCTTAATGTGGGTTTATACACAGGACAAAAAACATACTCGGGTTTTTATTGGGATAACTACGGCTTTTACACCAGAATTAAGTATAGTTATCCACATTCAACTGCCGAATATTTAATCTTATTTGAGTAAATTAACCCACGATCCTAGCCATTCTTCAGCCGGATCTTCAGGAATCTGATGCTGGGTGATGTCGATCTCAAGGATTTCACCGATCCGTTTCGCCCCTAACTGGGTTAGCACACGATCCGCTGTTTGGATCGCGCCACAGAATGTGTCGTACTCTCTGCTACCGATCCCTATCGCACCGAAGCTCACCTGAGAAAGATCGGGCTTCTGTTGTTCCAGTTGGTTAAACAGCGCTTTCAGATTGTCAGGAAATTCTCCCGCACCGTGGGTGGAGGTCACCACCAGCCATACACCGCTTTCAGGCAGTGCATCAAGTTCAGGACCGTGTAGAAGTTCAGTGGAAAAATCATCCTTCTCCAGCAGTTCAGCCAAATGCTCTGCGACGTATTCGGCGCTGCCAAGGGTACTGCCACTGATCAAGGTAATGTCTGCCATAGCGATCCCATCCGATAAAAGACAGGACATTGTACGCTGTGATCTGGCTGGGATCTACCTGTGGATAATATGGGTATAGGAAAAAAGCATTACGGCGCGATCGTCCGCATGATGGGGTTTTGCAGAGAGATTAGCGTTTCCGTGGACTGAATTTCATCAATGGTTTGGATCTTGTTGATAAGTACATGTTGCAGTGCTTCTATCGAGCGGCACATGACCTTAATAAAGATGCTGTAATGTCCGGTGGTGTAGTAGGCCTCGACCACTTCTTCCAGATTGTTCAGTTTCTCCAGCGCCGAGGGATAATCTTTGGCGCTTTTCAGAATGATGCCGATAAAGCAGCACACGTCATAGCCAAGCTGTTTCGGGTTCACGTCCAGACGCGTGCCGACAATGATGCCCGCCTGTTTCATTTTTTCCACCCGAACGTGGATTGTTCCCGGACTGACAGAAAACTGTTTTGCCAGTTCGGCATAGGGGGTGCGCGCATTTTCCATTAAGGCGGAAAGAATGCCGCGATCGAGATTATCGATCTGATAAATTTCTGCCACTTTGAGCCTCCTGTTTTAGCGAATAATGATTTTATATCGCTATAAAATGACGGATTAAAAGCACAAGAGCAATTTATCCATAAGATTATTGAATGACTAGCTGTTTTTATTGCTTAATGAATAACTAAATACGGTGAATAAGAGACGCGGCAATGAAAAAGCAGTACATCGAAAAACAGCAGCAAATCAGCTTCGTTAAATCTTTCTTCTCCAGCCAACTGGAGCAGCTTCTGGGATTGATTGAAGTCCAGGCACCGATTCTTAGCCGTATCGGTGATGGTACGCAGGATAACTTGTCCGGTACGGAAAAAGCGGTGCAGGTTAAGGTGAAAGCCCTGCCGGATGCCACATTTGAAGTGGTGCACTCACTGGCTAAATGGAAACGTAAAACGCTGGGCGCGCATGATTTTAGCAGCGGTGAAGGCATTTATACCCACATGAAGGCTCTGCGCCCGGACGAAGATCGTCTGAGCCCGATCCACTCGGTTTATGTCGATCAGTGGGACTGGGAGCGCGTGATGGGAGACGGCGAGCGCCATGTAGAGTACCTGAAATCGACGGTAACGCGTATTTATCAGGGAATCAAAGCGACGGAGGCTGCGGTATATCAGGCATTTGGCATTCAGCCTTTCCTGCCGGAACAGATTCATTTTGTGCATACCGAAACGTTGCTACAGCGCTATCCCGATCTGGATGCCAAAGGGCGTGAGCGAGCCATTGCGAAAGAACTGGGCGCGGTCTTCCTGATAGGGATTGGCGGCAAGTTGTCCAGTGGGCAATCTCACGATGTGCGTGCGCCGGATTATGATGACTGGACGACGCCAGGTGAGCAGGAACTGGCGGGCCTGAACGGCGATATCGTCGTATGGAACCCGGTTCTGAACGATGCGTTTGAGATTTCATCCATGGGCATTCGCGTGGATGCAGAAGCGCTCACCCGCCAGCTGGCTCTGACGCAAGATGAAGAACGTCTGAAGCTGGAATGGCATCAGGCGCTGCTACGCGGTGAAATGCCGCAAACGATCGGTGGAGGAATCGGTCAGTCTCGTCTGGTTATGCTGTTGTTGCAATTGTCACACATTGGTCAGGTTCAGTGCGGCGTGTGGCCACAGCCGCTGCGTGAGTCGGTTTCCGGCCTGCTTTAATACGCGTTGCTGTGCTGCCAGCGGCGCATTAAGCGGCTTTTTAACCCGGTATCAAAACGCCAGATATGGTCAAAGATGTGCATGATGCCGGGTTTGCCGTGATCGGACATCGCTACAGCATGGAAACGGTGCTGTAGCTGCGTCTGGCGGCTTTTCACCTTATTTACTACCTCGTCTGGCAATCGCTGGGCGATAAAATCCGAAATCACCACGGCGTCGGCGTCATGCCAAAGCGCGTCATCCATCTTATCCAGCAGCGCTGACAGACAGGCACTTATATCCGTACCGCCACGGAAGGACTGGCTGAGAAAACGTATTGCCTGTTCTAATCCATCCGCAGACGTGAGTTCGTATTTCACCACGCCGGTAGAAAACAGCATGATATAGCAGCGGCGGTTGTCAGCGAGCGCGATGCGCATCAGCGCCAGACAGAAGGCTTTGGCACAACGCTCATTAAAGCCGCCCATTGAGCCTGACGTATCAACGCAGACGATAAACGGGCCACGCGGCTGCTGTTCGTTTTGCTGATGCACCACGGGGCGTTCGGTGATTTTCTCGCGCCAGCTCTCACCTTGTAAACGATACGTCAGAAGACGGTGTTCCAGCAGACGGCGATAAAATTCGTATTCCAGCTCGCTGATGCCCAGTGTGGCTAGCTCTGTCGGCATTAAACGTAGGATATCGTCGCTCTGATGCACGCCGCTCACTTGCTCAGGCACGGTGGCAGGTTCCCGTACGCTTACCCGAAAGGCTTCTTGTGGCGCTTCCTGTGTGAGGATAGATTTGGTTTCCCGGCTGCGTCCCAGACGTTCTGCCAGTTTTTGCAATGCGGGCTGGCGTTGCAGAAAAGCGCCAAAATCCAATAACGGACGGGGATCGGTTTGAATACGCTGTGCGGCGCTGAGATCCCAGAGTCGTCCGGCTGCATGTTCATTTTCGGCCAAAATCGGTTCGAGCTTGCCGCTGAGCGTCAGGCGCTGTTGTAGTTCATCCAGCAGAATTTCCCGTTCTTGCTCCATCAACTGCTGATGCAGTGAAACGGTTTGCAATGTGAGGCTCAACCTCCAGCGTTGAAGAAAGAGCGCATGGAGCCCACTGGTGATCTTCTGCCCCAAGGTTCGCTCTGGGGGGGGGATAAGCTGTGAGGCCTGCGTCAGAAACGGTGACTCCACGGTGTTCAGCGTATCCATAATCGCAGGCAGGCGTGTCTGAAAAGTCTGGTTGTCGACTGATTGTGAACGTTGGTAGCAGCTAAATTCTTTTTCCAGCTCTGGCGGTACCTGGGTGGTACGCAAGCGCTGCTTTAAGGTTTCTTTCCAATGAGGAAGGTCATTGAGTAACGCTGACTTCAGGCTGGGGGACTTTTCAAAGAAGAAAGCGAGCTGAGGCGTCGCCAGCAACGTGGCGACAAGATCGTCCAGCAGCTCGTTTTCATCGATAGACAGCAGTATTTCCAGTGATTCCAGCGTGATCATCGGCGTTAATCCTGTTGCTCTGATTGCTGGATTTGCTCGGCAACCTGTTGCAGGCTGGCCTCTATTTTGGCCAACCACTCGCTCGGAACGAACAGGCAAGGTTGATGCTGGCTGAATAAGCGGCGCTGTTCACGCAACTGCATGTTCAGTTTTTCATATTCATCGGTAATTTCGGCAGGAAGCGCAACGTCGCGCTTTTCCGGCAGAGAAAGAATTGAGGATTGCAGGCTGATATCGCGAATGGCCAGATGCTGGCGATCGTCCACCAGCAGATCGAGGCGCTGGGTAAAACCAATACCGTTGAGCTTACCCCGGATTTCCCCGCCTTTTTGTAGCCAGCCTTGCAGGGCATTCTTGTCAATGATCAGGTAGTTAACTTCAATATCGTGCAGGATCAACGGGCGTTGCAGCACCAGTTCCAATGTTTCAGTGTCGATTGTGTCGGGCAAGGCATAATGGAATGTCCGGCCGAGGAAGTGCCCCTGTTTCTCTACCGAAAATGCCTGTAATTCGCTTTGTTCACGCTGGTATTGCTGACGTTTGGTGTTCGCCTGTTGCAGCCGGAACAGCAGACTTTTCTGCTGGTAAGCGTGCTCGGTAATCAGTAGCTCGAGTTGGTGTTCGATGAGCTTCAAGGTGTTTTGGTCGTGCCAGAGACAGTCTTTCAGTAGAATAATATCAACCGGCGTAATGGCGTCCCGACCGCAGAAAAATGCGCTGGCCTGAAGCAGGCGCAGGGCTTTTTTCCAGCGTCGATCGGAAATGTAAGGTGCCTGTTCCAGCATATCGAGCTGCTGGCGCAGCGTGTAAATCAGCTCGAAGCACGATTCCGGCAGTGCGACGTGCTCAATATCCTTCTGCCACTGTAGGTACTCTTCATCGCTGACGCTAAGAGCAGGCGGAACGGGGTTATCACGTTCGCTGCTGTTGTTCACGAGGAGCGCACGGAAATTCTGTTTTTCCTGGACACGATCGAGCCACAGGCGGATGAGCATGCGGTCATAAAGCGCTTCCAGACCGCCATCCGCCTCCGGCAGTTCATTCGATGCCGCGACCAGCAGGCGCATGGGGATGGTGTCTTCGCTGTTGCCGTTACGGAAACGTCGCTCGTTAATGGCCGTCAGCAATGTGTTCAAAATTGCAGGACCCGCTTTCCAAATCTCATCCAGAAACACGATTTCAGCTTCCGGAAGATAGCCAGCGGTCAGACGCTGATAGCGGCCTTCATCTTTTAATGCCTGAATGGAAAGGGGACCGAATACTTCTTCCGGGGTGGAAAAGCGGGTCATCAGGTATTCAAACGCGTTCGCGTGACGAAACGCGAATTTAAGACGCCGGGCGATCATACTTTTGGCGATACCTGGCGGCCCTAGCAGAAAAACACTTTCCCCGCTTAGCCCAGCCAGAAGACAGAGACGAATGGCGTGCTGTCTTTCGTAGAGCCCGTGTTCTAGCGCATGGCTGAGACGAGAAATTCTTTCAGCCAATGCCGCAGTTTGACGCATAATTAATCCGTTAGTCCCATGATGTGATGTATTGAAATCGTTTATTTTTAAACTCGGTTGCTCTACTGAACGTCGAGGTTAAGAAAAACCCTACTTTTAGAAAGACAATAGTGATAATAAACGGCAGATCACAGATTTTTATTAGAATACTTTTTACGGATTATTACACCCTAACGGGGTGAGTAAGCAATAAACCACTTTTTACAGGATGTTTCCTATACAGATGAACAGCACAATAAAAATGGGGTTTTACCCTGATTTGTGCATACTGTGCGCTTTTGGACGAGTTGTTGTGAATGACGCGCTTCGCGGACTGATTAATAACAGAAGATAGGTTTATGAGCTCAGAACATAAACGTTCGCTTCCGGCTGTCACGCTGGCGGCCATCGGGGTGGTTTATGGAGATATAGGAACCAGCCCTCTTTATACGTTAAGGGAATGTTTATCAGGGCAGTTTGGTTTTGGGGTCGAGCCTGATTCGGTCTTTGGCTTTCTTTCACTGATCTTTTGGCTGTTGGTCCTTGTGGTGTCGCTGAAATACCTGACCTATGTGATGCGTGCGGACAACGCAGGCGAAGGTGGGATTCTTACCTTAATGTCGCTAGCCGGGCGCAATACTTCCGATCGCATGACGTCTGTGCTGGTTATTATGGGGTTGATTGGCGGCAGCTTCTTCTATGGGGAAGTGGTCATCACGCCAGCCATCTCGGTAATGTCGGCGATGGAAGGGCTGGAAATTGCCGCGCCGTCGATGGACAGCTATATCGTCCCGCTCTCGATTGTCGTCCTGACGTTACTGTTTATCATTCAAAAACACGGTACGGGCAGCGTCGGCAAGCTGTTTGCTCCGGTGATGCTGATTTGGTTTTTGACGCTCGGTGTGCTGGGCGCGCGCAGCGTGATCGCCAACCCAGAAGTCTTACAGGCGTTGAATCCGATGTACGCTGTGCGCTTCTTTGCCGAATATAAAGCGGTATCGTTCTTCGCGCTGGGGGCGGTAGTGCTGGCGATTACCGGGGTCGAGGCGCTCTATGCTGATATGGGGCACTTCGGCAAATTCCCGATTCGTCTGGCCTGGTTTACGGTGGTGCTGCCGTCGCTGGTATTAAATTACTTCGGGCAGGGCGCGTTGCTGTTGAAGAACCCGGAGGCGATCAAGAACCCCTTCTTCCTGCTGGCGCCAGATTGGGCGCTGATTCCACTGATGATATTGGCTACGCTGGCGACAATCATTGCTTCGCAGGCGGTGATTTCCGGCGTTTTCTCCCTGACCCGTCAGGCAGTGCGGCTGGGTTATTTGCCGCCAATGCGTATCGTACACACGTCAGATATGGAATCTGGTCAGAT
Source organism: Pectobacterium artocarpous (assembly GCF_046159765.1). Taxonomy (NCBI): domain Bacteria; kingdom Pseudomonadati; phylum Pseudomonadota; class Gammaproteobacteria; order Enterobacterales; family Pectobacteriaceae; genus Pectobacterium; species Pectobacterium artocarpous. Next base: position 113,730 of record NZ_JBJXVK010000012.1, read on the forward strand.
TTACATTCCCGCTATTAATTGGATGCTGTATATCGCCGTCGTCATCGTGATTGTCAGCTTTGGACATTCGAGCAATCTGGCTGCGGCTTACGGGATTGCGGTAACGGGCACGATGGTGATTACCAGTATTCTGTTCTGTACGGTGGCGGTGAAGAACTGGCTCTGGAATCGCTATCTGGTGTGGGTATTGCTGGCGGGGTTACTGGTTATCGACATACCGATGTTTTTGGCGAACGTGGTCAAGATTCTGTCCGGCGGCTGGCTACCGCTGGCGTTAGGTATGGTGATGTTTATTATCATGACAACGTGGAAAAGCGAGCGCTTCAGGCTGTTGCGTCGGTTACATGAGCATGGTAACTCCTTGGATGCGATGATTGCATCGCTGGAGAAGTCGCCGCCGACACGTGTACTGGGAACCGCTGTCTATTTCTCGCGTGCGACTCGCGTGATCCCGTTCGCGCTGCTGCATAACCTTAAGCACAATAAGATCCTGCACGAGCGCGTGGTGCTGTTAACCATGCGAACGGAGGATGCACCCTATGTGCTGAACGCGCGCCGCGTAACGGTTGAACAGCTTTCGCCGACGTTCTGGCGCGTGATAGCCAACTATGGCTGGCGTGAAACGCCGGATGTGGAAGAGGTCTTCCAGCGCTGTTGGCAAGATGGGTTAACCTGTCAAATGATGGAAACCTCTTTCTTTATGTCCAACGAATCGCTGATTATCGGTGAGCGCCCATGGTATCTGCGCTTGCGCGGCAAGCTATTCATGATGCTCAGCCGCAATGCGCTACGAGCGGCGGATCAGTTTGAAATACCGCCGAACCGGCTGATTGAGCTGGGGATACAGGTCGAGATTTAAGCGATCCCTCTATATTCTCTATCGTTAACACACTGCAGCGACTCGTTGTTTGTTATTAGGGAAACACGGGGATGAGGTTCCCGACACCTCGCCCTGTGGTCGACCGTGTATCTCGATCTTACCCCAATGTAATGTCTAACAGCCTTTACCAATTCACTGACACAACCAGCCCGCCTTCGGGTTGGTTGGTGAACGTGACCCGCATGTGGTGCAGTTTGGCAATATTGTTGACGATGGAAATCCCCAGACCACTGCCGGATTTTTCCTGCCCCGGTGGGCGATAAAAACGCTCTCCGATTCTTGTCAGTGCTTCCTCGCTGATGCCCGGTCCGTTATCAGCCACCTTAAAGCCGCGTTCCGTTAGTGTCAGACTTACCGTCCCGCCTTCATGGCTGTAGCGAATGGCGTTATCCAGCAGATTACGTACCAGCAGAGTCAGCAACAGCGCATGGCCCTGTCGGATAATCGGGGCGTCCGGTAAATCCAGCGTCAGTTCGATCCCTGCGGTTTGCGCCGTAGGGTAATGCGCAATCACCGCCTGTTGCAGTAAGTCATTAAACTGAACGGGCTGCATCCCTTCGGGGGATGCGTCGGCATCCAGTCGCGACAGCGTCAGGAGTTGATCCACCAGCCGTGTGGCCCGCTCGATCCCTTTGTCCAGATTGACCAGTGCATGGCAGCGCATGGCTTCATCGTCATGCGCCAACTGCGCGACTTCGGTTTGAACTTTTAATGCTGCTAACGGGCTACGCAATTCGTGAGCAGCATCAGAGGTAAAACGACGTTCTCGAACCAGCATGTCGCTGATACGGGAAAACAGGTGGTTCAGTGCGTTAACCAGCGGGCGAACTTCTTGTGGAATGTACTGCGTCGCCAGCGGTGTACTTTCGTCAGGGGAACGTTGCTGAAGCTCGGCGGTTATACGTTTTAGCGGCGAGAGTTCACGCGTCACCAGCCAGAATAGTAGCGCTAGCATGATCGGCAGGGCGAATAACCAGGGCATCAGGTTGGTTTTTACAATATCCAGCGTCATGTCCTGACGGTATTCCCATTCTTGCCCAACCGCAATCGCGTAGCGATTATCCGCCGTGGTTAGCCAGACGATGCGCCAGTCCTCGTCATCATCGCGTAATTTGCCATCGGTGAAGCCGTTGCGCTGATAGTCAAAAATGAAATCTTTGCCGTTCTCGCCGTCGTTCAGCACCATTTTCCCGTCGCGGGTAAAAATAGCGAAGGCCAGCGCATCATCTTCCTGTTTACCGCGGTTCTTATGCACCAAACTCTTGGTTTTGGGTAGAGAAACCGGTTGGATTTGCAACTCATCGGGATTCATGGTGGCCAGACGTTTGGCAAACAGCATTTGCTGGGTATCAAATAGCTCATTGATGTTATGGCGCGTTTGATACCACGCCAGCAGACTGGCTACGCCCCAGCAAATCAGCGTCAGCAGCGAAAAACCGGTAATCAGGCGTAAGCGCAGGCTGAGTAGGTTCATGGTGCATCTCCCAGAATATAGCCAACGCCATGCACGGTACGGATAAACCCGCTGCCCAGCTTTTTGCGCAGGTGGTGGATGTGCACTTCTACTGCATTGCTGGAGACATCATCGTCCCACCCGTAGAGCTTTTCTTCCAACTGGGCGCGCGTGAGCACACGGTTCGGGTTGAGTAAAAACAGTTCCAGCAGCGCCAGTTCACGGGATTTTAGTATCAACGGCTCATTGTTAAGCGTGACGGTCCGTGAGCCCGATTCAAGGGAAACCGCACCGTGCGTTAATGTGGGCTGGAGTTGGCCGTGACGGCGGCGAATTAGCGCCTGAAGACGAGCGGCAACTTCCGCCAGTGCAAAGGGCTTACATAAATAATCATCGGCACCCTGCTGGAGCCCTTCCACACGCTGTTCCAGCGCATCCCGAGCGGTCAGAATCAGCACCGGTTCGTCATGCCCAGCCTGACGCCACTGGCGCAGGATATCCATTCCGTCCATACCCGGCAGGCTGAGATCGAGCACAACCACATCATAGGGCGCGGCTTTCAAGGCAGCGGCGCCCGCTTTGCCTTCCGTAAACCAGTCAATATTAAAACCCAGTTTGATTAAGCCTGCTTTCAGGCCATCGCCAATCAGGCGATCGTCTTCGATTAACAATATTCTCATGGCTGCCTCACAGGGAATGTGTCGCTGTCGCGTTTGCGCCTTTTCCGGTTTTATACGAAATCGGGGGGCTGCGTGTACAGGACAAATCGCTGAAATCGGGCGATTTCGGCAATATAAAAAAATAAAAATGCAGACGCTGATTCCTTAAGATTCTGTTAAGAACGGTTTGTTTTAATCCTTCCCGAAGACCGATTACTCCCGCAGGTTGACTGCGAAATCGTTGACTGTGAAACGACAGACAAGATAAGGAAGGTAAATATGAAAAAAGCAGCTGCGTTACTTGCCATTACCGCTCTGGTTTCTGCTCCGGTATTTGCCGCACAAAGCGGCGGTGGTTTCGTCAACCCTGAAACGCCAGCGGTTGGCACACATAAAGGGGGGTTCATCGATCCACAGAATTCCCTCACGACGGTAGATAAGGCTAAAGATCTGCGTGACGACAGTTGGGTTACGCTGAGCGGCAATATTGAAAAACGAATCGGTGATGAGAACTATCTGTTCCGCGATTCGACAGGCACGATGGAAGTCGAGATCGATCACAAGCGCTGGAATGGCCAGATGATTTCACCCACCGATAAAGTGGAAATTCAGGGGGAACTGGATAAAGACTTCAATTCCGTCGAACTGGATGTGAAGCAGATTCGTAAACTCTAAATCGTTATCCTCAATTCCCTATTGGCGGGCTTTTGCCCGCCATTTCTCTCTCTTCTATAAACGCCTCTTGTTCTCTTTATTTTTTTGTTAGCGAAACGTTTCGATACTGATCACACTTTTTTTATCTCTTCGTTGCCTTTCCCTCTTCTTTTCCTAGAATGTCACCAGCGAAACGTTTCGCTGGTGGGGTGAGAAGATGAAAAAAGCAGCACTATTGAACGCAGATATTTCTTCCGTGATTGCTCGGCTGGGCCATACCGATAGCCTTGCTATTGGTGATGCGGGTTTACCGATTCCTGAAACGACGACGCGTATCGATCTGGCGTTGACGCATAACGTGCCGACGTTTTTGCAGGTGGTGAGTGTGATCACCAGTGAAATGCAGGTTGAGGCCGCTATTCTGGCGGAAGAGATCATTGAGAAGAACCCCGCAGTCCATGACGCATTACTCGATCAATTGAAGCAACTTGAACAACGCCAGGGAAACTCAATTGCATTGCACTATGTCAGCCATGAAGAATTCAAAACCCAAAGCGGCAAAAGCCGGGCCATCATTCGCAGCGGAGAGTGCTCTCCGTATGCCAATGTCATCCTGTGTGCTGGCGTAACGTTCTGAGGTATCCATGCAACCTTTACTGCAACTGCAAGGCATCACGAAATCTTTTCCTGGCGTTAAAGCGCTGTCCGGTGCGGCGCTCAACGTCTATCCGGGGAAAGTGATGGCGCTGGTGGGCGAGAACGGTGCGGGCAAGTCCACCATGATGAAAGTCCTGACCGGGATCTACCGTAAAGATGCCGGTAGCATTCATTTTCTGGGGCAGGAGGTGAATTTCAACGGGCCGAAAGCGTCCCAGGAAGCAGGTATCGGTATCATCCATCAGGAACTTAACCTGATTCCCCAGCTCACGATTGCTGAGAATATCTTTCTCGGACGTGAATTTACCAACCGCTTTGGCAGCCTCGACTGGAATAAGATGTATGCGGAAGCCGACAAGCTGCTGAAGCGCCTTAATCTGCGCTACGACAGCCACCGTATGGTCGGGGATTTATCGATTGGCGATCAGCAAATGGTGGAAATTGCCAAGGTGCTGAGCTTTGAATCGAAAGTCATCATCATGGATGAACCCACTGATGCTCTGACGGATACCGAAACGGCTTCGCTATTCAGCGTGATTAACGAGCTGCAATCCCAGGGATGCGGCATTGTCTATATTTCCCACCGCCTGAAAGAAATCTTTGAAATCTGCGACGACATTACTGTCTTGCGCGATGGTCAGTTTATTGGCGAGCGCCCAGTCAGTGACTTACAGGAAGATACGCTGATTGAAATGATGGTGGGCCGCAAGTTGGAAGATCAGTATCCGCGTTCGAGTAAAGCGCCGGGAGCGGTCCGCCTTAAGGTACAAAACCTGTCCGGTCCGGGGGTCGACAGCGTCAATTTTACGGTGCGAAAAGGTGAAATCCTCGGCGTGGCGGGGCTGATGGGCGCGGGTCGTACCGAGTTGATGAAGATCCTCTACGGTGCTCTACCGCGTACTGGCGGTAATGTGACGCTGGATGGCCGCGACGTCGTGACCCGTAAACCGCAGGACGGTTTGGCGAACGGTATCGTTTACATTTCGGAAGACCGTAAGCGTGATGGCCTGGTGTTGGGCATGTCGGTAAAAGAAAACATGTCGTTAACGGCATTGCGCTATTTCAGCCATGCAGGCGGTCGTCTCAAGCACGCTGAAGAGCAATTAACGGTCGCTGACTTTATTCGCCTGTTCAACGTTAAAACGCCGTCAATGGAGCAGCCAATCGGCCTGCTTTCCGGCGGTAATCAGCAGAAAGTGGCGATTGCTCGCGGCCTGATGACGCGCCCCAACGTATTGATCCTCGATGAACCGACGCGTGGCGTCGATGTCGGGGCGAAGAAAGAAATTTATCAGTTAATCAACCAATTCAAAGAAGAAGGGCTGAGCATCATTTTGGTGTCATCCGAAATGCCCGAAGTATTGGGAATGAGCGATCGCATCATTGTGATGCATGAAGGGCGCTTGAGCGGTGATTTCCCGATTGAACAAGCAACCCAGGAAGTACTGATGGCTGCGGCCGTTGGTAAGCAATACGGCGCAAAGCAGGAGTAAGTCAGACATGAGTTCTCAATCTATCACGGCAAAACGCTGGTTCAGCAAAGAGTGGTTACTGGAGCAGAAATCGCTGATTGCGCTCCTAATCCTTATTGCGATTGTTTCCGCCATGAGCCCTAACTTTTTCACTCTGAACAACCTGTTCAATATTCTTCAGCAGACGTCAGTGAACGCTATCATGGCGGTTGGCATGACGCTGGTAATTCTGACCTCGGGCATCGATTTGTCGGTAGGCTCGCTGCTGGCGCTGACCGGTGCTGTCGCGGCTTCCATCGTCGGGCTTGAGGTCAACGCTCTGGTGGCGGTATTTGGCGCATTGGCGCTGGGGGCGCTGATAGGTGCAGGCACAGGGATTATTGTTTCCAAAGGTAAAGTGCAAGCGTTTATCGCTACGCTGGTCATGATGCTGTTGCTGCGCGGCGTGACGATGGTCTATACCAACGGCAGCCCGATTAATACCGGCTTTTCGGATGTAGCAGATGCGTTTGGCTGGTTTGGTATCGGCCGCCCACTGGGGATTCCGACACCAATCTGGATCATGGCTATCGTGTTCGCGGCGGCCTGGTACATGCTGCACCATACTCGCCTGGGACGCTATATCTATGCGTTAGGCGGCAACGAATCCGCCACCCGTTTGTCCGGTATCAGCGTTGATAAAATCAAGATCATTGTCTACTCCCTCTGTGGGCTGCTGTCTGCCTTGGCGGGAATCATCGAAGTCGCACGTTTGTCCTCTGCACAGCCTACTGCGGGGACTGGATATGAGCTGGATGCTATCGCGGCTGTAGTATTGGGCGGCACCAGTCTGGCTGGAGGCAAAGGGCGTATCGTTGGCACGTTGATCGGCGCACTCATCCTTGGCTTCCTCAACAACGGACTGAATTTATTAGGTGTTTCTTCTTACTACCAAATGATCGTTAAAGCCGTCGTCATCTTGCTGGCGGTTCTGGTAGATAACAAAAGCAGTAAATAACCTTCATTCACACAGGAATTGCGTTATGAATATGAAAAAGCTGGCTACTCTGGTTTCCGCTGTTGCGCTGAGCGCGACTGTCAGTGCTAATGCGTTGGCCAAAGATACGGTTGCTCTGGTGGTGTCTACGCTGAATAACCCGTTCTTTGTTTCAATGAAAGAGGGGGCACAGAAAGAAGCCGACAAACTGGGTTACGAACTGATTGTCTTGGATTCCCAAAATAACCCAGCCAAAGAACTGGCTAATGTTCAGGATTTGACGGTACGTGGCACCAAAGTTCTGCTGATCAACCCAACTGATTCTGATGCGGTCGGTAATGCGATCAAAATGGCCAACCAGGCCAAGATCCCGGTTATCACGTTGGACCGCGTTGCCAGCAGTGGTGAAGTTGTGAGCCACGTTGCTTCTGATAACGCCTTCGGTGGTAAAGTTGCTGGTGACTTCATTGCCAAGAAATTGGGTGAAGGTGCCAAGGTGATTCAGTTGGAAGGGATCGCCGGAACGTCTGCCGCGCGCGAGCGTGGTGCGGGCTTCATGAAATCTGCTGAGAAAAATAAATTCGCGATGCTGGCCAGCCAGCCTGCTGATTTCGATCGTACGAAAGGGCTGAATGTGATGCAGAACCTGCTGACCGCACACCCAGATGTTCAGGCTGTATTTGCCCAGAACGATGAAATGGCGCTGGGTGCACTGCGTGCGCTGCAAACGGCGGGTAAAACCGATGTACTGGTTGTCGGTTTTGACGGTACTCAGGATGGTGTGAAGGCTGTTGAGTCAGGCAAGCTGGCGGCAACCGTTGCTCAGCGTCCCGATCAGATCGGTGTGATTGGTATCGAGACCGCAGCGAAAGTGCTGAAAGGTGAAAAAACGCAGGCCATCATTCCGGTTGACCTGAAGTTGGTAGCAAAATAATCAAAGAAATAAAGCAGGGCTCGCGCCACCCGTTTGTGGTGGCGCATTATTAACGTAGCGGGATTCGACATAATGAAAACGGGTAAGCTGGTGGTGCTGGGCAGTATTAATGCTGACCATATTCTCAATCTTGAGCAATTTCCCCGCCCGGGTGAAACGGTGATCGGTGAGCAATATAGCGTTGCTTTTGGTGGGAAAGGTGCCAATCAGGCCGTTGCCGCTGGCCGAAGTGGTGCTGACATCGCTTTTATTGCCTGCGTCGGAGACGATGATATCGGTGCCCGTATTTGCCAGCAATTATCCAACGATAATATTGACGTTTCCGCCGTTGAGGCTATCTCCGGGGAAACAACCGGTGTTGCGCTGATTTTTGTTAATGCTGAAGCAGAAAATATGATCGCGATTAACGCCGGCGCGAATGCGGCCGTGACGCCTGATTACCTTCATCGCCATCAGCAACACATTATGGATGCCTCCGCGTTGCTTATGCAGCTTGAGTCGCCGTTAGAAACGGTCATCGCAGCAGCCAAACTGGCGCATGAACACCAGACGAAAGTGATTCTTAACCCCGCTCCTGCACGTGAATTGCCTGATGAGTTATTGTCGCGGGTCGATATGATCACGCCGAATGAAACCGAAGCGCAGTTCCTGACGGGGATTAGCGTCGAAACGGAAGACGATGCTGCCCGTGCGGCACAGGTTCTACACCATAAAGGCATTGAAACGGTTCTCATCACATTGGGTAGCCGCGGCGTATGGCTAAGTGAAAACGGCCAGGGGCAGCGAATTCCAGGGTATCGTGTAAAAGCCGTGGATACTATTGCCGCCGGGGACACATTTAATGGCGCGCTCGTTACCGCGTTGCTGGAAAACCAAACGATGTCCTCCGCCGTCAAATTTGCCCATGCGGCAGCGGCGATCGCTGTGACTCGCCGAGGTGCTCAACCTTCTGTTCCATGGCGCGAAGAGATCGACGCATTTTTGCAAACTCAGGGGTGATCTTTGGCCACCATGAAAGATGTCGCCCGTCTTGCGGGCGTTTCTACGTCTACCGTATCTCACGTCATTAATAACAATCGCTTTGTCAGCGACACCATTCGCGAAAAAGTGATGAAGGCCGTTGAGGATCTCAACTATGCGCCGTCTGCGCTGGCCAGAAGTCTGAAAATAAACCAGACTCGCACCATCGGCATGTTGCTTACTGCCAGTAATAACCCGTTTTATGCCGAAGTGGTGCGTGGTGTTGAGCGTTGCTGCTATGAGCGGGGCTATAGCCTGATTCTGTGCAACACCGAAGGCGATCGCGACAGAATGAGCCATAGCCTTGAAACACTGCTGCAAAAGCGGGTCGATGGTGTATTGCTGATGTGTACCGAAAGCCATCGCCCTTTGCCCGAAATGATGAGCCGTTATCCTTCTATTCCTATGGTCATGATGGATTGGGCCCCTTTTGAAGGCGTTATGGATGTCATTAAAGACAATTCTCTGCTCGGTGGCGAGATCGCAACGAATTACCTCATCTCGCGCGGTTATAAAAAGATAGCCTGCATTGCGGGTCCGAAAGATAAGACGACAGCCTATAACCGACTAGAAGGTTATCGACAGGCGATGCAGCTCGCTGGGCTATCCGTTCCCGCTGATTATGAAATTTTCGGCGATTTTGAATTTGAAACGGGCTATCGCGCTATGCAGCAGTTATTAGCGTTGGAAGATAAGCCCGAAGCCGTGTTCACCAGTAACGATGCGATGGCCGTTGGCGTTTACCATGCGCTTTATCAGGCTGGGCTTTCGATCCCCCAGGATATGGCGGTTATTGGTTACGATGATATTGAGCTGGCTCGCTATATGTCTCCACCTCTTACTACTGTGCACCAACCGAAGGATGAACTTGGCGAACTGGCGGTTGATACACTCTTGTATCGTCTGGAGCATCCCAATACTGAGCCGAATGTATTGGTGCTGACGCCGGAATTAATGGTGCGTCAGTCTGTACGGTGAGATTTTCGCCCAATTAGCGGTGAAAAATCCGGCATAACGCCGTCTTTTACTGCGCTTTGCTGAAAAAATCCCCACTCGGAAATTATTTTGCATTTAG
>NZ_JBJXVK010000013.1:0-123049 GCF_046159765.1 Pectobacterium artocarpous
TTCTACTTCTACTTCTACTTCTACTTCTACTTCTACTTCTACTTCTACTTCTACTTCTACTCATAACTAATTGTTTATTTGCATTTTATGTAAAAAACAGTGCGGACAGAAGTTTGAAGTTCTATGGTAGTAAAATTTAGTTTAAAAAGTCACGTGTCGTTGCGTCTGGGGGTATTGCTGACTTTAAGGGGAGATTCATCGCACTGATGCAAATTTTCATACTCGTATGAAAAGAGCTGACCCAGTTCTAAAAAAATATGACGTGCCCAGCGACCATCTTGCGTCAACATAAAATACTGGATATAACCTTACGACTATTTAGCGATAGCCATTATTTACCGTAGCTAGTTAATCTATGCAGACGGATGGTGTGTTGTCATTCGCCAGAGATGAAATAGTGGATTTTCCGCAAGCGGTATTCAATCGGGCCAATATGATTGCTGATGAATATTCGATGACTTACGACATGACAATGCCGGGCGGATTTGATGGCGTTGAGGTGGAATACGTCAGCCCATCGACAAACAAGAAAACCTATATCCGCTATCGAATAACGGATGCAGGTATTGTTGAGCAGGAGCCAGAGAACCCAAACAAAATTAAACTCGCGGGGTGCAGGAATGAATATCAGGCAAGAGACAGAGCCTTGCTTGAAGCAAATCGTTTGCTGCACTCCCGCATTAAAATGCAGTGCAAGGTATTAGCCGATGGCGAATACACGAATGTCGGGATGATGATTCAGGTTCCTGACACTTACGATTCTAACCAGCAGGCCAGATATCTTGTATCAAGAAACGGTTATCTGTTCGAAACAAACGAGAGGATAAATTTTGAAGGGGATATGTATGTCGTAATCACCGACTACATAGGAAATGCAACAAAGAGGTATAGAGCATATCCGCGCGATGATACCGAGTTCGGCTTTTACGCAGAAATACCCATCATACAGCTTAATTTTTGGGATGGAACGGATATCCAGTCACCATCTAGGTGGATTATCGCAACGCAAACGGAACTTGACAGCACCTTATGGCGAGTGGATGAGAAAAAACCTAATTCAGATGGAACTACCTCGTTGACTCTTTCCGAGTATAGCGATTCGATTTACGCCTACACCGTAAATTAAAAAAACACCGTTAAATCATCCAACCAATGCCCATCCTTATCGCTGGGTTTTTTATGGAATAATTATGGCCACTACACCAACCACCAATCCCGTTCCTAGCGAATCCCCTCGCGACCTGAAATTTAATGCTGGGAAAATCGACGATTTTGTGACATCGATTGTTAATTCATATATCGACCGATTGGGTAATGAGCATTACACAATTAATGGTTTGGAAAATTTAGTCCGCCAGATTATCGGCACGCTTGGCTGGGTGCCGTTTGGTACGTTTGAAGATGGCGCGACGCTAACAAACGCAACGCAGACGCTGAAATATGAGGCGGATGGAAACTATTACCGCTGGAATGGAGATTTCAATAAGATTATTCCTGCTGGTTCTACTCCAGAAAATAGCGGGGGCGTAGGAATCGGGGCATGGGTTAACGTTACTGACCTGACGCTGCGTAGCGCTCTTTCTCAGCTCACAGGCGCAAGTATGATCGGGATTTCTCAGGGCGGCACAGTCCAGAACGCTATCACTTATATCACACCTGAAATGTTTGGTGCGATTGGGGATGGGGTCACAGATGACTACACCGCGTTGCAAGCAGCTTTGACCTACTGGCGCAATAATCCTAATTGCGATTTTATGGCCGCTGGTAATTATCTGTTATCGCGAGGTGTAATAGTTGTTAGCCCGCGAAAAGGTTCCCGTTGCTTTATTAATACACTTATCCAATCATCGACTTGGACTGACAGCGGTGTAGACCTATTCAACCGTATAGGCTCGTTGGTTACACTAAGTACCGGTGGGGTTGGTAACTCTATGTGGGGTGCTAGTTTTCATGTAGGGGAGATGGTTGGTACCGGGTCTGGCCCCGATGGTATTAATTACCATATACACGGCATACGCAATCTGGGATGGCAGCAGTGTGAAATATCGTACGGTCACGCAACTGGGTTAATTTCCACCGTAGAGATTGTCAACTCGGAAAACACAACCCCAACAGTTCAGTACAAGGCCCGTATTGCCCGCGGTAATTTATTTAACTTCCTCGCACGCTCGAACCTGTCAAATATGTTTGAAGGTTGTTCGTTTGAAACAATGTGGGGTTCTGGCGGCGGTATGGGTGCAGAGGTGTTGGGTGCTGGTTCAGCGTACACCCACATTCACAACGGTAGTGTTGATTTCTCTGGTGGACTATTATCATTTCTAGCACTAAACACTATTCCGGCTAATGTACCAATAGGCCAACCAGTGACACTGGGTGGGAACTTGGTTGGTTGGACTATTGGTGTTTATTACAGAGAGTCTGATAGTACCCGGTACGCAATCATTGCTGAGAGGAAATTTATAGATGACGCAACCGGCTCTGCCGCAGCATCGGCATTTTCCGTAGGGTCTAACCCCGCATTTGGTGGTGTGACTTATACTGTCACAGGCAAGTTTGGCCCCAATAACTCACATACGCCCGGAAGATTCCTTCCCTCCGCAATTTGTATTGCTCCAACAACGCAAACAATAGTCAGATGGCGCATTGACCGTAATTATGACGCTGGGGTTATATTCCCATCTGACGTATACCGTGCTGACTCCTTTGTAGACACTGCCAATGAGGTTTCTGCACGTACCACACCACTACCGAGTGCGTGTAAATTTTCTGCCAGTGTACCGCAGGGGGTGTTGAGTCTCGCTGGGGCTAGATTTGCCACTCGATTGGTTCTATCTAATCTTGAGATAAAATCCCCGGGGGGGTTTAATACTGCAACGGCGGCAAGTGTATGGAGGCACAACGGGGGAGGCGTTACGGTATTGGTATCAGATGGGGTATCAACATCAACAGTAGCATTTACATCTGCCGGGTTAGGACGAAATCAGATAACAGGTAGAATATCTGGGCGAGGAACTGACCCCGCTACAGATTCTATTGGTTTGTGGGAGATTACTGGTTTTGGTGAAAATACTGACGGCTCCTTGTGTATAGACAAATGGACTGTCCTCACAAGTGGCGGCGCTTTTAAAATCATAAAATCGGTAAGTGGTACTGCGTCCACACTGACTAGCACAGTTGATGGTTCAGGATTATATCAACTAACATTAAACGCTAGCATTAATGCAACACAGGCAGCTTCAGGCGCGAGTTGGCAGTATAGAATGACCGCGATGCGCACCTTTATGCTGTAGTTTTCACACGGGACGAGACATGAAAAATTAGCGCAAAACAACTCATACCGAGAAAGAGGCGTGTTTGTCTTGCGAGAGCATGTGACGACAACGTGTCACTTTCTGTCGTGATTTGACGTGCTGCGAAATTCAGCCCGAATCGTTAATTAACGTCCGCATGGTCAGGAAACCGACCGCATAGCCATCATCAGCAGTGTTGCGTTATAACAAACTAACGCGATACTACCGCGCTGTCGGCGGAAGCCCGGCGGCAAATCGAAATACTTCTAACGGGTGTTAAGTAAGGATCGATCACCCCAAAGAGTTCATTGAGGCCACGAAAAATTTAAAGGGTGGCGCAGATGAGCAAGGTTAAATCCCGCCTTAGCGGAGTGATGCTGGCGCGTCATTTTCTCCGACGCGTACAGCGATATAGTTGCCGGAGTATTCGATCACTGCGAATGAGCCGATCGGGCAATCAGTCAGTATGTCGCTGTCGTCTAAAATGCAGATCGTCGTTCCGTTATAGTTGATCGTTTCCATTTTCTCATCCTTGATTTTATGACGGGTTATTCCCCCTAATTCCACCATAATTCCCCCTTTGAAATCCAGACGAAAAAAAACCAACCGTAAGAGGTTGGTTTTATTGGGAAAGTTGGTCGGCACGAGAGGATTTGAACCTCCGACCCCCGACACCCCATGACGGTGCGCTACCAGGCTGCGCTACGTGCCGATGCTATGGGCGTTTATACTACCTTTTCCTGACCTTATTGCAATAGCTTGATGGAACGACTGCTTTAGATTTAGGCAGTTAGTTGGCAATAAAGCGTCTTTCATTCGTTAGTACCTGTAAGAGCAGAGCAAGCTGTGGTTTTTCATCATTCAGGCGATTTCCCACCATGTCGTAAGCCCGGTAGTTGCCGTTGCTTTCTAACACGATGAGCTGATCCAACGTTGTGATTATCAGCGTGCCGCCATTGCCGTTAATTAACCACGGGTAGCGTCGTTGGGCAGAGAACAGGTCTTCACCTTGTGAATAATCATCCGTGCTGTTTTTAACGTGTAGTAGGCGCTGCATCAGCGTAGTCATGACGTCTTTGTTGTCCGTCATTTTTGTAATGGTCTGCGCAGGGGTATTCGGCCAATGAACAATGAGCGGTGTTTGCCACTGGGTACGGGCAAAACGTGCCGTGTTGCTGGCATTGGCATTCTGGTTTTGTGCGGTTGTTATGACGACTACGGTGTTATCCAGAATGTTTTTTTCCTGCAAAGTGCGAATAATTTGGCCGATCTGGCGGTCAACGTCCTGAATATTTATACGACTGTTGAGTTCTGTGCCTTTGCCATCTGCGGTTTTCGGTGCGCTGCTGAGTTCAACGTAAGAGAACCAAGGGGAAGGGGTATTATCACGCTTGAGCCACTCCTGCCATTGAGTGATGATGGCATCGCTGCTTTGCTGCTGCGGCGCAGGTAACGAGAAATCAGAAAGCAGTGCCTGACGATAGAGCGGGCTGTTGAAGCCGTTCGTCGAAAAGAGCCCGAACTGATAGCCCTGCTGGCTCAATGCGGTGATTAACGCTGAAGGCTTACGTGCGCTGAGGACGCCATCCATATAGGTTGTCGAGAGGCCGTAAAACAAGTTAAACAAGGCCGCGTCTGGCTGTGAACCCGAATCGTAATGATCGCTGAAGCGCACGTTTTCTGCGGCGAAGCGCGACAGGTTCGGCATACGATTCTGTATGGCATCAGGCGGCGTATCGTCGATCATCACCATCAGCAGATTGTAGCCGCTGCCGTTATCGCGGAAGGTGATGTTATTAAGCGGATACTCCACCGTCATGGCTTCAGGATTACCCTGCTGCGTTAGTCGACGCTGATATTCCTGTGCATCCAGCAAGCCATGTTTTTCCAGAAACCGGCGAGCCGTCATCGGATAAGACAGCGGCAGGTTGGCGCGCTGCATCGTAATCGGGCGATAGAAATTTGCATCGGCCCAGATATACATCAGGTGCGATGCGAGGAATGCCGAGATGAAAACGCCCGCCAGCGGTTTGCCTAAGTGGCGGCGATTCAGACTGCGTAATTTCTGCCAGCACCAGGTGCCGAACAGCATTTCCACCATGAAAATTAATGGAATACCGATAAACATCCACTGCCAGTCGCGGGCAATTTCACCTTGCCCTGGGTTGACGACAAGTTCCCAAACGGTGCTGTTGAGGTGCAGGTGAAAACGTGTAAAGACCTCAACATCCACTAACAGTATCGTCAACCCAGCTGTTGCCAGTGCCGCAGACAGGAACCTTAGAAGGCGCTGCGACATCACAATAAATGTGAGCGGGAAGATAACCAGCAGATAGGCGGCAAAGACGATAAAACTAAAATGACCAAGCCAGCTAACCAACGCGTAAATTCGACCGAACAAGGAGGTCGGCCAATCGGCAACAAACAGATAGCGGCTACCCAGCCCCAAAGTGAGCAAAATGTTGAATAAGGTGAACCAGTGTCCCCAACTGATCATCTGGGAGACTTTTTCACGGTAGCGCTGACGGTTGGTTACCATACGTTGGTCAAAACTTAGTGAGCTTTATCGGCTTTTTTAATCGAAGCCTGTAGGGCTTCAGCGAAAGAACGCGCCATAACCTGACGTTGCGCAGGCGCGATGCTGGTGTTAATCAGGTTTGTCACCATATTACCGAGCACCATCAAAGCAAGATCGGTCGGGGCGTGGTGCTTTTCCAGAACATTGACCATCTCAGAAAGCAGTTGTTCAACGTGTTCGTCACTATAACGGGATGATTGTGGCATAAAATGGCGTATCTCAAGCTGGTAAAGTCGCTTATCTTACCGTATAGGCTTATGCTTTTCCGCACTTTTATCATTACCGTACTTTTATCCCTGGCGGACTTTTATCAATAAACGGAATTTTATTAATAAGTAGTGTAGACGCTTAGCGCGCGTACAGGTGTGAAGGGCGGCTTTATGTGTTGCGGGCTGTCCGCATCAGTGTTTGAATACGCGCCTTGCCAAAAGGAGAGTTTATCATGAGTCTGGATATCGCCCAGATTGCCCTGCATCAGCTAATTAAACGTGACGAGCAAACGCTGGAAATGGTGTTGCGTGATTCCCTGCTGTCGACCAATGCAGCAGTCGAAGAGATGATGGCTGAACTGCATCGTGTCTATAGCGCCAAGAGTAAGGCCTATGGGCTGTTTAATGAGCAAAGTGAGTTGGCGGATGCGCTGCGTGCCTGTCGCAAAGGGGATGAGGACTTTTTGAGTTTCTCCCGCGCTGCCACCGGACGTCTGCGTGACGAGCTGGCGAAGTACCCGTTTGCTGAAGGCGGTATTGTGTTGTTTTGCCAGTACCGTTATCTGGCGGTCGAGTATTTACTGATATCGGTGCTCAATAGCTGCAACAGCATGCGGGTTAATGAACAGTTGGATATCAGCACCACGCACTATCTGGATATCAATCATGCCGATATCGTCGCGCGTATCGATTTGACCGAATGGGAAACCAATCCAGAATCTACGCGCTATCTGACATTCCTGAAAGGCCGCGTCGGGCGTAAGGTGTCAGATTTCTTCATGGATTTTCTGGCTGCCTCGGAAGGGCTGGACACGAAAGCGCAAAACCGTGGCTTGTTGAAAGCGGTCGATGAGTATTGTGATGAAGCGCAGTTAGATAAAAACGAGCGTCAGAATTACCGTCAGCAGGTGTATAGCTACTGCAATGAGCAATTGCAGTCCGGTGAGGAAATCGAACTGGCGTCGCTGTCACAGGAATTGCCACCGCTGGGTGAGAAAACTTTTCAGCAGTTTTCCACCGAACAGGGTTATGAACTGGAAGAAAGCTTCCCTGCCGATCGTGGGACACTACGCCAGTTGACCAAATTTGCCGGCAGTGGCGGCGGCATCAGCCTGAATTTTGATGCGCTATTATTCGGTGAGCGGATTTTCTGGGATCCGGCGACGGATACGTTGACGATTAAAGGCACACCGCCAAATCTGCGCGATCAGTTACAGCGTCGGACGAGCAGCGGCAAGTAATAGATATCCAGAAGACGACGTTGCCTTGTTCTTATCGTCAGGGAAAGGGCTGCGGCTGAACCCAGCTACGTCAAGGCGAAAAAAACGCCGCTTATGCGGCGTTTTTCTTTCCGGCGTCCCGGAAAACAACTTCAGCGCAAACTAAACGCGAACGAAGTCGATGTGAGTCAGTTTTGGCTTGTAAACGTGACGTTGTACAGCCTGAACTTTAACTTGTACTTCTTTGCCATCGATGGACAGAGTCAGTGCAGTACCGTAGAAGCCTTCTTTCGCTTCTTGGTTTTTCACTGAATCGTGATCCAGTTCGATAGAGACTGGTGCTTCTGAACCACCGTAAACGATGGCTGGGAATTTACCAGCTGAACGCAGGCGGCGGCTCGCACCCTTACCCTGATCCTTACGTACTTCTGCTTTGATAGTAATCATTTTATTCTCTACTTATAAAAGTAACCCTGCTACAGGCGACCCAGCAGCAGGCGGGGTTATTCAGCTTTTGCGAACAAAAGCGGGCTGAATTCTAGCGGAATATGCCTCTGCGGGCAAATGAATCTCAGCATTACTCGTCATATTTCAAGTTGCATGTGCGTTGGCAGCGTTCAGTAACCCGAATCGCTTACCTGAGTAAGCTCATCGGGATTCCCTCACTTGCCGCCTGCCTGAAACTCGAATTATTTAAAGTATACCTTAGCCGCGTAGCTCATTGGCACGACGAAATCGCCCCTGATAATCAAAAAGCTTTTCACGGATTTGCCAGAATTTTCCGTGTTTGCGGGCAACGACAAAGTCGGGGGGGCGCAATAACGCCTGCTGGGCGATGACATCAACGGCGTTCTGCCAATTAAACGGCGTCCCTGGTGCGCGTTGATGGACGCGTAAAAACTGTTGCAGGAAAACGTGACGCTGCGCGGTGGAATGCAGGCGAAAACGTTCGCTCACTTCGGCACTGTCCTCATCGTGGTAGATGATTTTCAGCCATTCTCCCTTTGCATCTTGCCCTGGCTCGAAGCTCATGCCGCTACAGCGTAAAACCAGCGCATCTTTCAGTTTCAGCGCGGCTTTCAGCATGTCATCGGGATCGACCAATACCTCGTCACATTGGTGGCAGCGCCGCGCCGAGATATCGTTTTCTGCGCTGCAGTGCGGGCAGACTTTAAACCGAAAGCGGAAATCACACTGCTGGCGTTGACCGTTTTCCACCATTTCCCACCCCTGACAGCGGCGACCATAGTGTTCGATGATATCGCCGTCCGGGGTGATTTTTCCCCAGAACAAATTGGCAAACCCACATTCAGGACAGAAAACCTGCACTGGCTGGCTGTCGGCATGTGGCCTGCTGTTGCCGACCTCCGGTGTATAAAGATCGTGCGGGTTGCCGGCGTAATCCAGTATCAGGCAGTCCGTTTTTCCTGGATAGAGGCGTAAACCGCGTCCGATGATTTGCTGATAGAGGCTTACGGACTCTGTAGGACGGAGAATGGCAATAAGATCGACATGCGGGGCATCAAAACCCGTTGTCAGTACCGCCACGTTGACCAAATATTTCAGCGACTGTTGTTTAAAGGCGCCAATCAGCGCATCGCGTTCGGCTGCTGGCGTATCGGCGCTGACCAACGCTGCCTGACCCGTCGGTAACAAGGCCGTAATTTCTTTGGCATGCTCAACTGTGGAGGCAAAAATCATCGCTCCGCGCCGCGTTTGTGCATAATCGATGACCTGGCTGATGATGTGCGGCGTAATGCGTTGTTGACGTTTGAGTTCAAGATTCAGATCCGATTCGCTGAATAGCCCGTTGCCACGGGCGACGAGCTTGCTGAAATCATATTGCACTACTGGCATATCCAGCCGATCAGGCGGCACCAGAAAGCCATGCTTGATCATATAACGCAGCGGCAGCTCATAGATGCAGTCGCGGAACAAACAGCGCTCGTCACCACGAATCATGCCGTGATAGTGATACTGATATATCCAGCCTTTGCCAAGTCGATAAGGCGTGGCGGTTAAGCCGAGCAGTCGCAGTTGTGGATTGGTTTTTTGCAGATGCTGGATAATTTGTTGATATTGGCTGTTATCGTCATCGCTGATGTGGTGACATTCATCAATGATCAACAGAGAGAACGCATTATCGAACTGGTCAAGATTACGTGCGACAGACTGCACGCTGCCAAAGACCACTTTTCCCTGACTTTCTCGCTGTTGCAGCCCGGCGGAAAAGATATCCGCATTAAGCCCCCAAGCGCAGTATTTGGCATGGTTTTGCGCGACCAGTTCCTTTACATGCGCAAGCACCAGTACACGACCGCGAGCAAGTCGCGCCAGTTCGGCGATGACCAGGCTTTTCCCCGCACCGGTAGGCAAAACGATAACGGCCGGTTGGGTATGGCGGCGAAAATAGTCGAGAGTGGCGGAAACAGCCTCACGCTGGTAAGGCCGTAGTGTGAACGACATAACTAGTGCTGACAGATTTTACTGGCGCTGGTGGTAAAGCCGGCATCGTGCGGAATAAATTTTCCGCGTTCAGCCAGAAACTGTACCAGCATCGGAGCCGTCATATTCTCGGCGGAGCAGGTATGAAAACGCATATCGCTGCCGAAGCGAGCTTCTATCATGCTAACCAACTGTTCGGTGGTAAACGACTCACCGGACGCGAGCATCATTTGCAAAACTTCATGACCATGAATAGATGACATAGCGTTGCCCTTAAAAGAGAGAAATTACCTCTATTATGCCTGTTGATAATACGCCGTGCGAGGATGTGCAGCCTGAAGGCGGCTAAAAGAGCAATTTATGGGCGGTGAATTGCAGGACGCGCGAACAAACCCCCGTTATACTACGATCTCATCATTTATGGTCTCACGATTTGAGACTGGCAGTATTTGAGACAGGTAGTGAGTTTTAATGCGATTGGACAAATTTTTATCTCAGCATCTGGGAATCAGTCGTTCTCTGGTGGCGCGTGAACTGCGTGCGCAGCGTGTTACAGTTGATGGTGATGTGGTGAAGAGCGGTGCCTTCAAACTATCCCCCGAGCATAACGTTGAATTTGATGGCAATCCGCTGGAGCAGCAGAGCGGCCCGCGCTACTTCATGCTGAACAAGCCTCAGGGCTATGTCTGTTCAACGGACGATCCCGATCATCCCACCATTCTGTATTTTATGGATGTCCCAGTGGCGCACAAACTCCACGCGGCAGGGCGACTGGATATTGATACCACGGGACTGGTGCTGTTAACGGATGATGGACAATGGTCGCATCGTATTACCTCGCCTAAGCATCAGTGTGAAAAGACCTATCTGGTAACGCTGGAGCAGCCGCTGGCCGAGGATACCGCCGCGCAATTTACGGCGGGCGTGCAACTGCATAACGAGAAGACTCTCACCAAACCCGCTACGCTTGAGAAGGTTACGGATCATGTCGTTCGGCTGACGATTAGCGAAGGGCGCTATCATCAGGTGAAAAGGATGTTTGCTGCGGTGGGAAATCGGGTCGTGGTGCTACACCGCGAGCGCATTGGTGACATCTGGCTGGATAGTGATCTGGAACCGGGGGAATTTCGCGAATTAAGCGATGATGAGATCGCCAGTGTAACATGATTTTGCTCAGAACGACCTTCTTTCTACTCTGGAGTTATTAGTGCAATTACGCCGATCTTCTCATCTCGGGCTGATCTTTATTCTTGGCCTGATTTCGATGCTAATGCCGTTAGCCATCGATATGTATTTGCCTGCATTACCAACCATTGCTAACGAGTTTGGCGTGGGGGACGGGCACGTTCAAATGACGCTCAGTACCTATGTGCTGGGCTTTGCGATTGGCCAGATGTTCTACGGACCAATGGCGGACAGCCTGGGTCGCAAGCCGGTGATTCTCGGCGGTACGCTAGTTTTTGCGTTTGCAGGCGTGGCTTGTGCGCTGGCGCAAACGGTAGAGCAGCTTATTTACATGCGTTTCCTGCACGGGGTTTCCGCCGCTGCGGCTGCGGTGGTGATTAATGCACTGATGCGCGACATGTTCTCGCGGGATGATTTTTCTCGCATGATGTCGTTTGTCGTGCTGGTGATGACGGTCGCACCGCTCATTGCGCCGATTGCCGGTGGCTGGCTACTGCTGTGGTTTAGCTGGCATTCCATTTTCTGGACGATCTCTGGTGCCGCGTTTTTAGCGGCAGCGCTGATTTTCTTTTTTATCAAAGAAACCTTACCGCCTGCGAAACGGCAAAAATTTCATCTGCGCACCACCATCGGGAATTTTGCCATCCTATTCCGCCACAAGCGGGTATTCAGTTATATGGTGGCGAGCGGGCTGTCGTTTTGCGGCATGTTTTCTTTCCTGAGCGCCGGGCCATTTGTGTATATCAACCTGTATGGCGTGTCACCTCAGAATTTTGGCTATTACTTTGCTCTGAACGTCGTCTTTCTGTTTGTGGTGACGTTGTTTAATAGCCGCAATGTGCGCCGGCTAGGCGCGCTGGCAATGTTCCGTGCGGGGCTGGTAATCCAGTTTGCGATGGGAATATGGCTGGTGATTGTCTGCCTGTTCGATCTCGGGTTCTTACCGCTGGTATTTGGCGTTGCGCTGTTTGTCGGCTGTATTGCCATGGTCGCGTCAAATGCGATGGCGGTCATCCTTGATGATTTCCCTCATATGGCAGGGACGGCGTCGTCGCTCGCGGGCACGCTGCGTTTCGGTCTTGGTGCGATGGTGGGCGTTATTCTATCGCTGGCCTCATTCAACAGCGTCTGGCCGATGGTGTTATCGATGGCACTTTGTTCGATTGGTGCTTTTCTGCTGTATCTGTACGCAAGCCGCTCGGCAGCGTCTTGATTTTCCCTTCTTATCAGATGCAGGAAAGGTGTTCCTGCATCTGAGTCTGTTTTCTCCTTTCCCTATTTCCTTTCTGACGGCGATACCCTGTCATGACTTTTGTTTTGTGAATGTAAAATATTTGACCTATAAGTGAACGAATGGGTCGAAAAGGGTTGAGATATTAAATGGAAAAGGTTACATATAGCCGGAAAAGAAGAAAAATTCGTGATCGGCTTGGCATTAATAGTGCTTGCAATCAGGCTGATTAGCCACTTTCACGATGTGAAAAAGGTGTGTTTGTTGTTTTTTTGTTCACGAAAGGTGGCAATAAATGGTATGAACACGCTACTATGAGAAATATGTTACTATTTTGTGAATTATTACCTGAGGAAAACAGTAGTGGACAGTTTCCAACTTTCGGTAGTTCATCGTTTGCCGCAAAGTTATCGCTGGTTATCGGGTTTTGTAGGCGTCAATGTTGAACCGATTCCGCTGAGCGGCAGAGAAGAAGAGAATAACCTGATTGGCCTCAAGCTGTTGAGCCATGACGGCGATATTGCATGGAAAATCATGCATCAGTTACATCAGTCTCTGTCTGAAATTCAGGTTGAATGCGTCGTTCTGGAATGGGAAGGCGAACCGTGCTTGTTTTTACATCGCAATGATGAAAGTACAGCAATGTGCCGTCTGAAGAACGTCGGTGTCGCTATCGCTGAGTCCGTATCGGCACAATACCCCTTTTAAACCGCAGCGTCAGCAGACTGGCGCTGCGGTATTTCCTCATCTACGCCGATGGTGTTTCCGCTGTGTAGGATGAAAACTGTAGCAATTCCCGCGTATAGTCTTCGGTAGGGTATGCGAATACTTGTTTACAATCCCCTTGCTCAACCACTTCACCCTGCCGTAACACAATAACCTGATGACAAAGCGAGCGGATAACCTGCAAATCATGGCTGATAAACAGGTAGGCGATTTTGTGCTTTTCCTGTAATGACTTTAGCAGCGCCAAAATCTGCGCCTGAACCGTTCTGTCCAGCGATGACGTTGGTTCATCAAGGATCAGCAGCTCCGGTTGCAGTATCAGGGCGCGCGCGATAGCAATACGCTGGCGCTGACCGCCGGAAAACTCGGCGGGATAGCGGTAGCGGGTCGCGGGATCCAGCCCGACTTCCTGCATCGCCTCAACCACGCGCTGGTCGCGCGCCTCTTTGCTTAATTTATGATGGACGGTCAAGCCTTCTGCGATAATTTGCTCCACATTCAGTCGTGGGTTAAGTGCGGAGTTCGGATCCTGAAAGACAACCTGAATCCGGCTGCGGAAAGGCAGGAGTTGCTTGCGAGTGAGTCCTTGCAAGGGCTGGCCGTCAAACCAGATATCACCGCGTGAGTGAATAAGGCGCAGCAGCGCTAATCCTGTCGTGCTTTTTCCTGAGCCGGATTCCCCCACCAGACCCAGACTTTCGCCGCGCCGTAAGGTGAAGTTGATATTGTTCACGACCAGCTTTTCGTCAACGGTACGGCGTAACAGGCCGCGTTTGATGGGAAAGGAAACGTGCAACTGTTCCACGCGCAGGAGAGGCTCGCTGTCATCCTCGACCGGAAGCGGCTCGCCTGATGGTTCTGCATCCAGCAATTGGCGCGTGTAAGGGTGCTGCGGTGCGCTGAAAAGTTGCTGACAGCGATTATGTTCTACGGCCTGACCGGCTTTCATCACCGACACGTTGTCTGCCAACTGACGGACAATGTTCAGGTTGTGGGTGATAAACAGTAAACTCATCCCCATTTCCTGCTTCAGTTCGTTCAGCAATGTTAATATTTGCGCCTGAACGGTTACGTCCAGTGCCGTTGTCGGTTCATCGGCAATCAGTAAATCCGGCTGTGTCAGCAGCGCCATTGCAATCATGACGCGTTGGCGTTCCCCCCCGGACAACTGGTGGGGGAAATCATTCAACCGGCTTTTCGCCTGCCGAATCCCTACGCGATCCAGACAGGTGATGACTTCGCTGCGGGCGGCCTCGGCGCGCATGCCTCGGTGGAGCGAAAGCACCTCTATCAGTTGTTTTTCAATGCGTTGCAGAGGGTTCAGCGATATCATCGGCTCCTGAAATATCATCGCGATCCGGTTGCCACGTATCTGACGCAGTGTTTTTTCATCAGCATGTAGCAGCGATTGTCCTGCGAAGCGGATATCCCCTTGTGGATAAATGACGGGCGGGGAAGGGAGCAAACGCAAAACCGACAGCGCGGTGACGCTCTTACCCGAGCCTGATTCACCGACCAGCGCCAGCGTCTCACCCGCGTTCACCGCCAGCGAAAGCTGATCGACAACACGTTGCTCCTGATCGCCTTTGCTGAAGGCAATGCTGAGATTATCTATCTGCAATAAAGGTGAACTGGACATATTAATGCGCCTTGCTGGGGTCAAAGGCGTCGCGCACCGCTTCGCCGATAAAAATGAGTAAGGAAAGCACGATGGAAAGCACCATAAACACGGTAATGCCCAGCCACGGTGCCTGAAGGTTATTTTTTCCTTCCAGCAATAAGGTGCCTAATGACGGTGAGCCCATCGGCAGACCGAAGCCGAGAAAGTCCAGCGATGTCAGCGTGGTAATCGAGCCGCAGAGAATGAAGGGCAGATAAGTCAGCGTGGCAACCATCGCGTTTGGCAGCATACAGCGGAACATAATGGCGCGATCGCTGACGCCCATCGCCTGCGCCGCGCGGATATAGTCAAAGTTTCGGGTACGTAAAAACTCTGCCCGCACGACGCCAACCAGACTCATCCAGCCGAAAAGGACGGTAATCGCTAATAGCCACCAGAAGTCTGGCTGAATCACACTGGACAGCAGGATGATGAGAAACAATGTCGGCATGCCGGACCAGACTTCGATAAAACGTTGACCCCATAGGTCGAGACGTCCGCCGTAATAGCCCTGTGTTGCCCCGACGGCGATACCAATCACGCTGGACAGGATCGTAAGCGCCAGACCGAACAGCAGCGAAATACGGAAGCCATACAGCACCTGTGCAACCACGTCTTTCCCCTGGCTGTCCGTGCCCAGCCAGTTCTGCCAGTCCGGTGCTGATGGGAAGGATGCGGTAGTGGCGTAGTTTATGGTGTCGTAGCTGTAGTGAATCAGCGGCCAGATAGCCCAGCCGTGGCTGCTGATACGCTCGGCGATATAAGGATCGCGGAAGTCAGCGGTGGTATCTAACTGTCCGCCGAACGTCCTCTCGCTGTGATCGATGAGAACCGGCGTATAGAACTGACCGTCATATTTCACCAGCAGTGGTTTATCATTGGCAATGAGTTCGGAAAACAGGCTGACGATAAACAGCACCATGAAAACCCACAGCGACCAGTAACCGCGACGATTACTTTTAAAACGCGCCCAGCGCGCCTGATTAATCGGGCTTAAGCGGCTCATTGGCGTCCCTCAAAATCGATACGCGGATCCACCAGCGTATAAGTCATGTCGCTGACGATATTCAGCAGTAAGCCGATCAGCGTGAAGATATACAGCGTGCCGAACATAACGGGGTAGTCACGTTGTAGTGTCGCGTCATAGCCCAACAAACCCAACCCGTTGAGAGAGAACATCACCTCAATCAGCAGTGAGCCGGTGAAAAACATGCTGATAAACGTGGCAGGGAAGCCGGCGATCACCAGTAGCATCGCATTACGAAACACATGGCGGTAGAGAATGCTCTTTTCATCCAGCCCTTTAGCGCGTGCAGTAACAACGTACTGCTTGCGAATCTCATCCATAAACGAGTTCTTGGTGAGCATCGTTAAGGTAGCAAACCCGCCAATCACGGAGGCCAGAACCGGTAACGTGATATGCCACAAATAGTCAGCGATCTTGCTATACCACGGTAACGTATCAAAATTGCTGGAAACCAATCCTCGCAGTGGGAACCAGTCCAGATAGCTGCCGCCTGCGAACAGCACAATCAAAATGATCGCAAACAAAAACGCGGGAATGGCGTACCCAATAATGATGAGCGTGCTGCTCCAGGTATCGAACGGCGTGCCGTTCTTTACGGCTTTTTTGATGCCAAGGGGAATGGAAATCAGGTAGACGATCAGCGTACTCCACAGCCCCAGCGTGATGGAAACCGGCATGCTTTCTTTAATCAGTTGCATCACCGAAGAACCGCGAAACAGGCTGTCGCCGAAGTCAAAACGGACATAATCCCACAGCAATTTAAAATAGCGCTCATGGATCGGTTTATCGAAGCCATAGCGTTTGGTGATTTCCTCGATGACTTCCGGGTCGAGCCCGCGAGCCCCCCGGTAGGCGTTCTCGATATTGGGTGCGCTGCTGGAGCCAGTACGTGCCATTCCGGCATCCATTCCGCTATTGGCGGTAAAACCGCTGCCATGTCCCATTTCAATGGCAGCGATGGCCTGATCGACTGGTCCACCGGGCGCAATTTGTACAATGAAGAAGTTAATCGTGATAATCGCCCACAGGGTTGGAATGACCAGCAGGAGGCGGCGTAACAGATACGTTCCCATTTTGATTCCTTAACGTCGCTCTGCGGGCAGCGTAGCCGCCTTTTGGTTATCGAACCACCAGCCGTCGAAGCCCAGCGAATAAGCCGGGCGCACAGCGGGCATAGCAAATTTGTTCCAATAGGCGACGCGGTCATGATTGGAATACCACATCGGAATCATGAACTGGCTCCAGGTCAATACTCTGTCCAGCGCACGCCCCAGTGAGAGCAGCGGCACTTTCTGTCCCTGATGCTTAACGATTTCCGCAATGAGAGCATCAATCGCGGGATCGCTAACGCCAGGTCTGTTATAGCTCGAGTCGATGTATTGTGAGCTCCAGAACATTTGCAGGTTGTCGCTGGGGTAGAGAAACGCGCTGTAAACCGTTGCCGTCATATCGAAATCCCGCTTACGGATACGGCTGTTGAACTGCGTGCTGTCGATGTTACGCACGTTCATGGTGATGCCCAGTTTTTTCAGGCTCTGCTGAAACGGCAGGACATACTGTGAGTTGCCAGCGCTTGGCAACAGCAGCTCAAACGTAAAGGGTTGTCCGGTTGTGCGATTCACCAGCTTTTGATTTTTCAACTCCCAACCGGCTTCCTCCAGCAGCTTAAGTGCCTTAAGCCAGTTTTGGCGGTCATAGCCGCTGCCGTCGGAGGAGGGCGGTTGATAGCGGGGGCCAAAGACTTCGGCGGGTACTTTGTCTTTAAGTGGCCTCAGCCAGGCGAGTTCTTCAGCGCTGGGTTCGCCTTTGGCGGCGTACTCGGTATTTTGGAAATAGCTGTCGGTACGTTGATAAGCGTTGTAATACAGCGCCTTATTCATCCAATTGAAGTCAAAGGCCAGCGCTAACGCCTGACGGACTCGTTTATCCTGAAATAACGGCCGCTGGATATTGAATGCCAGCCAGCGTGTATCTTGTGCGGATTGATTAACCTGATCCTGTTTGATGATATAGCCGCGTGCAAAGTTGCCGCCCTGATATTGCGTCGCCCAATGCTTTGGTGAGCCTTCTTCACGCAGGTCGAAAGCGCCGGCTTTAAACGCTTCCAGCGCGACGCTGTCGTCCAGATAGTAGTCGTAACGAATTTTATCGAAATTGTATTGACCTTTATTTACCGATAGATCGGCACCCCAATAGTCTTTCACGCGTGAATAGGTGACATATTGGCCGGTGCGATAGGCGGTGATGCGGTAAGGGCCACTGGCGGGTGGCGGGTACGATAGTGGCTCACTGAGTTTATGATTCTTCCAGAACTTCTCCGGCATAATGGGCAATGTCATCAAACTGAACATGCGGTTTTTGTCGGAAACCGGAAAATCGAAACGTATGGTTAGTGGTGCAACCGCTTTTGCGGTGACATCTTTAAAATAGATACGAAATTGCGGTACGCCCTGCGTCATAAACATATTGTAGGTGAACGCAACGTCGGCAGCGGTGATCGGTGAGCCATCATGAAAACGGGCTTTGGGATTCATCTCGATTTCAATCCAGCGGAAATCCGCTGAATGACGTGTTGTTAGCGCGACTAGCGGATAATAACTGCCGGGTTCGTCATCAGAGGAAACAAAGAGCGAATCGTAGAGCCGTTCAGTTCGTGCTGCCGCCACACCGCGTAGCGCGTAGCGATTGAAATTGTCAAAGGTTCCTAGTGCGCTGAGCGTGATGCTGCCGCCTTTGGGCGCATCGGGATTCACATAATCAAAATGGCGGAAGTTCTCGGCGTATTTGGGCTCACCCAAAAGTGTAAAGCTTGTGCTGTTTTCAATCGTTTCTGCATGCAGTCCAAAATGGGTCGTGCAAAGCCATACGGCAGCGATAACGCGTTTTAACATCTGACGGTAATCTCCTGCGAGCGGATGTTATCGGGGGGATCGTCTGATGCAGACGTGCCATACCGTAACATCAACAATGCCGATTTCCTCGGCATAAAGTTCTTGAAATAATTAGCATTCCCATCGGGAAGCGGTGTGTTTTCTTTTTATCATGAAATCAGGTGATAAACCTACCTTAATCACGGCCTGTTAATGTTTCAGGCTGTTGAGTTAGTCATATTTTCGCAGTGCGCTGCAGAAGGGGGGGGGAGATGTATGGCAGGATTCGGGTGAAAAGCAGACATCAAAATTTCCGGGAGAAATTTTTAACGTTGTGTCAGCAACGTCCCGTGGGGTGACGAACAAGGATGTCCGTCATAAAAAAACGCCGCTTGTTAAAAGCAGTGTTGATGTCGTCTCGTTTTGTTGGCTACAGCAAGGTTCTTTTACTAGTAAAAGAATATCACAGCAAGGGAGTGGATACGCATCAGCTAGTCGTTGTTCCTTTACTCAGAACACGGCGTCCTTCCTGATAACGCTTATTCCAGTAGTTTTCCGTCATTTTAGAAATAATAACGCCGCTGCTGGTTGATGCGTGGACGAACTGATCGTTGCCGAGGTAAATACCAACGTGGCGTCCGGTTGAACCGGCACGGAACAAAACAAGATCGCCCACGCGCAGTTTATTGCGCTGAATTTTTTGGCCCATCTCTTGCTGCTCATAGGTCGAACGCGGTAAATCCATACCAAACTGTTCGCGGAATGTACGCTGAACGAAAGCTGAGCAATCAATGCCACGGCGACTATCACCACCTAAGCGGTAACGAACACCTTTCCAACTGGCATATTGGTTAAGTAATTTGGACTTGATGTCCACGTTACGAACCAATGCTTCAAATTCATCCTGAGAGGCTTGCAGTAAAAGACCATCTTTATCATTAACTGCATGCATATCAGTTTGAGCTTTATGGTTATATGCACTGTTACTTCCACAGGCGGAGAGCATCATTGCTACCGCGACGGCAGGCACTGCCCGCCAGATATATCTCAGAATCGGTTGAGACTTGACCATTATTGTTATGTTCCCTTGCTGTCCTTAACGATAAATATCGCTATGTAGCATCCCCATTTCACTGGGGCATAAATGCCAAACGAAAACGAGACTCAGACTAAAACAGAGTTTCTTCTTAGCCAAACACTCCTCGGCGAAAATGTGTCGGAATGCACATTATTTCTCTTGCCGCTGCTAGTTCAGTATGCGCTAAAAAGCAAACTTGAACGAGACTACCGCAACAGCAGCAGGATTGCGAGAAGTTTTAACTATTTTATTTATAAGATTTAATGATGTGTTCAGCTAAAAAATAGCGATGTAAAAAATCTGAAGTCATAGGGATTTATACTGTCGATTTTTTAGGTAATAGTCGGTTTAACAGGGCAATGGCAGCATCGCTTGCTGGCGTTAATAGCCACCAGCTCAGGCCAACCAGAACAACCGAGAGCGAACCGACTGCAATATCGGTAAACCAATGCGCGCCAATCATGATGCGAGGCAATGAGAAAATCACCATGATGATCAGACCGATAACAAAAGCGGTGCGGGTGAAATAGCGCAACATAAAAGCAGCAAAGATCATCAGCATCATGCCGTGGTCGCCAGGGAAACTGTCAGATGAAGCATCTTTGGTCGGAATACCGGTTAAATCAGAAACGCGATTGACGTCGCTAAAATAGAGCGTCGGGCTGGCGTGCTGCACGGGTAATAAATGTCCTGCCTGATTCAGCACCACGGCGGTTAGCAGCATGATAAAGCCGATGATCAGCAAACGGCGGCGTTCTGTGGGCGTGGCTTTCAGATAAAACGACAGATACAGCAGACCCATCGCAATGAGCGCACAGCCGTCAAAGGCGCGGTTGTTGGTAATGGCAACCAAATGTAAAAACGCCGGACTATCAACTAAGAGACGATTGAAATAGAAAAAGATATGGCTGTCGAGTGTGAACCAAAAGCCATGATTTTCCAGCAGGTACCAGGATAAGAACAAACCAATGCCCAAGGCATTGAGCACTAGAATAGAAGAAAGACGAGCAAAAGACATAAGGCAAAGCATCCAAAAAAAGACGAAAAATTCAGTTTAGTCTACGTTAGCTAAACGAGCCTTTAACAATGAGGCTTGTAACGTATTCCATTCTGCCGGTGTTTCATTGATGATTTCGATACGGCTATCAATGGGTGCCGCCGATCGAGTTTCTATATGCAGATCGTGCCCCTGACGGTTAACGACGAGCGTCCCTTCTTTTATACGCATCACCCCTTTAACCCGGCTTACGGGAGAAAGACGAACCCAGTCCAGCAGAGCGGCGGTATCAAAAGCGGTTTCAGGTGCGAATATCCAGCCACAGGCGTGATAGCCCTGTCCCTGATTGAGCGAACGGCGCCAGGGCTGCCCACCTGGTAATTGCAGCGCGGCCAAACTGTTTGTTGTCTTATGTGAGTGGTGGTGGGCCCCATCTGGAAGTTCGCGCACACGGTTTTGCGATGCATTGTGTTGTGGTTGGTCGAGCAGTTGTCGGTCGATGTTTCCCTGACTGGCTTCGATAATTTGCCGATCGTCGGCACTTGCCTGCTGCCACTGCTGCAGGGCTGTGAGATTGTCGGGGGTATAGGTATCACGTTTGTTGGCAATAATGATATCTGCGGCGGCAAGTTGATCGCGGAAATTCTCATTTTCCGTGTAACGAGGCTCACTTAACTGGCGTGCATCCAACAGGCACAGCGTGGCCTGTAATGTCAGCCAGGGCTGATAAATATCGCTCATCAGCAACGAAAGAATTTGTTTGGGGTGGCCGAGTCCTGTTGGTTCGATGAGCAGACGGTGGGGCTTTTTCTGTTGCAGCAGCTTATTCAGGCCAACCTGCATAGGCAGACCGTTCACGCAGCACATGCAGCCACCGGGAATCTCTTTCAACACAGCGTCGCTGTCAGCCAGTAGTGCGCCGTCAATCCCTACTTCGCCAAATTCATTGACCAGCACTGCCCAGACTTCGTCTTCCGGTTTTTGTGAAAGAAGATGACGGATAGTGGTGGTTTTTCCACTTCCCAGAAACCCCGTAATCAAATTGACTTTCGTTAGCATGGCAGGCTCCTCTGCGTGTAGAAGGTTGACGTGTGCCGGATGTGTCATCCAGCGACAAGTATCACGCTGACAGCGCGAGTTTTCATCTTAGTCTGCGCGCCCCATATAGCGACGTTCTGGAATGTGAATACGGATTTTTTCACCCGCGCTCAGGTATTCTGGCACAGGAATGGTCAGGCCCGTGCTCATGGTGGCAGGTTTGTTGCGTGCACTGGCGGAGGCACCTTTAATGCCCGGTGCCGTATCAATGATTTCCAGGTCTACCGTTTGTGGCAGTTCCAGCGCGATGATCTGACCGTCCCAGCTCAATACCTGAATTCCCGGCATGCCGCCTTCAGGGATAAACAACAGCTCTTCTTCTATTTGATCTTTTTTGAAGAGGTAAGGGGTGTAGTCCTCATCATCCATAAAGACGTATTCGTCGCCGTCAATATAAGAGAAGGTGACCGTGCGACGCGTCAGTGTGATTGTGTCGAGAATATCATCGCCTTTGAAGCGCTCTTCTACTTTCAACCCAGTGCGTACGTCAGAAAAGCGCATTTTGTACAGTGTGCTGGCACCGCGGGCGCTGGGGCTCTGGACATCGATATCCTTTACCAGCAATAACTTGTCGTTATAGTTAACGACCATACCGCGTTTAATCTCGTTCGCTCTTGCCATAAAAATTACCTGCTATAAGGAGTGTGATTTTTGTGGCGACACGTTACTCGCGCCGGAGAATTCAGGCAAGTGATAAGATAAAAGGGCTGATATTGGTTTTTGGTGGAAGGGCTGTTATGGTGGCGCTCTCTATCTTTTGTCAGCCCACCGGAGAGCTTGCTGATGGACTGTCGCCCCCACTGCGGTGCCTGTTGTACTGCGCCATCGATTTCAACGCCGATGCCGGGGCTGCCGCACGGCAAGCCCGCGAACACGCCCTGTATCCATCTCGATGACGCGATGCGCTGCGGATTGTTTCATTCACCGCTGCGACCCGCGGTCTGTGCAGGGCTACAGCCGCACGCAGATATGTGCTTCAGTCATCGGGATGAGGCGATGGTTTACCTGCTTAAACTGGAAGCCGATACTGCACCTTAACGTGCTGCGGTCAGGCGTCTTTGATGTGCCACATGCAATAGATGGAACCGACGATCATCAGCAGCGCAAAGAAGAATACAGCGTGATAGTTCCATATTTCAGCAACGATCCCGGCCAGTGAGCCAGAGATGATCCAGCCGACACGCGTGGTATTGGTAAACAGCGTGGTGGCGGCACCGGCCTGTCCAGGCATTAAATCCTGAAAATAAAGCATGCCGATTCCGGCCAGAATGCCAATAAAGATCGCGTTCAGCGCTTGTAACCCCAGTAGGGCTATTTCCCCATCGAGAACTAGCAAGCCGCCGAAGAACAGCAAGCCGGAGGCAACGGCAAGCCGCATCAGGAAACGTTTCCCGAAGCGTTTAGCAACGTAACCAGCAATCAGCATGACCGGAATTTCCAGCCCGGCAGCCACACCCATCATGATCCCTGCCAGCTTTTCCGGCAGATGCAGTTCATGCACCAGATACAGTGGCATATTAATGAGGTAAATCCCGTTGCAGGCCCACATCAAGGTACAGGCAATGAACAGCAAGAGCGTGTCCTTGCGATTACGACGCGGCGATTCCAGCGTAGAGGTGGTCTTTTCCACGGCTTTGGGCATGGAAGGCAGGAAGAGTTTGACCAGAATGCCGCACAAGATAAAGACGGTAGCCGCGGTCAGGTACATCGCCGTGAAGCCGAATCCCAATGCCAGCGCAAAAGCGATTGGTGGGCCAACAACCCAGGCGAGAGAAATTTGGGCGCGGAGGATGGAGCTGAACATCGCCGCTTCACGACCCGTTTTATCCGCATGCTCGCGCGCCAGCGCAAAAAGTTGCGGATTTGCTGTCGAGCCAAAGCTGCTCAGCAGAACGCCAATAAAAAGCAGAATAAAGTAGTTACGGTTCCATGCAAACAGCATACAGGCCAGTGCGCCCAGCAGGCAGCAGACGAAGATCAGCGATTTGCGATCGCCCTGACGGTCAGAACGCGTAGCCAGCATTTGGCTGACGACAATGCCGATAACCGCACTGCCGGTGTAAAACATCCCCACCAGAAAAGGACGAGCTTGCACTTCGCTGGAAAGAAAGAGGCTGAGCGTGGGAAGTTGCAGGGCACCAGCCGTTCCGGTAAGAAAGGCAATAACCAGGAATGCTGACGATGTCAGGTCAAGCGGGCGTCGTGTTGTGTTTGCAGGAGTGAACATAAGTTGATAGCGCTTGGAAAATAGGCAGAGGCTGTCGAGCGCGACATACTACTCGGGTTTATAATGAAACAGAAATCTTGTTTCATTATTTTTCGTCAGCACGGCTTCAGCCATTTACGGATTTTTGTTGGCATGCAGCGCCTCATCCACGTTAAAATGTGCGTGATGTCAAAATTCTGTTACGTCAGCAGCGTAGAAAGCTTGCATAAATGACGTAATAGAATGAGACTTTTGAAACGTTTCAGCGGGATTTTTTTTGAAACGCCCTAGCAATCTACACATTTTTTTCTCATAAAAGCTGAAACGATTCAACTTTCAGCAAGAGAGGAGAGCCATGTTCCAGTTGTCACAGCAAGATATTCATTTGGGTGCAGCGGCCAGCAATAAGCAGGAAGCTATCCAGCTTGTTGCTTCAGCATTGACCGATGCCGGGTGCGTTAACGCAGGGTATGTCGACGGCATGCTACAGCGCGAACAGCAAACATCCACCTATTTGGGAAGCGGTATTGCTATCCCTCACGGCACCACCGATACCCGCGATCTGGTATTGAAGACCGGGGTTCAAGTATTCCAGTTTCCTCAGGGTATCGCCTGGGGTGAAGATCAAACCGCTTATGTGGTGTTGGGAATTGCAGCCCGCTCTGATGAACATCTGGCGTTGCTGCGCCAACTGACTCACGTCCTGAGCGACGATCGCGTAGCGGCTCGCTTGGCAAGCACCACGTCAGCAGAAGAACTGCGTAGCCTGCTGATGGGCGAGCAACAACTGGCGGAGTTCCGCTTTGATACCTCGCTGATTGCGCTGGATGTGACGACCGATAATCTGCTGACGCTTCAGGCGCTGAATGCGGGTCGTCTTCAGCAGGTCGGCGCAGCAGACGCCAGCTTCGTCAGCACCGCTGTCAGCAACAAGCCGTTGAATCTGGGACAAGGCGTGTGGTTCAGCGATAGCGCAGTGGGTAACCTCAGCAGCGCAGCAGCGGTGGCGCGTCCGGCTACACCTTTCAGCGTTGATGGTGAAAACGTGGCGTTATTGGTCACGGTGGTTGCGGCTGACGATCAGGCTTTTGCGCCGATCAATTACCTGAGCAACCTGCTGATTGCACAAAAAGCGGATCGTCTGCTGACGGCTGACGCACCGACGCTGCTGGCACTTTTAACCAGCGATGTACCGGAAGAGAGCGAAGTGCTGACGGCAGAATTTACCATTCGCAACGAGCACGGTTTGCACGCACGTCCGGGAACCATGCTGGTGAATGTGATCAAACAGTTCAGCAGTGAGATTACTGTCACCAACCTGGATGGCACGGGTAAACCGGCAAATGGCCGCAGCCTGATGAAAGTGGTCGCGCTGGGCGTGAAAAAAGGTCACAAACTGCGTTTCACCGCCAGCGGCAGCGATGCGGAACAAGCACTGGCCGCTATTGGCGACGCGATTACGTCCGGTTTGGGCGAGGGGGCGGCATGAGCAGGAGAGTAGCCACAATCACCCTGAATCCAGCTTATGACCTGGTTGGCTATTGCCCGGAAGTGGAGAAAGGCGAAGTCAATCTGGTTCAGACAGCGGGTCTGCACGCCGCGGGCAAAGGCATTAACGTTGCCAAGGTGCTTAAAGATCTCGGGATTGATGTCACGGTAGGTGGCTTTCTGGGCAAAGACAATCAGGATGGTTTTCAGCAACTGTTCAGTGAGCTGGGTATTGCTAACCGTTTCCAGGTTGTGCCAGGACGTACGCGCATTAACGTCAAATTAACCGAAAAAGATGGCGATGTAACTGACTTCAACTTTTCCGGTTTTGAAGTGACACAGCAAGACTGGCAGCGTTTCGTCAATGATTCGCTGAGCTGGCTGGGGCAGTTCGACATGGTCGCGGTGAGCGGCAGTCTGCCTGCTGGCGTCGATCCTGATGCGTTTACCGACTGGATGTCTCGTCTGCGTACGCAGTGTCCTTGCATTATTTTCGACAGCAGCCGTGAAGCGCTGGTGGCGGGATTGAAAGCCTCTCCCTGGTTGGTGAAACCAAACCGCCGGGAGCTGGAGATATGGGCTGGGCGTAAATTACCTACGCTGGCTGATGTGGTGGATGCCGCCCACGCGCTGCGTGAGCAGGGTATTGCGCATGTTGTGATCTCACTGGGTGCAGAAGGCGCGCTGTGGGTGAATGCATCGGGTGCCTGGCTGGCAAAACCACCGGCTTGTGATGTGGTAAGTACGGTAGGGGCGGGCGACTCCATGGTTGGGGGGTTGATTTATGGCTTATTAATGCGTGAGTCCAGTGAGCACACTCTGCGTTTGGCGACGGCAGTTTCGGCTCTGGCCGTGAGCCAAAGTAATGTTGGTATTACCGATCGTCCTCAGTTGGCCGCGATGATGGCGCGTGTCGACCTGAAACCCTTTAACTGATACAGCAGGAGATAAACAATGAAAACGCTGCTGATTTTGGATAAATCACTGGGCCTGGCGAGAAGCCAACTGGTGAAGAACCTACTCGGCGCTGCCGCTGCGAAAGCAGGGGTGACGTTTACAGAACAGGCTAACGACGCTGAACTGGCGATCGTTCTGGGTGCATCCGCTGCGGCGGACAGCGCACTGAATGGCAAACAGGTTTATGTCGGTGACATTGAGCGGGCTGTTTCACAACCGGAAGCCTTTTTGGCGAAAGCGCAGGCTGAAGCAACGACGTATCAGGTTGTCGCGCCAGCTTCTGTTCAGCAACCTGCCTCTGCTAAGCGTATTGTTGCCGTAACGGCGTGTCCGACTGGCGTCGCGCACACGTTTATGGCGGCCGAAGCGATTGAAAGCGAAGCGAAAAAACGCGGCTGGTGGGTTAAGGTTGAAACGCGTGGCTCTGTGGGCGCAGGCAACGCGATTACCCCAGAAGAAGTGGAGCAGGCCGATCTAGTGATCGTTGCTGCCGATATTGAAGTCGATCTGGCGAAGTTTGCGGGCAAGAAGATGTATCGCACTTCCACAGGGTTGGCGCTGAAGAAAACGGCGCAGGAGTTAGATAAAGCGCAGGCTGAAGCGAAAGTGTATCAGCCGTCCGGGCAAACCAGTGCGTCTAGCGCGAGCGAGTCTGCACAGAAAGGCGGAACGGGTCCCTATCGCCACCTGCTGACCGGCGTATCTTACATGCTGCCGATGGTGGTCGCGGGCGGTCTGTGTATAGCCCTGTCGTTTGTCTTTGGTATTGAAGCCTTTAAACAGGAAGGTACGCTGGCAGCGGCGCTGATGAAGATCGGTGGCGGTTCTGCCTTCGCACTAATGGTGCCGGTGCTGGCGGGTTATATCGCGTTCTCCATTGCGGATCGTCCAGGCTTAACGCCGGGTCTGGTTGGCGGGATGTTGGCGGTGAGTACCGGAGCGGGCTTCCTCGGTGGGATCATCGCGGGTTTCCTGGCCGGTTATGTGGTCAAAGCGATCAACAATAAGCTGATTCTGCCGCAAAGTCTGACGGCGCTAAAACCGATTCTGATCATTCCATTGTTTGCTACGTTGATCACCGGTCTTATCATGATTTATGTCGTCGGTACGCCGGTGGCGAAAATCCTGACGGGCCTGACAGGCTGGCTGCAATCCATGGGCACGGCAAACGCGGTGATTCTGGGCGCGATCCTGGGTGCAATGATGTGTACAGATATGGGCGGCCCGGTTAACAAAGTGGCTTA
The DNA here is from genome assembly GCF_046159765.1 of Pectobacterium artocarpous. Lineage (NCBI taxonomy): Bacteria > Pseudomonadati > Pseudomonadota > Gammaproteobacteria > Enterobacterales > Pectobacteriaceae > Pectobacterium > Pectobacterium artocarpous. The sequence continues at coordinate 27,510 of NZ_JBJXVK010000013.1, forward strand.
CGTCTTCGGTACAACCTTACTCAGTAGCCAGATTTATGCGCCGATGGCGGCGGTGATGGCAGCAGGTATGGTGCCACCGCTGGCGATGGGGCTGGCAACCGTACTGGCAAGTAAGAAATTCAATCCGACCGAGCGTGAAGGGGGCAAAGCGGCATTTGTACTGGGCCTGTGCTTTATTTCCGAAGGGGCGATTCCTTACGCGGCACGTGATCCAATGCGCGTTCTGCCTTGCTGTATTATCGGTGGTGCACTGACCGGTGCGCTGTCAATGGCGGTGGGCGCTAAGCTGATGGCACCACACGGCGGTCTGTTCGTGCTGCTGATTCCTGGTGCGATTACCCCGGTTATCGGCTACCTGTTAGCGATCGTGGCGGGAACCGTTGTGGCTGGCGTGCTGTATGCGCTGCTGAAGCGCTCTGATGAACAACTGGCGAAAGTCGCGTAAGTCTGATTATCGTCGTTAAAAAGTCATGCCATAACACAAGGATGTGAATGAGATAGCGCCAGTTGGGTAACCCTCTGGCGCTTTTTTATGGGTTCTGCCCCTTGAGCTTCAAGAAAACTTATCCGAGGAACGGAAGCGGAGGAATGGGATAGAAGAGTAAAGCGTTTGCGCCATGGACAAAAACGTCAGGAACGTTTTTGAACGTCGCTTGCGCAGATATGAATCTCAGGGGTGAGATTCATATCTGCGCAAGCCGAGCGTACAGGGAGGTATTCACAGCGTCTTTACGATCTACCCATTACCTCCGTTTGGCACAATCGACTAGCAACTTTAAAAACATGTTGCAACTTTATGAGATAAAAAGGTTAATCAGCACTGCGCTTCGGATTTGAGCCAGGCGATTTCGTCGGCCCAGATATCAGGGTTGATTGTCTCCAGAATCATCGGGATACCATCAAAACGGGCATCTTTCATAATATAGCTGAAGGCCGTTTTGCCGATATTGCCTTCCCCCAGACTATGGTGCCGGTCAACGCGACTGGCGAACGCGCTCTTCGCATCGTTCAAATGCATTCCGCGCAGATAGCGAAACCCAACAATGCGATCAAATTCAGCAAAGGTGGCCTCACAATCCGCTTCTGTTCGCAGATCGTAGCCGCCGGCGAAGGCGTGACAGGTATCGATACAGACACCAACGCGGCTTTTATCTTCTACAGCATCGATGATGGCTGCCAGATGCTCAAAGCGGAAACCGAGATTACTGCCTTGTCCGGCGGTGTTTTCAATCACGGCGGTAACACCGTCCGTTTCCGCCAGCGCGATATTGATGGACTCGGCGATACGGGCCAGACAGTCTGCTTCTTCAATCTGTTTCAGATGACTACCGGGGTGAAAATTCAGCAGGCTCAGCCCAAGCTGCTGACAGCGGGACATTTCATCGATAAACGCGATGCGTGATTTCTCTAACGCCTCGTCGTCCGGATGGCCCAGATTAATCAGATAGCTGTCGTGGGGCAGGATCTGTGCTGACGTATAAGCGTACTGTTCACAGGCGGCTTTAAAACGGTCAATGACCTCGATGCTGAGCGGCGCGGCCTGCCATTGGCGCTGATTCTTGGTAAATAATGCGAAAGCCGTTGCCTTTATCTCATGTGCGCGAATCACGGCCTGATCGACCCCGCCTGCTGCGCTAACGTGCGCCCCGATGTATTTCATGTTGGTCTCCTCTGGTAACGGAGACATTATGCAGGTTAATGAGACGTTAACAGGTAAATAATTTATCGTTAGCCGAATAAATGTTCGAAGAACAGATTGATGCCTGCGCCGCCAACCACCAGCCAGATAAACAGAATGAGAGCCAGCAGCAGCGGTTTGGCACCGGCCTGACGGATGGCACTGAATCGGGTTGTGAGCCCCAGTGCAACCATCGCCATGGTCAGCAGTAGATTATCAAGCTGGACCAGTTGCGTGACAACGACGGGAGAAAGGAGCTGGAAGGAATTGAAAGCGGCCACGGCGATGAATCCCAAGGCAAACCACGGGAACATCAGTGGAATCGCGTCTTGCGCATCACTTTTTTGCGTCGCCTTTTTCAGGCAAAACCCAAGAATGACAAGGAAAGGCGCCAGCAGCATCACGCGCAGCATTTTACTGATGACGGCGATGTTTTCCGTGGTGCCATCGACAGCATGTCCGGCGGCAACGACCTGAGCGACTTCATGTATCGTCGAACCAAAGTACAGACCGACGATCTGCGGAGTGGCGTTAATCCAGTGATGTTCGAGATTGAGCTGATAGAGCCATGGATACAAAAACATGGCTGTCGTACCGAAAATCACCACGCTGGAAACAGCGACAGCAATGGCATTACTGGATGCTTTGACAACAGGTGCGGTTGCCATGATTGCCGCCGCGCCGCAGATGCTGCTGCCAGCGCCGATAAGCATCACGGTTTCGTTGTCGAGCTTCAGCCAGCGCTTGCCCATCCAGCAGGCGAGTAAAAATGTCAGCGCGACCACGCTCAGATCGACGGCAATCCCGGTAACGCCAACGGCAGTCACCTGCTGAAAGCTGAGACGAAAGCCATAAAGTATGATGCCCCAGCGGAGTAGATACTGTTTGGTCCACTGCACGCCGGGGTCGCACAGAGGATGAAGGCGCGGATAAACGCTGTTTCCCAGCACGATCCCGATCAGGATCGCTAATGTCAGCGAACCCGGCCCCCAGTGGGCGATTTTCGGAATATTTGCCAGCCAGAGGAGTGAAAAAGTTATTAAACTGACTAACAGCAGACCGGGTAATCGTGCTTTTGCTCCATCAGGTGGAACCATCGCTTGTAACGTTGCAGGAAGAGCCATGGGTTTGGTGCCTATTCTGACCGTACCGAATTGAGAAGCCAGCTTATAATCCACGAGATTAAAAGAGAAATTGATTATATATTTATAACCTATAGGTATTTCAGATAAAGAGCGCACTATGCATATCACGTTACGTCAACTGGAAGTCTTTGCCGAAGTCCTGAAAAGTGGTTCAACGACGCAGGCCTCCGTTGTGCTTGCCCTGTCTCAATCGGCTGTCAGCGCCGCGCTGGCGGATTTAGAAGGGCAGTTGGGGGTTCAACTTTTCGATCGCGTTGGCAAACGTCTGGTGGTTAATGAACATGGCCGCCTGCTGTACCCCAAGGCGCTGGCATTACTCGAACAGTCAATGGAAATTGAACAACTTTTTCGCCGTGAAAATGGTGCACTGCGTATCTATGCCAGCAGTACCATCGGTAACTATCTGTTGCCCGAGATGATTGCCCACTATCGCCATGACTACCCTGAAATACCGCTGGAACTGCATGTAGGCAATACGAAAGATGTGATCACCCGGGTGTCTGAATTCAGTGTTGACTTGGGATTGATCGAAGGGCCTTGCCATCATCCTGATTTGATTACGCAGCCCTGGCTGGAAGATGAGCTGGTGGTGTTTTGTTCTCCCGACCATCCGCTGAGCCGGGGTACGGTATCATTAGCGGCGCTGGCGGATGCACATTGGATCCTGCGTGAACGTGGCTCAGGTACGCGCGAAGTGCTGGATCATTTGCTGCTGACGCACCTGTCGCATTTCCATCTGGTAATGGAATTAGGTAATTCGGAGGCGATTAAGCATGCAGTTCGCCACGGGATCGGCATCAGTTGCCTGTCGAGACATGTTATTGCCGAACAACTGGCGTCAGGTTCGCTGGTGGAACTGAAGGTGCCGCTACCTAAACTCACGCGGACGCTGTATTTGGTACATCATCGGCAGAAACATCTGTCAAATGTGCTGCAACGTTTCCTGAGTTATTGCTGTGAAACGCCATAGCGAAAATATTTTCTACTGCTAATAATCGGGCGTAAGTTATTAAGCTCTCTTATAACTCGACGATCTTAACTAGCCAGTACAGCGCGATTTGCTACAATCCCGCCTCGATTTTTAGCACGAGCACGCGGGATAATAATGGCTCAGCACGATATTCAACAAACTACACAGGGCGCACCGACCCTGCGCCGTGAACTGAAAGCACGGCATTTAACGATGATCGCCATTGGCGGATCGATTGGCACTGGATTATTTGTCGCGTCTGGTGCGACGGTTTCACAAGCAGGCCCAGGTGGCGCACTGTTGTCTTATGCCTTGATCGGGCTGATGGTTTACTTCCTGATGACCAGCCTGGGTGAACTGGCGGCGTTCATGCCGGTTTCCGGTTCTTTCTCCAGCTATGGTTCCCGCTATGTCGAAGAAGGGTTTGGCTTCGCGCTGGGCTGGAACTACTGGTACAACTGGGCGGTGACCATCGCAGTCGATCTGGTGGCGGCGCAACTGGTGATGGGATATTGGTTCCCAGAGGTGTCCGGCTGGATTTGGAGTGCGCTGTTCCTGGCGCTGATGTTCCTGCTTAACTACATTTCCGTGAAAGGGTTTGGCGAGGCGGAATATTGGTTCTCACTGATTAAAGTGGCGACGGTCATCATTTTCATCGCCGTTGGCGTGATGATGATTACGGGCATCATGAGCGGTGCGGAAAATGCTGGATTCCACAACTGGGAAATTGGCGATGCGCCGTTTGCCGGTGGCTTCTCTGCCATGATAGGTGTGGCAATGATCGTGGGCTTCTCTTTTCAGGGAACGGAACTGATCGGTGTGGCGGCAGGGGAATCTCAGGAGCCAAGCAAAAACATTCCGCGTGCCATCCGTCAGGTTTTCTGGCGCATCCTGCTGTTCTACATCTTCGCGATTCTGATTATCAGCTTAATCATTCCGTATACCGATCCGAACCTGTTGCGCAATGATGTCAAAGACATCACGGTGAGCCCGTTCACGCTGGTATTTGAGAAGGCGGGCCTGCTGTCTGCTGCTGCGGTGATGAATGCGGTCATCCTGACTGCGGTGCTGTCGGCGGGTAACTCGGGGATGTACGCTTCGACGCGTATGCTGTTTACGCTGGCATCGGAAGGCAAAGCGCCGCGCATGTTCGCTAAGCTGTCAAAAGGTGGTGTACCGCGTAATGCATTGTATGCCACCACGGTGGTGGCGGCGCTGTGTTTCCTGTCTTCTTTGTATGGCAACCAAACGGTTTATCTGTGGCTGCTGAATACGTCCGGTATGACGGGCTTTATTGCCTGGCTGGGGATCGCCATCAGCCATTATCGCTTCCGTCGCGGGTACGTTATGCAGGGCCATGATCTGAACCGCCTGCCTTATCAATCGAGTTTCTTCCCGCTGGGGCCGATATTTGCGTTTGTGCTCTGTCTGATCATCACGTTGGGGCAGAATTATCAGGCGTTTCTGGAAGATAAAATCGACTGGTATGGTGTGACGGCGACGTACATCGGTATCCCGCTGTTCCTGCTGATTTGGTTCGGTTACAAGCTGTGCCGCGGAACGCGCTTTATCAAATATCAGGATATGACCTACCCCGATCATAAAGACTAAATCGTAAGCACGTGGTTAACGGGCGACTCCTTGACCGGGGTCGCCTTTTTTATTGGTTTTTTTCTTTTCGTACATCGGGGTTCTCATGTTTTTCCATATGTTAGTGTTGATTTAAATCAAATTTATTCACATTTATTTTTTAAGGTTTTTTTTTATTAACTCGATTTAATGATGAGATGATTTGTTTAATACACTGTTTATAAAAAGTTTTATATTAATTCTCCATCTTTCATATTGCGTATGTAAATGATTTCAATTTTCATTTACAATTATTTCTCTATCATTACAATGTGTTCAACAAAAAAACTCAATGTAAAACGTTCGTTTTGAGGATACAGACGCATGGCAATAAATATAAGAAAATCGGTGGCACTGGCGCTTGCTACAACCGTATCTACACCCGTTATCGCCGCACAGGACGATACGCTGGTTGTAACGGCTTCTGGTTATGAACAAAAAATCACCGAGGCAGCAGCGAGTATTTCAGTTGTCAGTCAGGATGAGCTGACTAAACGTAAATATAACGATCTTGGCGAAGCGCTCAGCGACGTGGAAGGTGTGGATGTGCGCAGTTCAACCGGTAAAACGGGCGGCCTTGACATCAGCATTCGCGGTATGCCGAGCGAGTACACGCTGATTCTGGTTGATGGTATTCGCCAGAACGGTTCATCGGATGTCACACCGAACGGGTTTGGTACGATGAACACCAGCTTTATCCCTCCGTTGGCGGCGATAGAGCGTATTGAAGTTATCCGTGGGCCGATGTCAACGCTATATGGTTCCGATGCGATGGGCGGTGTGGTCAATATCATCACCAAAAGAGCGTCGAAAGAGTGGGGGGGGAATATCACGCTGGATCATACCTTCCAGGAAGACAGAGACTATGGTGACGCTTCTAAATTCTCGATTTATTCCAGCGGTGCGCTGATCGAAGACAAATTGGGGCTTGCTCTGCGCGGCAATATCTTCCGTCGCGATGCATCAGCGGTGAATTCATCCTCAACAGGGCAGGAACTGAGTACGCGTGGCCCGAATCCGGTGAAGTCAGATAATTACCTCTTGGGCGGCAAATTATCCTGGTTGTTGGATGACCGTAACACGCTGTGGCTGGATGGTGAAGTCTCCAACCAGAAATATGATAACAAGCAAGGTCAGCTAGGGACGCTAGGCGCATCTGGCGGTTATGAGGATACGCTGCGTTATGAGCGTCGCAAAGTGACGTTGGGAAGTGACAATCAGCTCGATTTTGGCACCTGGAATTCCAGCTTGTCCTTCAATCAAACGGAAACCAAAGGCCGACTTATTCCCGGCTCTGCCATTGCTGATGCGACGGTAAGAGCTAATCATGCGGGTGATAAGCGGTTGTTGAAAAACACCAATCTGATTTTGGACACTAAGGTGGTTTCTCCGATTGGTGACAGCCATCTACTCAGCGTCGGCGGCCAGTATTGGAATTCGGTCATGAAGGACGGCGTGGTTCAAGTCAACAGCGGAGAGAAATTTGAGCAGAATTCCTGGTCATTGTTCGCTGAGGATGAATGGCGGCTGCTTGACTCTCTGGCGCTGACGACAGGTGCACGTTACGAACATCATGAAGCTTTCGGTGGCCATGTGAGTCCGCGTGCTTATTTGGTGTGGAATGCTCTGGATGAATTAACGATTAAAGGGGGCATAAGTACGGGTTATAAAACACCAAAACTTTCCCAACTGCACAACGGTATTAGTGGTGTTTCCCGTCAGGGGCAGAGTAACACGATTGGTAACCCTAGCCTGAAACCGGAAAAAAGCGTCAATACAGAGTTGGGCGCATACTACGAGCATTTCAGCGGTTTTTCAGCCAATGCGACGCTATTCCATAACCATTTCAGTAATAAAATCGATAGCTATGATATAGATAGTAATACTATCGGTTTCCGCAATATCGGTAAAGCGAACACGCAAGGTCTGGAGCTGGGATCGACCATTCCTCTGTGGTCGGATAACTGGACGTTGAACGTCAATTACACCTTTACCGACAGCGAGCAAAAAGGCGGTGAAAATCCAGGCGCTCGCCTGACTAATACGCCTAAGCATATGGCCAATGCTCGTGTAAATTGGACGGTGAATGAGCAGTTGAGTACTTGGCTTAAAGCGGAGTATCGGGGTAAAACCGCCCGTTTCACGGAGAACTATGATCAGCTCAGTGCGGCAAACAAAGTTGTTCATGACAATCTTGGCTCGGATTTCAAATCATTTACTGTCGTGAATCTGGGAGGTTCGTATAAGATCTCCAAAGATGTCACCTTGAATGGGTCGGTCAACAACCTGTTAGATAAAGATTTCACCAAAACCTATGTTTTCCCTGTTGGTACAGGTACTACAACGGCTGGTGATTACTTTACGTCAAGTCAGACAACCACAGGCTCCGTCCTGCCAGGTCGTAACTACTGGGTATCGGTAAACGTCAACTTCTGATGCAACACCTCCCCGGAATGGGCAAGTTTGTTCCGGGGAGGATGCCTCCGTTCGCTTTCCCTCTCCAGTTACATAGCACCGCTTCTGCTGTTTTTCTCACACATTTATTTTGCCTGATTCACGACGGAGATTCGTCGTGACCCGTTATTGCCGCCATGATCTTTGCTGATGACATGAGAACAATACGCAATTATCCGCGGCGTTTTATTGTGATATTTCTGAATGTCGTTGCTAACAACGTCGATGAATGGAATTCATTATATTAGGTATTGTTAATTGCTTTAATGCTGACTACGCTTCACGTTACGGAGTGATGGATTCCCGATGAGGCAGGAAGTGTAACGTTATTAGTGCGTTCGTTGTCTTGTGTCGTACAGAGAAATTAATTCATTATTTTTGTATGAGAATACCTGTCGTGATTGCCAATTGCGGAACGCATGATATCGGCAATCAGTGTATGAATAGCAACCAGGACACGATGATGTTAAAAATTACCTTTTTGGATAAAGGCTCACTGCCTGAAACCATTTTTCTGAAAAAGACGAATTTTAGGCGTCCACAATGTCGCCATGAATGGATTGAATATAACTACACCTCGCTCGATCACGTTATCGCCCGAGCAAAAGACACCCACGTTATCATCACGAATAAAGCCCTGTTAACGCGAGATACCTTGGCCGCGTTGCCTGAGCTGAAGCTGATTGCCGTGACGGCAACGGGAACCGACAATATCGATCTTGTCGCGGCCAAAGAGTTGGGTATCACTGTCAAAAATGTGCCGGGCTACTCGACGCAAGCCGTATCCGAGCACGTGATTGCCATGATTTTCGCGCTAAAGCACAGCCTGATGGCGTGGTATCGCGATCAATTGGGCGATCGATGGGCCAGCCAGTCGCAATTTGCCTATTTTGATCATCCCGTTAAAGACATTGCAGGTGCGACGCTGGGCATCATCGGGGCAGGTGCGATTGGGCGGGAAGTCGCGCGTTTGGCTCAAGCGCTGGGGATGAAGGTGATTTTTGCCGAGCACCGAGGCGTTTCGCAGTGTCGTGTGGGTTATCTGCCGTTTGAGGACGTTCTGCGGCTGGCGGATGTGATTTCACTCAACTGTCCGCTCAATGCGAGCACGCGGCATCTGATTAATGCGGAGACGCTCGCACTGTGTAAACCCACTGCGTTTCTTATTAACACTGCCAGAGGTGGATTGATTGATGAAAATGCGTTGGCTTTGGCATTGCATGAGCGCGTCATCGCTGGCGCAGCGCTGGACTGCCTGACGCAGGAACCGCCGCAAAAAGACAATCCATTGATGGTCGCGGCGAAAACTCTGCCTAATCTTCTGATTACTCCACATATCTCCTGGACGTCTGCTTCATCGCTGCAACTGTTGATGGAAAAGACGATTGAAAATATTGATGAGTATGCCCAGCAGAACGGATACAAATAAGAGGTAATCTGATTTCGCCGGGTATAAGGGAATATTGCCCGGCAACGAAAATATGATGCTAATCAATTTTAATTGATTACTAAAATTGAACGTTTCTTCAGATTGAATATTTTGTCATCGATTATCTACGTCAGCTTCACGATCGGTGAAGGAATGAAAGATATTTGCGAGATAATGAAAGTGCTACACATCAGATCTAAAACGAAACGTTATTATTTGTGATTCTTCTGATTAATCTCTTTGTTGTATGAGGGAATATTTATCTATTAATAATAACAGCAGTAAATAATAAAACGGGTGTGGTGATATTTTTTGTGGGAAAAGTCCGATTTAATGAAGGAAGATAGTGGTGGGCTGAATGGTGAATCCGCCCCGAATCCGGATGAATGGGGCGGAAGTCAGTGCGTATCAGCGTTTCTGGATATAGGTCATTGCCAGCGCGAGCGCCAGAACCAGACCTTTGATAATATCCATGGCGTAATAAGGCACGGAGAGCATCACCAGCCCATTCTGTAAGACGCCAAGAATAACGGCACCGAGCAACGTACCCAGCGCGTTTGGTTTACCGGACCCCGCCAGCGAGAAACCGATGTAAGCAGCGGCAACGGCATCCATCAAATAGCCGCCTCCGGCATTGACCTGAGAAGAGCCGATACGTGATGCCAGTAAAATGCCGCCCAGCGCCGCGAGTAATGAAGAAAACACATACGCCTGCACACGATAACGTGCCGTACGAATCCCCGCGAGTCTCGCAGCCTCCGGGTTGCCACCGATGGCATACATTCGGCGGCCGTGTTTGGTGAGGGACAGATACAGCTGCACCAGCACCGTTACTGCCAGCATGATGACAACAATTACTGGTACCTGACCCAGTGAGGCAAAGAACTCAGGAATGATGCCTTCCGCCATCTCGCCGCTTGGCAGCACCATGTTCTGTGTGATAGAGCCGCCATAGCTGTAGGTCATCGCGACGCCCTGAATGACGAACAGGCTGGCAAGCGTCGCCAGCATATCAGGAATCTTCAGCACGACGATGAGGAAGGCGTTGAACAGCCCGACCAGCGTACACAGCAGCAGCGTCAGAACGATCGCACCTGTGGTACCGAATCCGTACCAGACAAAAAGGGAGATAACCAGCGCGTTGGCCAGCGAAGCCGTTGAGCCCACGGAAAGATCGAAACCGCCCACGGACAGCGAAATAGAGACACCAATCGCAATCACCGTGACGATGGCGATAGAGCGCAGGATATTAATAATGTTATACGGATCGAGGAAATTGTCCGACGCCAGCCCGAAGAGGGCAATCAGCGCGACAACCGTGATCAGCATGCCCCACTTATAGAGAAACTCGAAAACGTGGTGACGGAAGGGGAGCGCCCCGTTAGATGAAAGTGGGTGACTCACGCGGGAGTTCCTCCAGTTGAATATAAAAGTAGGGTTTCTTCGTCAATCTCAGCGGCGTTCAGCTCTGCGACAATGCGGCCATCCCATAGCACGCAGATGCGATCGCAGAGTCCAACCAGTTCGGAAAACTCGCCCGAGGCATAAATAATGCCTTTGCCCTGACGGGCGAGGTCGTCAATCAGCGTGAACAAGTCCTGTTTGGCCTTGATATCCACGCCTTTGGTTGGTTCGTCAAAAATCAGAACCTGTGCTTCACTGCGTAGCCACTTGCCGATCGCCACTTTCTGCTGATTTCCACCCGACAGGCGCGCCAGCTTTTGTGCCGGACCGGTGGTGCGAACTGCTAGTTGATCAACGATCTGTTTCGCCCAGTTGACTGCCTTACTGCGGCTGAAGAAGCCCCAGCGAGAAAAACTGTCGGTGGCGGTGATGCTGAGATTCATGGTGACAGATTCATCAATAAAAATGCCTTCTTTACGCCGCTCTTCAGGAACCAGCGCCAGACCCTGCTCGACGGACTGGTGCGGCGAGTGTGGTCGCCAGGGTTTACCGCGATATTCTCCTTGTGCGATCTGGCACGGCTCCGCGCCGAACAGTGCTTTACATAGCTCGGTTTTCCCCGCGCCAGCCAGCCCAGCGATACCCAGAATTTCCCCTCTGCGTAGCGTAAGAGAAATATTGTGCAGCAGCGTTTCGTCGTGCAAGCCGGTGACCTGAAGCAGCGTCTCTTCGGCAGGTGCCGTTCGGCGTGGTGGGAAGATGTCGTCAAGCCGATGCCCCAGCATTCGCTCTACGATCTCTTCGCCGCTGAGTCCCTGCATTGCCCTACTGCTGACAAACTCGCCGTCACGCAGAACGGTCAATGTATCGCAGATTTCGCTCAGCTCATGAATACGGTGGGAAATAAACACGATCCCGATGCCATCGGCCTGTAAACGGCGCACTACCTGAAAAAGGCGTGCGCTTTCTGCCTGATCCAGCGGGGCAGTGGGTTCATCTAAGATCAGGAAGCGGCACTCGTGGGACAAGGCGCGGGCGAGCAGAATTTGCTGTTTCTCGGCCAGCGTACAGATATCCAGCCGCTGACGAACATTGAGGTGAACACCAAGCTGATCGAGCAGCACCTGCGCCTGGCGGTATATTTGCGGCCAACTCAGCAAATGCCCGTCCTGCGCCAGTGTATCCAGCATAATGTTTTCCGCTACGGACAGCGTGGGAACCAGCGCGACATCGACTTCCTGCTGCACCAGATGAATACCGTACCGCTTGGCATCACGCGGTGAATGGACGTCAACCTGCTTACCATTAATCAGAATGTCACCCTGATAGTGATCGTAAGCCCCTGATAAGATCGTCATAAGCGTGGATTTACCCGCGCCGTTTGCGCCGGTCAGGGCATGAATCGATCCCCCTTCCAGTGTGAAATTAACCTGCTTGAGGGCGTGGAAACCAGAAAAGGAGATGGAAATATTGTGCATTTCCAGTCGGCTTTGGGAGGTAGGGATCATGGTCGGTAACGCTCTTGGCGGTCAGGGTCATCAAATAACGGAAAAGAAAGGTAGCACATATCCCAGAGAATTTAATACAGCTTCAAGTGTTTGAGATAGGGTGGCTATGAACGAAAAAGCATAAATTAAGTAAAAAAGTTCTTAATCTACCGCAAGCAAATGAATAAGATGGGATTATCAACCGGGTAGCGCAGCATATTCGGCTGTTAAAAACATAAGATAAGACCGTGCTCAAGAAAAGGCGCGGCGAGGAAAATTCGAACATGCACACAACGACAGTCCGTGTACAGGTTGGCCCTGCTAACTATTTTTCTTTCTCTGGTGCTCTCGATAAGCTGCTGGAGTTTTATCCGCCGGAGATGCTGAAAAACGCACTGTGGATCTACGGTGAGCGGGCGATGGCTGCGGCGCGACCATATTTGCCAGCCGAATTCGACGCCCCTTCAGCTCGACGCGTTCAGTTTGGCGCGCACTGTAGCGAGAGGGAAGTCGCAAAACTGGTTGCACAGGCGGGCGATGGCTGCCAGGTTGTTATTGGCATCGGTGGTGGGGCGGTGCTGGATACCGCGAAGGTCACCGCGCGCCACATTGGCGTGCCGCTGGTGGCTATTCCGACTATTGCGGCGACCTGTGCGGCTTGGACGCCGCTGTCCGTCTGGTATAACGATGCCGGCCAGGCGTTGCGTTTCGAGATTTTCACCGATGCTAACCATCTGGTGCTGGTGGAGCCGCGGATTTTGCTGGCAGCACCGGTGGAGTACCTGCTGGCTGGCGTCGGTGATACGCTGGCGAAATGGTATGAAGCCGTCGTGCTGAGTCCTCAGTCAGAAACGCTGCCGCTTTCTGTTCGACTGGGCTTACAGGCCGCATTGGATATTCGCAACGTGTTGCTGCAACAAAGTGAATCTGCGCTGGAAGCCGTCAAACGTGGTGAACTGACGCAGGACTTTCTGGATGTGGTCGATGCGATCATTGCGGGTGGCGGTATGGTTGGCGGGTTGGGTGAACGTTACACCCGTGTGGCGGCGGCACATGCGGTTCATAATGGTTTGACGGTGTTGCCGCAAACGGAACGCTTCCTGCACGGCACTAAAGTGGCCTATGGCCTTCTGGTGCAGAGTGCCTTGCTGGGGGATCGTGAAACGCTGTGCCAACTGAAATCGGCGTTTAAGGCATTGGGTTTGCCGACCTCGCTGGCCGCACTGGATGTGGATATTCACGATCGCGCGGCGCTTCAGGCCGTTATTGCCCGAACCTTGCAGGTGGGAGAATCCATTCATTATCTGCCGTTGACGCTCAATGAAGAGGTTCTTCTGGCGGCCTTTAATACCGTTGAGTCTGCTAAAGAATAAACCGGTAGGAAGAGAAGAGGCGGAGAGGGAGCTCCGCTCTTATAGACTATTTTTGTCTTTAAAAACGACGGTTCGTTGTCTTTAAAAACTATTGTGTCTTCTCGTAAGGGAATGAATTTTTGATGTAGCTGGTGTAGTAGCGGTACTTCGTCTTGCTTGCCATCAGCTCTTCATAAATCATGCGTGCGACGCCGCTATAGAGGTAAATACTCCCATTCAGCAGTTCGACTTCTAACTGACTTTTTTCTGCATCGTATCCGACTGAAAACAACTCTGTTGATGAAACGCGTTTTCTCTGCAAAATTAATCACTCCCAACGTATCAAAGCCGCATCCTGACGGTATACCACCTATCGACTACTGCTATCCTCTATCGTGTTATAGTTCGAAATATATCGGGGTAAACCGCAGCATATCGTTATTACTTTATGAATAATCAGCAAATGCTCACAGAATTTCTGTGTTGTTACTCATGGAACGGTTTATTTCTCATCGTCGATGAGAACATGTCCCGAATGCGTCGTTAATCCTGAGCGATAGCCCGTTGAAAAGCAGGCTGGTTTTCTATTCTCTCAATGTATTGCTGGATATACGGATAGTGACTGAAATCCAGACGCGTTTTTGCCAGCACGAGCGGGACTGCCATTTGTATATCCGCACCGCTGAGTGACTCTCCTGCAAGCCAGTCTTGTGTACTCAAATGCTGCTCGATGAACTGAAGCTGCGCCGTCAATCGCGGTAGAATAAACGCCTTTTCGATACTTTTCACAATTTTTCGCGCCACGGGGCGAATGAAGAATGGCATCGGCGCGGATTCTGTTTTCGCCAATACCAGACGCATCACCAGCAGTGGCATGAACGAACCTTCAGCAAAATGCAGCCAGAAACGATAGTCCAGTAGCGCTTGTCCACTCTGTGGACGGAGCCTGCTGTTACCGTAAGTCTCAATCAGGTATTCCACAATCGCCCCGGATTCGGCAATCGTAAGGTCGCCATCGGTAATCACCGGCGATTTACCTAATGGGTGGATTTGCTTGAGCGATGCTGGAGCACTAAACGTTTTTGGGTCACGCGTATAGCGAATGATTTCATAATTAACGCCCAACTCTTCCAGCAGCCAGGTCACGCGGGTAGAACGGGATTTTTCGAGGTGATGAACGTGTATCATCAAGGTTTCCTTATTGTCTGATTTGATTCCGTTATTTAGCACGGCAGGTACGCTATTTTTTACTGCGATTTTCTGTGATAGTGAAGAGAAATAGCACTCGGGGAACCGGAATGGTATCCATCCCCGAGTGCGGTTATCAGCCAGATGAGCATAGCCCATTATTCGTAGCACAGTTTAAGCGATTACTCGAACAAATGCTGGGCATGGAAGCGCAGGTGGTCCTCAATGAAACTGGCGATGAAGAAATAGCTGTGGTCATAGCCAGACTGTGTCCGCAGCGTTAGCGGCCAGGCATACTGACTTGCCAGTTCTTCCAGTTTTGCCGGTTGCAGTTGGTCGGGAAGAAATTGATCGCAGTCTCCCTGATCGACCAATATTGGTAGCATCTTCTGGCTATTGGCCAGTAAATGACAACTGTCATATTGCAACCACTGCGTTTCATCCTCGCCGAGGTAGGCGGTAAGCGCCTTGCGTCCCCAGGGAACCTGACTGGGGTTAACGATGGGCGCGAACGCCGATGCAGAAAGGAATTTTTCCGGGTTGCGCAGCGCCAGCATCAGTGCGCCGTGTCCACCCATCGAATGTCCACTGATAGACTGACGGCGGTTCACGTTAAAATGCTGCTGGATCAGTGTCGGCAATTCGGTGCTGATGTAGTCATACATCCGGTAGTGTGTCGACCAGGGCAACTGCGTGGCATTTACGTAGAACCCTGCACCCTGACCCAGATCGTAACCGGCATCGTCCGCTACGCCCTCGCCACGCGGGCTGGTATCTGGCATCACCAGCACCAGACCCAGCTCGGAGGCAACGCGCTGTGCGCCTGCTTTCGTCGTAAAGTTTTCGTCGTTGCAGGTTAACCCGGACAGCCAGTAAAGCACGGGCGGCGGCGTGTCATCCTGCGTCGGTGGCAGATAAATGCTGAATGTCATCGCGGTGTTCAGCGTGTCTGACACATGGCGGTAGCGCTGTTGCCAGCCACCAAACATACGGTGTTCTTCCAGCAGTTCCAGTGATGATGTCATCGCTGTACAGCCTCCTTTTTCTGTTCCTGACGGTGGTGCAATTAACCGAAATGAATCACAGAGCGAATCGATTTGCCTGCGTGCATTAAATCGAATGCCGTGTTGATGTCGTCCAGTCCCATGGTGTGGGTGATGAAATCATTCAGCGGGAACTCGCCTTTCAGGTAACGATCGACAATGCCTGGCAGTTCGCTACGGCCTTTTACGCCGCCGAATGCGGAACCGCGCCATATGCGACCGGTCACCAGTTGGAATGGACGAGTGGAGATTTCTTCGCCTGCACCCGCTACGCCGATGATGATGGATTCACCCCAGCCTTTATGGCAGCACTCTAGTGCGGAACGCATGACATTGACGTTACCGATACACTCGAAGGAGAAGTCCACGCCGCCATCGGTCAACTCAACGATGACATCCTGAATTGGCTTGTCATAATCTTTCGGATTGATCAGATCGGTAGCACCCAGTTTGCGCGCCAGATCGAATTTGCTGGTGTTGAGATCGATACCGATGATACGTCCGGCACCGGCCATTTGCGCGCCAATAATGGCCGACAAACCAATGCCGCCAAGGCCGAAAATCGCAACGGTATCACCAGCTTTAACTTTTGCCGTATTCAGCACCGCACCCATACCGGTGGTCACGCCACAGCCCAGTAGGCAGACTTCTTCCAGCGGCGCTTCTTTATTCACTTTCGCCAGCGAAATTTCAGGCACGACGGTGTGCTCTGCGAACGTGGATGTGCCCATGTAGTGGAAAATCGGCTGGCCGTTTTTAGAGAAACGGGTGGTGCCGTCTGGCATTAGGCCTTTGCCCTGCGTGGAGCGAATAGCCTGACACAGGTTGGTTTTGCCGGAGCGACAGAATTTACATTCGCCACATTCTGGCGTGTAAAGCGGAATAACGTGATCGCCGACGGCGACGCTGGTGACACCTTCTCCAATCGCTTCTACAATCCCACCGCCTTCATGACCCAGAATGGCGGGAAAAACACCTTCAGGATCTTTGCCGGACAGCGTGTAGGCATCCGTGTGGCACACGCCAGTTGCGACGATGCGTACCAGAACTTCACCTTTTTGTGGTGGCATCAGATCTACTTCTTCAATCGACAGTGGCTGGTTGGGACCCCAGGCGATGGCGGCACGGGTTTTAATCATTTGCATGGTGGAGACTCCTAATGGTATTCCGTTATGGGTTGTAAAGTGAATGAGAGGACGTGGTATTCATCACCGTATCGTCGGGTCTTAAAATGGCCGCTCAGGGAAAATTAGGGGTTATTCCTGCTGAGCGGGTGGTTCAATAATGCTGCACTGTTCAATAATGAGCTTTTTTAGCGCTTCGACATTGGGGCCGAAGGCGTCTCGCCGCCAGACGAGCCACGTGGACGCCGCGGCGATGTCGGGCGGCAATTCATGCACCTGAACGCGCGCGCCAGCGGGCAGCGATTCAAGTATGGCATACGGGAGCATGGCCAGCCCGGCACCGCTGGCTACACAGGCAAGCATGGCATGGTATGAGTGGATCTCCATGATAGTGCCGGGCACCACGCCATCCTGCCGGAACCAGCTCTCAAGGCGCTTTCGATAGGAACAGCTGGGGCGGAAGGCAAACAGGGTATCGTGGCTGGCATCCCGCGCCTGGCTAATCGGCGCGTGCGTTGTGTCGGATATCAGCACGAGTCGTTCTGTAAAACATGAACAGCCATTCAGTTCATCGTAAACGACGGGGCCATCGACTAACGCGGCTGCCAGCGTTCCTGCCCGTACGCGCTCAATGATTTCCCCAGAGGTACCGGTATTCAGAGACAGCGACACGTTGGGGTAGCGCTGATGGTAAGCTGCTAACAGTGTGGGCAAACGGGTTGCCGCAGTGCTTTCCATCGAGCCTAGCGCGAAATTACCCGTGGGTTCACCCGTGCGCGTCATGCTGATCGCTTCTTCACTCAGTGCCAGAATGCGCTGCGCATAACATAAGAAATTGTGCCCAATAGGAGACAGGCGCAGGCGCTGTCTCTCACGGATGAATAGATCGGTACCCAATTCCTGTTCCAACTGGCGTAACCGCGTGGTCAGATTTGAAGGCACCCGATGAAGCTGTTCTGCGGCGCGCGCGACTGAGCCCGTTTCAGCAACGAGACAGAACATGCGGAGTTGGGTCAAATCCATAATTTTCTCTTTTCGTAATGAACTAGCGTTTGATTATTCATTTTTTGTGAAGTGTAGCGGTAAGCTGCGCATTTCGCAACAGGATCACGCCACACGGAGATGAACGAGATGTAAGCGAGTCGTGTGCAATTTTGCCTGCATCATGAAAATGATGGGCGTAATTATCATCAGGATTAATATTTGGGCTTAGAAAGAGATAAAATGATCGCGACCTGAATGAATAGCACCATAATCAACTTTATAACGAATAGAAGCATATTTTTCTAAATATGAGACCAAAATGGAAATAAGAATAATCACAGGAAAATAAAATTGTATTTTACTGTGATGTAATAGTGAAGAAGAGAAAATAGATAATTAAAATAAATAGTTAAATGTATAGATAAATTGTTGTAGTAAAATGATAGTCAAAAACTATCTATGTTATCAATTTTGGTCGTATTTTTTGATGGAAAAGCGTAAAGTGGCCTGCCAGAAGTGCCGATAATGTTAATGTGTGGTAGGAGCATGTTATCGTTATTGTAAGTAAAAGTATATTTTTGTCATAAAATGAAAATAGCTCTAACTAATGAGAGCCTCTGCTCTTCATTAAATGGCGTAACACCAGGCGTATTTCCAATTAAAAATGTGCAGCTATGTTGCATAAAGCGCAGAGGAAAGTCGCCAGATAATTTATAGGAGTCTTCTGTGAATTTTTTAAAAAATATCACCATCAGGGCAATGCTTTTAACAATATTGGGCCTGTTTCTTGTTGTATGGGGTGGCGCGTCTTTTTTTACCACCACCTCATTAAGCAACATGACCAAACTGTTGGAATCCGGCGAAACTCAACGTAAAGACGTAGAGATGCTGGTAAAAGGCAATGACCAGTATTTTCGTACGGTTACTCGTTTGTTACGCTCGATGGATTTCCAGCAAACGGGCGAAACGGCGGAAGCAGAAAAAGTCTTTACGTCAGCAACCATCGCGTTTAAAAACGCGTCAGATCAACTGGCTGCGTTCAAAGCCAGTGAGCATGCTGGCGTCAATAAAGAAACCGCAGACGATACGATAGCTGCGTGGACCCAGTTACTGGATAACGGGTTGACGCCGATGCTGAACGCTGCGCGTGAGAATCGTCAGGAGGAGTTCCGTCAGCTTTTTCGTAAATCCTACCCGCCGTTGAGCGTGGCGTTCGGCGTCAATATGGAGAAATACCAGGCCGCGATTCTTTCCTCGTCAGAGGAGTCAATGAACGAGGTCTACGGTCTGGTTGGCTGGAGTAACCATATTTTGCTCGGTGCAGCGGTTCTTGGGTTGATTATCCTGCTGTTGACGGATCGCTATCTGGTCAACTACCTGGTCAAACCGTTGAATATGATCAAAGGATATTTCCGGGTGTTGGCCGCCGGACAGCTTAATCACCCGATCGACGAGTTTGGCCGTAACTGTGCCGGACAACTGATTCCTTATCTGAAAGAGATGCAGGGAAGTCTGGTGAATACGGTTTCTATTATCCGCGACAGCTCTGCATCGATTCATCAGGGTTCCAGTGAAATCAAGAGCGGCAATAACGATCTCTCTGCACGTACGGAACAGCAGGCCGCTGCACTGGAGCAGACCGCCGCCAGTATGGAAGAGTTGAGTGCGACGGTAAAACAGAATGCGGATAACGTACATCAGGCGACCAAGTTGGCGCAGGATGCGTCCATCGCGGCGAAGAAAGGGGGCGATGTCACGGCTGATGTGATGGCGACGATGGCGAGTATTACAACCAGCTCGAAGAAAATTGCTGACATCACCAGCGTGATTAACGGCATTGCCTTCCAGACCAACATTCTGGCGTTGAACGCGGCGGTGGAAGCGGCCAGAGCCGGTGAGCAAGGGCGTGGTTTTGCGGTAGTGGCGGGCGAAGTTCGTAATCTGGCGCAGCGCAGTGCTCAGGCGGCGAAAGAAATTGAAAGCCTGATTGCGGAATCCGTTGAACGCGTCAATACGGGGTCAAATCAGGTCACACAAACTGGCGAAGCGATGGACTCCATCATTTCCGCGATTACCCGTGTGAACGATCTGATGGGCGAAATCGCATCGGCATCGGATGAACAGAGTCGCGGTATTACCCAGATTGGTCAGGCTGTGACGGAGATGGATGGTGTGACGCAACAGAACGCCGCATTGGTGCAGGAGTCTGCCGCCGCTGCCGCCTCGCTGGAAGATCAGGCGCGTCAGTTAACTGAAGCGGTATCGGTGTTCCAGTTGTCGGCGGCAGATGCACATCGTCGTTCCCAACCTCGTCTGGCGGAGAAAACACCCGCCGCAGAGAAGCCGATGCTATTAGCGGCTTCTGGCGGTAAGAAAGGTCATGCAAACGATAACTGGGAAACCTTCTGATAGCCTGATAGCAAGCGTCTTCAGCGCTCTGTAGACCGCCAACATCAGGGACGTTATCGCTAAAAGCACCGGGATATCCACCCGGTGCTTTTTTGTTTATGACGAACCTTGATGACGGAATCGTGGTTTTTCTGTGCGTACGATTCACACCTCGCGACCGTGTATCGTCACATTCGTCACATTTGATAACCTGAATCTATTTCAACAATCATGAGATACAATCGCTGGATAATCGTGACTCTCTCAACTAGAGTGTTGACGGCGCTAGGGTTCAATCAAGGCCGTGATAGTGCGATAGGCATAGTTACACCTGCAGGAGAATAATAATGTCATCACTAAGTAAAGAAGCCGTTATGGTGCACGAAGCGCTACTGGCTCGCGGTCTGGAAACGCCGCTGCGCGGCGCGTTATTGGATCGGGATACGCGTAAGCAACGTATTGCCGAGCATATGACGGAAATTATGAATTTGCTGAGTCTCGATCTGAGCGATGACAGCCTGGCTGAAACACCGACTCGTATCGCCAAAATGTACGTTGATGAAATATTCTCCGGTTTGGACTACGCCAATTTTCCTAAAATCACCATCATTGAAAACAAAATGAAGGTCGATGAAATGGTCACTGTGCGGGATATTACGCTGACCAGTACTTGTGAACACCATTTCGTGACGATCGATGGGAAAGCGACGGTGGCATATATTCCGAAAGATGGCGTCATCGGTTTGTCGAAGCTCAATCGCATCGTCCAGTTTTTCTCTCAGCGTCCTCAGGTGCAGGAACGCTTAACACAGCAGATTTTAGTCGCGCTGCAAACGCTATTGGGTACCAATAACGTTGCGGTTTCGATCGATGCGGTGCATTACTGCGTGAAAGCGCGCGGTATTCGTGATGCGACTAGCGCCACGACGACGACATCACTCGGTGGACTGTTTAAATCCAGTCAGAACACACGTCAGGAATTCTTGCGTGCGGTGCGCCACCACCATAATTAAGCCTCTCTATTAGCGATGATGAAGAACATACACGTTGTCATCGCTTAATAGGTCATCGCTACATTGGTAAGTTCTTTCGCTTTTTCCCCGCCTATGCATACAATCGCGACTTCGATGATTTGAAAATGTAATGTGTATGCCTTCTCACTCTGTACCATCAATTCAATCGCCACCTGCGCGGATCGTTGCGCTGGATTTTGCTCGCGGCGTCGCCATTCTGGGCATTTTGCTGATGAATATTACGGCGTTTGGCTTGCCCCATGCGGCATACCTGAATCCAGCCTGGCAGGGACAAGTCACGTTATCTGATGCTTTAACGTGGGCGGCGATGGATCTACTGGCGCAGGCAAAATTTCTCACGCTGTTTTCCCTTCTTTTTGGTGCAGGTCTCCAGATGCTATTGTCACGGGGGAAACGCTGGGTACATGCGCGTCTGTTCTGGTTGATGATCATCGGCTTGATTCATGCCATTTTCCTGTGGGATGGCGATATTTTGCTCGACTATGCGCTAATTGGGCTGGTGTGTTACGGCATGATTCGCCATGCGGAAAGCAGCCAATTATTAATGCGTACGGGGGCGGTTCTGTATCTGGTGGGAATCGGCGTGCTGTTGGTATTGAGCCAGATTCTGAGCCTGCAACCGGGGAGATTCTGGCTACCGGGTATGGTGGATATCACCTATGAGGCTTATTGGCGGGCGTTAGGCGGACCGGAAGCGTGGAGTAATCGCGTCAATCTGCTCACGGAAAGTCTGTTGTCGCTGGGTGTGCAGTACGGCTGGCTGCTAGCGGGATCGATGCTATTAGGAGCAGGTTTGATGCGCAGCGGCTGGCTGAAAGGTGAATTCAGCACGGCACACTATCGCAAGGTTGCACTGTGGCTGATTCCACTGGGCGTGGCGATTAACAGTATTGGCGTGGTGGGGCAGTGGCTGGTGGATTGGGAATATCGCTGGAGCGGACTGTTATTGCAAATTCCGCGCGAACTGAGTTCACCTTTGCAGGCAATAGGCTATCTGGCGCTGTGCTATAGTTTTTGGGGCACGTTGTGCCAATGGCGCATTACGTACTGGATTACGGATGTCGGGCGTATGGCGTTAACCAACTATTTGCTGCAAACGCTGATTTGCGTGGTGATGTTTAACCAGTTTGGCCTGTTTATGGCCTTCAGCCGCCTGCAACTGCTGGTGCTGGTTCCTGCGATTTGGATCGCCAATCTGGTCTTTTCACACTACTGGTTGCGCTATTTTCGACAAGGGCCGCTTGAATGGCTATGGCGCAAACTCACCTATGCGCTAGGGAAAACGGCGTAGAAAAAGACTTTACGGTGCGGTGTGCTCGTTCTGCGGTTCGGGCCCGGCTTTCGCCGGTTGGTCAGGTTTAGCCTGATGAACTGGCGAAGGCAGCACCTGCTCCGGCAGGACGGCAGGATAATTCGGGGCATCTTCTGGAATGGTATGTTCTGAGGGAATCGGCACCTGCGGC
The DNA here is from genome assembly GCF_046159765.1 of Pectobacterium artocarpous. NCBI lineage: Bacteria > Pseudomonadati > Pseudomonadota > Gammaproteobacteria > Enterobacterales > Pectobacteriaceae > Pectobacterium > Pectobacterium artocarpous. The sequence continues at coordinate 50,282 of NZ_JBJXVK010000013.1, forward strand.
CCTAAAAAGCGCGGCTCGCGCTTAAGGATATACAGATCGAACAGCGCGCCCAGACGAGCGCCAAACTCACGAACCCGCACGGTCATCATATTTTTGGGCGAGGGCACGGCGTAACACTGCGCCTGAATCCCGAGGTGCAGCGCGATGAACAGCGCGCGTTCGCAGTGGAAGCGTTGGGTGATGATGGTGAAATCGTTGGTATCAAATACCTTACGTGTTCTGACGATGGAGTCCAGCGTGCGGAAACCTGCATAGTCTAGCACGATATCCGACGGCGGAACGCCAGCGGCGATCAAATCGCGCCGCATCGTCATCGGCTCATTATAGCTTTGCAGCGCGTTATCACCACTGAGGAGCAGATAGCTGACTTTACCGCTGTTGTAAGCGTTAATCGTCCCTTGCATACGGAACAGATAATACTGATTGATCACGCCGGTACGGTAGTATTTCGCCGTCCCCAATACGACGCCAACCTGACGCTTCGGCAGCGTCTGAAGCTCATCGTAAATAAACGGCGCGGTTTTCCAACTGATCCAACGATCGAGGGCAAAAGCAGAGAGCAGCAGCACGCCAATGAGGGCTAACAAACTGAATGTCAGGCGTTTCCACATGCTTATGCCTCGGGTAAGGCTAGTCGACTAATCATGCCTCAAGGCTACTTTACCTGACTGGGGGAAGCAAGACGAAGGCGAGGAACGGGCAGTTTATTGATTGAATTTTCAGCGTCAGGGGACGATGATATGAAAATAAAACGCCAGCCTTTCGGGCAGAAAAGCTGGCGTGATGGGCGTGCTAAACCCGGCTACCCCACAGATCGTATTCGTCTGCGTGTTCGACTTTGACCTTAACGATGTCGCCGACTTTCACGCCAGTTTCTCCGTTGAGGTAAACCGCGCCGTCGATTTCAGGCGCATCGGCCATGCTGCGGCCAATCGCGCCTTCTTCGTCGATTTCATCGATCAACACCAGGACTTCACGGCCAATTTTATCCTGCAAGCGCTGGGTAGAAATGGCCTGCTGAAGCTGCATGAAACGGTGGAAGCGTTCTTCTTTGATCGCTTCCGGTACCTGATCCGGCAATGCATTGGCTGCTGCGCCTTCGACCGGGCTGAATTTAAAACAGCCTACGCGGTCGAGTTTGGCTTCTGTCAGGAAGTCGAGCAGCATTTGGAAATCTTCTTCCGTCTCGCCGGGGAAACCGACAATAAAGGTAGAACGCAGCGTTAAGTCTGGGCAAATTTCACGCCAGCGCTTAATGCGCTCCAACGTTCTTTCTACTGCGCCGGGGCGTTTCATCAGTTTGAGAATTTTCGGGCTGGCGTGTTGGAGCGGGATGTCCAGATAAGGAAGAATTTTGCCTTCTGCCATTAATGGAATCACATCGTCTACGTGTGGGTAAGGGTAGACATAGTGTAGGCGCACCCATACGCCGAGTGATGCTAGTTGCTCACACAGGCTGACCATGCTGGTCTTGACCGGCTGCCCGTTCCAGAATCCGGTGCGCTGTTTCACATCAGCGCCGTACGCCGAGGTGTCCTGAGAAATCACCAGCAACTCTTTTACGCCGGCATCAACCAGACGTTTCGCTTCATCCAGCACCGAACCAATTGGACGGCTATCTAAATCGCCACGCATAGAAGGAATGATGCAGAACGTGCAGCGGTGGTTACAGCCTTCTGAAATTTTCAGATACGCGTAATGGCGCGGCGTGAGTTTCACTCCCTGCTCGGGAACCAGACTGGTAAACGGGTTGTGCGTCGGTTTAGGAACATATTGATGCACGTGCGACAGCACCTGCTCGTAGCTGTGCGGACCGGTAATTTCCAGCACTTTTGGATGCACTTCGCGTATTTGGTTTTCTTTGGCACCCAGACAGCCCGTCACGATAACTTTACCGTTCTCATTCAGCGCTTCGCCGATGGCTTCCAGCGACTCTTGTACGGCGCTGTCAATAAAACCACAGGTATTGACGATCACCAGTTCAGCATCGTCATAGCGGGGGACGACCTGATAACCTTCAGTACGCAGTTCGGTCAGAATCCTCTCGGAGTCGACGAGGTTTTTCGGGCAGCCGAGGGAAACAAAGCCGATACGTGGTTGTTGCATATTATTCGCTCACAAAATAAACAGAAAATAAAAACCGGAGGATTCTACACCATAGTTGATTATCCTTATAGTCAGTGGTGTAAAACTCAGCATTTTATCGCCGTGGTGATGAGGTCTCGTGGAAGGTGCTTCGCAAAGCGGCGCTAAATAGTAAATGCATGCAGAACGTTATGGTATAATTTTTCATCATTACCACGAGTCAGGAGGCATGATGGTGCAACGAATTAAAGTCGTGCGGAAGCATCAGCGTAAAAGCAAGATTGATGATAATCGAACCTTAATGCAGATCGGTGCCCGTGCCTCAAAGCAGGCAATCAAAGAAGCGTTAGATTCCGGTGTATCAATCGCTTATATCAAAGATGGATGGCTGGTCAGTCAAGCTCCTGATGGTACGCTCTCAGAAATTAAACCCGTGGACGGTCAACCGCCAATTAAGCTCAGGGAGCTGCTTTGCCGAGCTTGAGACGGGTTGCAGGCCCGAATGGATCGGGCAAAACGACGTTGACTAAAGAATTGCGAGAAACCTACGCCGTTCCTTTGGGGCAGTACCCGAACCCCGACGATATTGCAAAGCACATTGATCTACCTGCGTTGCTGGGGGGTGACGGTCGATAAAGCACTATTGTCCGATGGATGACTCAGCGGCCAGGCTGGCACAGAGAATTTCCTTAGGTTTGAGGGAGGACTGGATTCGCGATCGGCTTTCTTTTACCTATGAGTCCGTGATGAGTCACAAAAGTCATCTCGATTTTGTAAAAGCGGCAAGAGAAAGCGGTTATAAACCTTACCTTTATTATGTCTGTACGTCAGATCCAGAACTCAACGAGGAGCGAATAACTCAGCGTGTTGCATTAGGCGGGCATAGTGTGCCGAAGGATAAGGTCTTCGGGCGTTATCAGCGTAGCTTGATTTATCTCTCTGAGATGATCCGACTCTGCCATCGTGCTTATTTTTTCGATAATTCAACGACGACATTGACGTTTCTTGGTGAGGTTACACCGGATGGCTTTCTTGATATCGTCGAGGAATCGTTTGATAACGTGCAGCCTATGTGGTTGTACAACAGTGTGATGAAATCGTGGGATGAAAACAAAATCAGGATGATTCAGCCGAGATAATCCAATTTATTATTTCCGCCGCTTTAGCTACTGGTTTCTTTGAATTTCTTCAATAAATGTAAACCTTGCCCTGTTTTTTTGCACAAACATTGCCCGCCGCCTAAATTTACAGGACTTTTTGTTGGATGGAGACAACGCTATGTCCTACTGCCTGATGCCTCGCAATTCTGCTTCAGCCCCCCTGTTACGACGATTTCTTACTGCGCCACATTGGCTGCTGCTTAGCGCGACGCTGCTGTTTTCCAGCCCGTTATTGGCGGCGGAACCGAAGGTGACGGAATTGCAGGATAAGCTGGATCACCCGTGGTCATTAGCATTCTTGCCGGAAGATCAGGGGATACTGATTACGGAACGCGCCGGGAATCTACGCTTATGGAAAGCGGGCAGCGCGCTGTCTGCACCGATAGCGGGTGTACCGACGGTTTTTGCCAAATCACAGGGGGGATTGCTGGAAGTCGCGCTATCGCCGAATTTTGCGCAGAATCGACGCATCTACCTGAGTTTTGCTGAAGAGGGCAGTGATGGTCAAGCGGGAACCGCAGTCGGCTATGGCAAACTCTCCGAGGACAATAAGCGGTTAGAGAACTTCACGGTCTTCTTCCGTCAGGAACCGAAGTTGTCGACGGGTAACCACTTCGGCGGCAAGCTGGCGTTTGATCGACAAGGTCACCTGTTTATCGCGCTGGGTGAAAACAATGAGCGCCCGACCGCACAAGATCTGGATAAATTACAGGGCAAAATTGTGCGTCTGACGGCAGAGGGTAAGGTGCCGCCCGATAACCCGTTTGTGAATACCCCTAATGCGCGGCCGGAAATCTGGTCTTATGGGCACCGCAACCCGCAGGGATTGGCGATTAATCCGTGGTCTGGTGTGCTGTGGGAAAATGAACATGGCCCGAAAGGCGGTGATGAAATCAATATCCCCAAAGCCGGTGAAAATTACGGTTGGCCGGTTGCGACACACGGCATTAACTATTCTGGGTTGAAGATTCCAGAAGCGAAAGGAAAAGAGATTGCAGGGATGGCGAACCCGGATTTCTATTGGGAAAAATCACCGGGCATCAGCGGAATGGCTTTCTACAACAGCGATCGTTTCCCACAGTGGAAAAACTCAGTGTTTATCGGCGCACTGGCAGAGAAGAACTTGATTCGGTTGGCGCTTGATGGTGACAAAGTCGCGTCCCAAGAGCGCTTGCTTGGCGATCGCGGCGAGCGCATTCGCGACGTAAGGCTGGGGCCTGACGGCTACCTTTATTTGCTGACCGATCACGACAATGGCAAATTGCTGAAAGTCGGACTGGAGTAAGAAATCAGGCACCTTACGGTGCCTGTTCTACTCAAGACAGAGGAATCATGACGTGCTTCTGATACGCCGGGCGCTCAGTCAACTGCTGATACCAACGTTCCAGATGCGGATGCGACTGTTGCTCAATCGGCATATTCAGCCAGCCGTAGACGATGCAGCCTAGCGGAATATCGCCAATACCAAACAGTTCGCCGGATAGCCACGGCTGATTAGCCAGGACGGTATCGACAATATCGAACAGGCGTTCGCATTCGGTGATGCCTTTCTGTACTAACGCCATATCGCGTTTTTCCGGCGCGACGCGTACCATATTAATGAACATCGGCCCAAAAGAAACGGCGAGGGCGCTGGCCCAGTCCATCCACTTTTCAGCACTGGCGCGTTTGCCGGGATCCGCGAGATACAGCGAATCCTGACCATACTGTGCCGCCAGATAACGCACGATGGTATTGGATTCCCACAGCACCAGATCGCCGTCCCGCAAACAGGGGATGAGGCCATTAGGGTTCATCGCCAGATAATCGGCTTCATGGGTAAGACCGAATTGCCCACCCGCCGCAATATGCTGATAAGACAGTGTCAGTTCTTCCATGCACCACAGGACTTTCTTTACGTTGGTCGAGTTATCACGACCCCAAATCGTTATCATACCTGCCTCTCTTTCTTCGTGAAGCCTGCCCCGGTCATCCGCGACAGCCGATGAGAAATAATGATATGCTTTTTTAGTCTTTATGATTTAACTTGTCATTCTTAATAATGACAGCAAGTTACATTCAGACAGGAAAGTTACACAATGAAATTGACGCATTCTGTTCGCGCCGTGCTGGGCATCACACTGCTTGCTGCCGGTATGCAACTGGCGATCGCCAGCAGCGATCCGCAGACGATCACATTTGGCGTGGCACCAGGGCCGTATGGCGATATGGTGAATTTGGCGATCAAACCTGAGCTAGTGAAGAAAGGCTACAAGGTTGTCGTGCGTGAATTCAGCGATTATGTTCAGCCCAATCTGGCGCTGGCTAACGGCAGCATCGATGCTAACCTTTTCCAGCATACGCTGTATCTGGAAAAATTTGCTACGGATAAAGGGTTAAAAATTTCCCCGCTGATTACCGTACCAACAGCCAGCATGGGCTTCTACTCGAAGAAGATCACATCTCTGGATGAACTAAAGAAAGGGGATGTCGTCACGCTTTCTAACGACGCCACCAATCTGGCGCGCGGTCTGCGTTTCCTGCAATCGCTGGGGCTGATTACGATTAAGGCGGATATTGATCCTACTAAAGCGTCAGAAAAAGATATTCTTGAGAATCCACGTGGGCTGATTTTCAAACCGATGGAAGCGGCACAGTTGCCGCGCACGCTGGATAGCGTGACGGCATCGCTGGTGAACGGTAATTTCGCGCTGGCATCCGGCCTGAAATTGTCATCGGCCATCAGGCTGGAAACGTTGGATGAGAACCTGAAGAATGTCATTGCCGTGCGTACCGACGATCTCGATAAACCCTTTGTTAAAGATACTAAAGCGATTGTGGAATCACCCGCGTATGCCGCAGTGATCAACGATCCGGCGTTGATGTACAGCCAGTTCCAAAAACCTGAGTGGATGCAGGCGAAAACGCCAGTGCCCGCGCAGTAAGCGTCAGGCTTGCATAGAATACCATTTGGCCGGTCTATGACCGGCTTTCTTCTTTTCCGCTCAGGCCAGGAGTTTGCGGATGATGATTCAGTTAGAAGGGGTAAGCGTTGACTTCTCTCACGGGAAGCAGCCAGAAAACCGCGCGGTAGACAACGTGTCGCTGCACATCCAGCGCGGAGAAGTTTACGGCATTGTTGGCACTAGCGGCGCGGGAAAAAGTACGCTGCTGCGGACCATCAATCTCTTACAGCGGCCGACGTCAGGCCGCGTGCGCGTCAATGGCGTGCTCATCAGCGAACTGTCAGGGCAACCTCTACGGGAACAACGGCAAAAAATCGGCATGATTTTTCAGCATTTCAACCTGATGCAAACGCGTACCGTGGCGGAAAACGTGGCGTTTAGCCTGAAAGCCGCCGGAAAATCCAACGTGGATATCGCGGCGCGCGTGCCGGAAATTCTGAATCTGGTGGGGCTGGCGGATAAAGCGTCGTCTTATCCGGCACAGCTCAGCGGTGGTCAGAAACAGCGCGTAGGCATTGCCCGAGCGATTGCCAACGATCCTGAAGTCTTGCTATGCGATGAGCCAACGTCGGCGCTCGATCTGGAAACCTCAGCCGCCATTCTGGCGCTGTTGAAAGAGATTAACGACAAACTGGGCATTACCATCGTACTGATTTCTCATGAAATGAGCGTGATTAAGGCCGTTTGCGATCGGGTGGCGGTCATGACGGGCGGTCAGGTTGTGGAAGAAGGCGATGTTTTCGATATCTTCGCGACGCCGAAGCACGCGTTCACGCGTCAACTGGTGTCCCACACGCTCGACTTGGCGCTGCCGCCGCGCTTGCTGAAGGATTTGCAGGGCACATTATTGAAGATTTTGTTCGTCGGCGAATCGGCGGAGCAACCCGTGTTGTCGGATGTCGCGACGCGCTTTGGTGTGTCCGTCAATATCCTGCACGGGAAGATCGAATACATCGGCAATCGTGCGCTAGGCATCCTCGTGGCGCTATTGACCCATCCATCCGATCCCGTAAAAGTGGCGGGAGCGGTGGAACATATTCAGGTAAGGACGGCTAACGTGGAGGTGCTGCATGGCTGATTTATGGATCGATCTGGTCGCGGCGTTCGGTGAAACGTTCCAGATGGTGGGGATTTCTACGCTGCTTGCTGTCATCGGCGGTTTACCGCTGGGGCTGCTGATTTATGTCACGGACAGGAATCTGTTCTGGCAAAACCGTGCCGTCTATCTGTTTGGCACCGTACTGGTGAATATTATCCGTTCGATTCCCTTCGTGATTCTGCTGGTCTTGCTGTTACCGCTCACGCAGTTTCTCTTGGGGAATACGATTGGCCCTGTGGCGGCGGCGGTGCCCATGTCGGTGGCGGCAATCGCGTTCTATGCGCGTCTGGTGGATAGCGCACTGCGTGAAATTGACCCTGGTATCGTGGAAGCAGCTGAAGCATTTGGAGCCAGCCCGATGCGCATTATCGGCACGGTGCTGCTGCCAGAGGCAAAAGCAGGGTTATTGCGCGGCCTGACGATTACGCTGGTGAGCCTCATCGGCTATTCGGCGATGGCGGGCATTGTCGGTGGCGGTGGGGTGGGGGATCTGGCGATCCGCTTTGGCTATTACCGCTATGAAACTGAGGTGATGGTGATCACCGTTGTCGCATTGGTTATCCTGGTGCAGGTGGTACAGACGCTGGGGGATTGGTTGTCAAAGCGTGCTGATAAGCGCGAACGCCGCTAGGGATTTTCACGCAGGGCACGAGGACGACGTGACACTGCTATGTTCCTCGTGCTATCCCTTATTTCCTCTGATTGCCTGGTATTTGCATTTTCAGATATTCCTTATTTTTCCTAACTCCTTTTTTTACCAGCATTTTTTTAGACGCTTTCATTTCTTTGACTATCTTTACAGAAGGAGCGGTTTTCATCCCAGAGATGACGCGTTACCTTTATGTGTTACTAAAGTTTTCAAAACATATTGAAAATTAAGAATTTTTAACGACTGATGGACATTGCGGCGAACTCATGAAAACAACTCCTTTCCTGACCAGACTCACGTCTTTCTCTGTAGGTACGGTATTGCTTGTTGGTTTGGTGCCCTTCACCTATGCGGAACAGTTGCCAGCGGTGCCGCAGATCGACGCCAAAGCCTTTATCCTGATGGATTACCATAGCGGCAAAGTGCTGGCGGAGAGCAATGCCGATGAGCGCCTTGATCCTGCCAGCCTGACAAAAATCATGGCGAGCTATGTCATTGGTCAGGCCATTAAATCCGGTAAAATTAGTCCGACGGATGAAGTCACTGTCGGAAAAGATGCCTGGGCAACCGGCAATCCAGCGCTGCGTGGTTCGTCGCTGATGTTCCTTAAGCCGGGTGACCGTATTCCCGTTTCTGAGCTAAATAAAGGCATTGTCATTCAGTCCGGTAACGATGCCAGTATCGCGCTGGCGGATTACGTCGCGGGCAGTCAGGATGCCTTTGTCAGCCTGATGAATAATTATGTGAAGGCACTTAACCTGACGAATACGCATTTCCTTACCGTGCACGGGCTTGATGCCGAAGGGCAGTATAGCACCGCACGCGATATGGCCTTGTTAGGGCAGGCGCTGATTCGCGACGTGCCGGAAGAGTATGCGTTGCACAAGGAAAAAGAGTTCACCTTCAATAACATCCGCCAGCCTAACCGCAACCGCCTGTTGTGGAGCACGAATCTGAATGTGGACGGCGTGAAAACCGGCCATACCAACGGCGCGGGACACAATCTGGTGGCCTCGGCAACGGAAGGCAATATGCGTCTGATCTCCGTGGTACTGGGGGCGCAAACCGATGCTATCCGTTTCCGTGAAAGTGAAAAGCTACTTACATGGGGCTTCCGCTTTTTTGAAACAGTGACGCCTATCAAGGCTGATGCCCCCTTTACCACGCAGCGGGTTTGGTTTGGTACTGAGACAGAAGCGCGACTTGGCGTTGCACAGGACGCGGCGCTGACCATCCCGAAAGGACAAATAAAAAACCTGAAAGCCAGCTTTACGCTCAATCAGCCGCAACTTTCTGCACCGTTAACTAAAAATCAGGTTGTCGGCACCATCGATTTTCAACTGGACGGTAAAAGCATCGGGCAGCGCGAGCTAGTGGCAATGGATGATATCCCTGAGGCGGGTTTCTTTAGCCGTCTCTGGGATACGGTGATGATGAAGGTGCAACAATGGTTCGGTGGGTTATTCGGTTAATTCCCAGAGTGGATTAATTGAATGCCGTTGTTGGCGAAGTAACGTAGGTACTGTTCGCCCGGTGCGCTGTCGGAAATGATCGTATTAAACAGCGTCATTGGGCCGATACAGGCGCGTTTAATTTTACCGAACTTACTGCTGTCTGCCACGATAATGATTCGCTGTGCGGTTGCCATTGCGCGTTGCTTCATACCCAACTCGACAAAGTTAAAACAGGTGGCGCCTGCGTTGAGTTCGATACCGGCCGCAGAAATAAACGCTTTATTCGGGCAGACGTTGTCCAGCTCGCTGCGCTGGTTGAGCGGAGTGAAAATCGCGTTATCTGGATGGTATTCCCCGCCGCACAAAATCACTCTGCATGCCTTTTTTTCCTGTAGAGCCAAAAAGGTATTCAGGGAGTAGCAAATCGCGGTAAAAGGCAGTTCATCAGGAATGGCATCAATGATGAAGGGAATGGTGGTGCCGCAGTCGAAAAAAACGGTATCGTTTGCCTCTACGAGAGGCGCAGCCGCTGTACCGATAGTCTGCTTTTCCCTTACCTGCTTGGTCTGCTGGTCGGAGACAAAATAATTCGTGACGCCGTTATTCTTCAGGTCGCTCACGACGTAACCGCCGAGTAGCATAACGCAGGTGGAATCTGCATTCAGATCGCGGCGCACGGTCATCTCGGACACGCCGAGTAGCTGTGCGGCGTCCTTAAGGTGGAGTTTATCGGTTTTCTTTAATGCCTGAGCCAGTCTGCCGATTCGTTCGTCGCGCCGCGTTTCCATAAAATTCCCAACTCGTAAGCTATTTTTGTTGTTAGTAGTTTCCTGCTGCGGTAGCTTCGCCTGAAACGATGGCAACGCCTGAGCTGGTGCCGATACGTGTGGCGCCAGCTTCAATCATACGCTGGGCCGTTTGGCGATCGCGAACCGCGCCGGATGCTTTGACACCCATCTCGCTGCCGACGGTGCGACGCATCAGCCGAACGTGTTCTTCGAGTGCGCCGCCTGTGCTGAAACCGGTAGACGTTTTGACGAACGCCACATCCAACTGATGACACATTTCACACACCAGAACAATCTGTTTGTCATCAAGCAGACAGGTTTCCAATATTACCTTCAACGGTATAGTGGCGCAAACCTCGCGCACGGCCTTAATATCTGCCAGAACGTCTGCAATCTTCCCGCTTTTGAGCCAGCCGACATTAATTACCATGTCAATTTCCTGAGCACCGGCATCAATCGCTGCTTTAGCTTCAAAAGCCTTGCTGGCCGTCAGGCCTGCACCGAGAGGGAAACCGATAACAGAGCACACCTGAACGTCAGCACCTTTCAGCTTTTCGGCGACTAAGGGAACGTAACCTGAATTCACACAAACGGCATAAAAACGGTGTGCTATCGCTTCCTCACACAGCGTGATGATTTGCTGTTCGGTGGCATTGGCGGCCAGCAGTGTGTGGTCGATATAGCGTGCGTAGTCAGTCATGGTAAATCCTCGGTGATAGCGATAAAAAATCAGATAGCGTGATTATGACACTCAATGATTTTTATGTCATAATAATAACAATGAAATTAATTTTTGTTATTTTAATAACAAAAAATGAAGCGGATGTGTGGATATCGGGAAATAGGGAAGAGGTATACTCTAAGTAATTCAAATTTCAAGACAAAACGTTAACGTTTTGAACAGCGCTTGCGCTGACCCCGAAGGGGGGGGGCCACAAGGCCGAATCACGCGGCAAGAGAAGGCCAAATTCGTCGGGAACGATTTGGCCAGCCAACGGCTGGCCTTCGGTGAGAGGCAGGATGTCTCTCATTGTCATCCCGATGAGCTTACACAGGTAAGTATTCGGGTGGCTGACAAATCTGCCAGAGGCAGGTTTGAACGCTGCTTGCAGCGGCCCCTGCGGGGCGAGGTCCACGTAAGTGGGCCGAGTAGTGCAGCCAACGCACATGCAATTTGAAGTATGGCGAGTATAAGTAGAAAAGAAAACGCCCATCGCTCTTGAACCTGAAGGGCGGGAACGATGGGCTCCTCAATAAGGGGGATCAAAGAAAAGCAGTGGCACTTATTCAGACTTTATGGCAAAGAAAAAGTTCTCGCTTCTTTGGAAAAATATTGACGATTTTTTACATTTTTTCAGCCAGGTAGTTCAGGCCATATAATCACGATAAGTGAACCCGCCAATGTCAGCAGCACGTTAGCGATAGCATAGGTGCCCGCATAGCCGAGAGCAGGGATGTTACTGCGAGCCGTATCGCTGATAATGTCCATGGCAGGGGCGCAGGTTCGTGCGCCCATCATCGCGCCAAACAGCAGCGCCCGGTTCATTTTCAGTACATAGGCACCGAACAGGAAACAAATCACCACTGGCACCAGGCTGACAATGAGTCCCGAAGCCAGCATCTGGATACCGACTTCTCCAAGGCTACTGTTGATTGTGCTGCCCGCGCTCAGCCCAACGCCTGCCATAAAGACCATCAGGCCAAATTCTTTGACCATGTTGAGTGCGCCTTGCGGGATATAGCCGAAGGTCGGGTGGTTGGCGCGCAGGAACCCCAGCATGATGCCGGCAAACAGCAATCCAGCTGCGTTACCGATACCAAAAGTGAAGTTGCTGAATTGAATGGTGATCAGCCCGACCATTACACCGATAACGAAAAATGCGCAGAAGGCCAGCAGATCGGTAACCTGGCTGTGAATAGAAATAAACCCGATTCTGTCAGCAATACTTTTTACCCGACGGGCGTCGCCGCTGACCTGCAAGACATCCCCCTTATTTAGCACGACGCTATCGTCAATCGGCATTTCAATCTGGCTGCGGACAATACGATTCAGGAAACAGCCGTGATCGGTCAGCTTCAATTGGCTCAGGCGCTTGCCAACGGCATTGTGATTTTTGACGACGATCTCTTCCGTCACGATGCGCATGTCCAGCAAATCGCGGTCGAAAACTTCCTTGCCGTCGCGGAAATTGGGGTTCAAGCGAGCGTGTGAGTCTGGATAGCCGACCAGCGCGATCTCATCACCGATTTGCAAGACGGCGTCGCCGTCGGGGCTGGCCAGAATCCCGTTGCGTCGGATGCGCTCAATGTAGCAGCCAGTCTGACGATAGATTCCCAGTTCGCGCAAATTCTTGCCGTCCGCCCAGGCAACCAACTCCGGCCCGACGCGATAGGCGCGAATGACTGGCAGATAGACTTTTCTCTGGCTGTCTGCATCCAGCCCGCGCTCGCGTGCAATCTGCTGCGCGCTGGTGGGCAGATCCTGATGCTGGAGTTTGGGCAGATAACGTGCGCCAAAAATGAGACTGACCAGCCCGACCAGATAGGTCAACGCATAGCCCAAACTCAGGTGATCTTGCTCAATACCGAACTGGCTTCCCATGCTGGCGGTATTGCGCAGCGTGTCGCCCGCGCCGACCAGCACCGGCGTCGATGTCATGGAACCGGCCAGCATCCCCGCCGTCAGGCCAATTCCCCAGCCAAATAATTTACCTAACCCCAGCGCCAGTAGCATCGCACTACCTACCATCACCAGCGCCAGCATGAAATAATTTTTCCCGTCGCGGAAGAAAATAGAAAAGAAATTGGGCCCGGCTTCCACTCCCACACAAAAAATAAATAACATAAAACCGAGACTCAGCGCTTCAGTATTAATCGAAAAATGTTGTTGACCGAGTAATAAAGAAACAACTAAAACGCCAATAGAATTACCGAGTTGTACAGATCCGAGGCGCAATTTCCCCAGACAGAGTCCTAATGAAAGAACCACGAATAACAGCAGAATGTAATTCCCGTTTAACAAATTAGCGACGTTTATATTCATGGGGTGTAACTTGTTGTTTACCAGTAAGTTCTTGATGTTATTCATTATAACGGCTAGATTTAGCCATGAAATACATGAATTCCCGTGACGGTATCAATACGCGTCAGCTGAAAGGAATCAGCCTCGTTCAGTATAATTTATCCGATAAAAATTGTTCAGTGTAATTATTGTTTAATTTAATGATTGTGGCGTCGCTGTTGAAGGCATGCCGCAGGTTAGCGTCTTTTTCTACTGATAATCTGCGCGTCGAATAAATCGTAGCGAAGGCTCATGTTTTTCATATCGGGGAATAAGATACCCATCGTTTTTACCATGCCACATGTTTTCCTGCATGTTTCGGTATCTGGTTGATACAGGTTGGGAGGCACATTGAAAGGGGGCATTTATGGCAAAAAATAAAGGTTGGGTGGGGGCGACCTGCTGTTTTCTCTTGTTCAACATGGTCTTCCTCAGTCAAAAGGTTGAGGTATCGGATATCGCGGTGGATGATGGGCTGCGTGGCAGTCCGGGGATGTTACTTTTTCTATTGCCCGGTATGGTGGCCTGTTTTCTCTCTGCGCGTGGCCGCTTGCTTTATCCACTGTTTGGCGCGCTGGCAGCGATGCCAGTGTGCTTGCTGGTGCTTCACCTGTGGAATACGCCGATGCGTTCTTTCTGGCAGGAGTTGGCCTACGTGATGAGTGCGGTCTTTTGGTGTGTGTTCGGGGCGCTGGGCGTGCTGTGTTTACGCAGCCTTTATCGACGTTATCTTCGCTAAGCGTCTACCTCATACCCATAAAAAAGCGCGGACTTTCGCCGCGCTGTTGTCCTGCCAGTTTGATGATTATGACTGGAACAGGGCCAGATGCTCTTTCGCATAGGCTTCAAAATCAGTGCAACCACCGATGTGTTTTTCATCCAGGAAAATTTGCGGTACGGTTTCAACCGGCTTTCCTACCGTCTTAGACAAATCTTCCTTTGAGATGCCTTCTGCATGGATGTCTACATAGCGGAAGCTGAAGTCATCACGTTGCTCGGCCAGTTTTTCTGCCAGTTCTTTCGCACGTACACAATAAGGGCAAGCTGGGCGCCCGAAAATTACAGCGAACATGTAAACTCCTTTGTAAAATTAGAAAATGTGCTCATTCTTGAAACGCATAGCGTGACGTCTGTTGCAGACAAGGTCACGACTAAAAGTGTTACGGTTAATAAGGTTACAGCGAATCGCGCTACTATGCCCGTATTCATTGGTGAAAAAAAGTAGTCATTACCTGTTACAACGATTTGCTGAAGCTATATACCCGTCATACTGCAAGCTGCATGTGTGTTGGCTGCACTACTCGACACACATGCGTGTGCCTCGCCCCGTTGGGGCCGTTGCAAGCAGCGTTCAAACCTGCCTCTGGCAGATTTGTCAGCCACCCGAATCACTTACCTGTGTAAGCTCATCGGGATGATAATGAGAGACAGGATGTCTCTCACCGAAGGCCAGCCAACGGCTGGCCAAATTCGTTCCCGACGAATTTGGCCTTCTCTTACCGCCTTCCTGCAACTTGAATTATTTAGGATATAGATGTAATAACTTTACCGACTGAAGGATGCCAGTGTGACACCAACCATTGATTTGCTACAGCGCCACCGTTCTATTCGCGCGTTTACGTCTCAGGCCGTGACGGATGAACAACGCCACGCCATTATTACCTCCGCACAAAGCGCGTCCAGCTCCAGCTTTCTACAATGCAGTTCAATTATCCGTATTACCGATCCTGCCGTGCGTGAAACGCTAGTGCATTATACCGGCGAGCAAGGCTATGTGGCGCAGGCTGCAGAGTTTTGGGTTTTTTGTGCCGATTTCCACCGCCATGTGGAGATCTTACCACAGGCAGAAACCGGGTTGGCCGAGCAGTTGCTGATTGGCTGTGTCGATACCGCTATTATGGCGCAAAATGCGCTGGTCGCCGCCGAGTCGCTCGGGTTGGGCGGCGTATTTATCGGCGGGATCCGTAACCGTATTGCTGATGTGACACAGTTGCTGCAATTGCCGACGTTAGTTATACCATTGTTTGGCCTGTGTCTGGGGCATCCAGACGGGGAACCGATGCTGAAACCGCGTATGCCAACCGCCATGATGCTGCATGAAAATGTCTATCAGCCACTCGACCGTGATGTGCTGGCACAATACGACCAGCAAATGGTGGAATATTACCTGGAGCGTACCGGTAGCCGCCGCGAGAGCTGGAGTGAGCACATCGAGCGGACGCTGAAAAAAGAGTTACGTCCATTCATGCTGGACTACTTACATCAACAAGGATGGGCGATACGCTAGTATCTGTAGGATCTTTATGAAGATAGCCATTCTGTCTCGTGATGGGGCGTTATATTCCTGCAAACGTCTGCGTGAAGCGGCTGAGGCACGCAAGCACAGCGTTGAGATTATCGATCCGCTTTCCTGCTACATGAATATCAATTCCGCAGCGCCGTCGGTGCATTACCGTGGTCGTCGGCTGGATAAATACGACGCGGTTATTCCGCGCATTGGTTCACAGATTACGTTTTACGGCACGGCGGTATTGCGCCAGTTTGAAATGCTGGGAAGCTACCCGCTGAACAATTCTGTCGCGGTCATTCGCGCCCGCGACAAACTGCATTCACTGCAACTGCTGGCCCGAGAAGGCATTGATCTGCCAATCACCGGTTTTGCCCACTCGCCGGATGATACTGGTGACCTGATCGCGATGGTAGGCGGCGCGCCGCTAGTCGTCAAACTGGTGGAAGGCACTCAGGGGATTGGCGTGGTATTGGCTGAGACGCGTCAGGCAGCGGAAAGCGTGATTGATGCCTTTCGTGGGCTGAATGCCCATATTCTGGTGCAGGAATTCGTGCGTGAAGCGCAGGGTAAAGATATCCGCTGTCTTGTTATCGGCAATCGGGTTGTTGCGGCGATTGAACGGCAGGCGAAAGCGGGGGAGTTCCGTTCAAACTTGCATCGCGGCGGTTCGGCGAATAACGTGAAAATTACAGAACAGGAGCGTGCGATTGCCATCAAGGCGACGAAAACGCTGGGGCTGAATGTCGCAGGTGTTGACATTTTGCGTGCGGAACGAGGGCCGCTGGTGATGGAAGTCAATGCCTCCCCGGGGCTGGAAGGGATTGAAACGACGACAGGATTCGATATTGCTGGCATGATGATCGAGTTTATTGAGCAAAATACTCAGAGACGCTTCGCAACATCGACAACAATAAGTAAAAGTTAGCTTTCTGAAACAGGGGCTGCGCCGTAAAATACGGCGTTCCCTATGGGCGTGTGGGCATTGTGCAGCGTGCGTCGTCGCGCAGCCGAACAAGGAATGCGGGTGATGGTGCGCTTTTATCATGGCATCATCGCGCAATATTCCGTAAGCTATGGGCCGTTTTTAACGATGTTTTTGTTTTACGGCAGTTCTGTTTTACGTTTTAACATCGCTCTGGTGTGAGTGGTGCTTTCTTTATCAACAACGCTGTTTTTACGATCAACAACGCTGTTTTTACGGCGACAGGTATGAGGCAAACATGATGGATTCACTCATCGTCCCGGATTTGGCTATGCTACGGCGGTGGCTGGATCAACTAAATATTCTGTATTTCGAATGTGATTCTTGTCAGGCGCTCCATCTTCCTCATATGCAAAATTTTGATGGTGTGTTTGATGCGAAAGTTGATCTGGTAGATAACGTGATCCTGTTTTCTGCACTGGCTGAAGTGAAGCCCAGCGCGCTGATTCCTCTGGTCGGCGATCTGAGTCAAATCAATGCCAGCTCGTTGACCGTCAAGGCGTTTATCGATGTTCAGGACGATAACCTGCCGAAGCTGATTGTCTGCCAGTCACTCAGCGTTGCCGCTGGCATGACACTGGAGCAGTTCCGACATTTCATGCAGCAGTCCGAAGAACAGATCTCAATGGTGATCCTTGAAGCCGGCGCTAATAATCTGCTGTTTATCGGCGAGGAAGAAGAGGGCTCTGCTGTAAGAGTCACAACCTCACATCTGCATTGATACGGTTGCTGCTAAAGGCAGCAATTGGTTTTACTTATTCCCCCTGTTGCCGACATTTATTCTGGTTATTTCGCATTGTTGCCAGATATTTCTCTTTGTTTGTCGCTAAACGCCTGCATCACATCGATAAAATGTGAATAAATAATCGTTAAAACCCATTTTTTACGTTCAAGTATGGTGCACAGGATGTTGTGGGGTTATGCTTTATTCCTGTAAGGAACAGACAGCTGAATCAGAGCTATGTCTGTGTCTGGGCGAATAAAAATCGGTGCATACTCATTCATCGGTTTGATAGCGCGGCAGGACATATTTTGTATCGGAACGATACTTATTTCCCACGAATCACCCCCTGTATGGAGGAAGGAACGGATGTTCACCCAACGTAAAAAATGGCTATCGGGTGTTGTTACCGGCTTGCTGATGGCCGCGTCCGTCACCGCATCTGCGGAAGAGAAAACGCTGCATGTTTATAACTGGTCCGACTATATTGCACCGGACACGTTAGCCAATTTCCAGAAAGAAACCGGCATTAAGGTCGTCTATGACGTGTTTGATTCCAACGAAGTGCTGGAAGGCAAACTCATGGCGGGCAGTACAGGTTTTGATCTGGTCGTGCCTTCTGCTAGTTTTCTGGAGCGTCAGCTCTCTGCGGGCGTTTTTCAGCCATTAGATAAGAGCAAACTACCGAATTACAAAAATCTGGATCCTGAGCTGATGAAGCTGATTGCGCAGCACGATCCCGGTAACAAATATGCCTTGCCTTACCTGTGGGCCACCACGGGTATCGGCTATAACGTTGAGAAAGTCAAAGCCGCACTGGGTGCTGATGCACCGGTTGACAGCTGGGATCTGGTACTGAAGCCAGAGAATCTGGAAAAACTGAAAAGCTGCGGCGTCTCCTTCCTGGATGCACCGGAAGAGATCTTTGCAACCGTGCTGAATTATCAGGGTAAAGATCCGAACAGTACCAAACCGGGTGATTACACCACGTCTGCAACCGACCTGTTGTTGAAACTGCGTCCGAGCATTCGCTACTTCCATTCATCGCAGTACATCAACGACCTGGCAAACGGCGATATCTGCGTCGCGGTAGGCTGGGCTGGCGACATTTTGCAGGCAGGAAACCGTGCGAAAGAAGCGAAGAACGGGGTGAATATCCAATACAGCATTCCGAAAGAAGGCGCGTTGGCATTCTTTGATGTCCTCGCCATTCCAAAAGATGCTAAGAATCTGGATGAAGCCTATGCGTTTCTGGATTACCTGATGAAGCCGGAAGTGATGGCGGGAATCAGTAACCACGTGTATTACGCGAGCGGTAACCTGGCATCCTTGCCGCTGGTCAACGAAGATATTCGTAACAACCCAGGCGTCTATCCGCCAGCGGATGTGCGAGCCAAACTGTTTACGCTTAAGGTGCAGTCTCCTCAGATTGACCGTACGCGTACGCGCGCATGGACTAAGGTTAAAAGCGGCAAATAGCCTCTAGCTGGACAGTTGCCCAAGAGCTTGACGGTTGCTGATTGCGGCAACCGGAAAATGGATGGGTATAAAGTGTGGCAAAAAACAGGCGGAGATACCGCCTGTTTGCGCTCTATATTGTGTCACATCGTTGAATGCAAAAGCGCCGAATGGCGGCATTTGCGGTGTGGCTTGTTTTGCTTTTGCCGGAGAGCAATGCGAAGTGAATGACGCGATCCCCCGCCCTCAATCAAAACCTCAAAAAGCGGTTACTCCGCTGCTGGAAGTGCGTAACCTGACAAAGTCATTCGATGGTCAGGCTGCCGTAGATGATGTCAGCCTGACGATTTATAAAGGCGAAATTTTTGCTCTGCTGGGTGCGTCCGGCTGTGGGAAATCCACGCTGCTGCGTATGTTGGCGGGTTTTGAGCTCCCCACGCAGGGGCAGATTGTTCTGGATGGTCAGGATTTGTCATTGGTGCCGCCTTATCAGCGTCCCATCAATATGATGTTTCAGTCTTATGCGCTTTTTCCACACATGACAGTGGAAAAGAATATCGCGTTTGGTTTAAAGCAGGATAAATTACCGCGCGCAGAGATCAAAGATCGTGTGGAAGAGATGCTGTCGCTGGTGCATATGCAGGAGTTTGCCAACCGTAAACCACATCAGCTTTCCGGCGGTCAGCGTCAACGTGTGGCGCTGGCACGCAGTCTGGCGAAGCGTCCCAAACTGCTGTTGTTGGACGAACCGATGGGCGCGTTGGACAAGAAACTGCGTGACCGCATGCAGCTCGAAGTTGTCGATATTCTGGAACGCGTGGGCGTGACCTGCGTGATGGTGACGCACGATCAGGAAGAGGCCATGACCATGGCAGGCCGGATTGCCATTATGAATCGCGGTAAATTCGTACAGATTGGCGAGCCGGAAGAGATTTATGAGCACCCGAACACCCGTTTCAGTGCGGAGTTCATCGGCTCGGTCAATATGTTTGAAGGGATTTTGCAGGAACGTCAGGACGATGCACTGATCATCAAAAGCCCTGGGCTGGTGCATCCGCTGAAAGTGGATTCGGATGTCTCGGTAGTGGATGGCGTTCCGGTCTACATCGCGTTACGCCCAGAGAAAATCATGCTGTGTGAAGAGGTTCCGGCCGACGGTTGTAACTTCGCGGTAGGGGAAGTGGTGCATATCGCCTATCTGGGCGATTTGTCGATTTACCACGTCAGACTTAACAGCGGGCAGATCATCAGCGCGCAATTACAAAATGCCTACCGTTATCGCAAAGGCATGCCGACCTGGGGGGATGAGGTCCGGCTGTGTTGGGATGCGGATAGCTGTGTGGTTCTGACGGTGTAGCGAGGAAGAATGCCATGACTCTATTTCCCGAACATAACACGGCGGAACCACCGGGTAAGGCCAGACTCTGGCTCCGTGTACTGATGGCGCGCTGGCGTCAAAAACACGGACGTAAGTCCGTCATCGCGCTGCCATATCTGTGGCTGCTGCTACTGTTTATGTTGCCGTTCCTGATCGTGTTTAAGATCAGTCTTGCAGAGATGGCGCGGGCGATCCCGCCGTATACCGATCTGGTTTCCTGGATGGACGACAAGTTGGATATTTCCCTGAATCTTGGGAATTACCTGCATTTGTTGGACGACCCGCTGTATTTCGATGCCTATATGCAATCGCTGCAGGTTGCTGCCGTGTCGACGCTGTGCTGTCTGCTTATTGGCTACCCGCTGGCCTGGGCGGTGGCACACAGTAAACCTTCAACGCGTAATATTCTGTTATTACTGGTGATCCTTCCCTCCTGGACGTCATTCCTGATTCGCGTCTACGCCTGGATGGGGATTCTGAAAAACAACGGTATCCTGAATAACTTCCTGCTGTGGCTGGGCGTGATCGATGAACCGTTGGTCATTTTGCATACTAATTTGGCGGTTTATATCGGCGTTGTGTACTCCTATTTGCCGTTTATGGTATTGCCGATCTACACCGCGCTGATGCGGCTGGATTACTCGTTGGTGGAAGCGTCGCTGGATCTGGGGGCTCGGCCGCTGAAAACCTTCTTCAGTGTGATTGTTCCGCTAACGAAAGGCGGAATTATTGCGGGATCGATGCTGGTCTTCATCCCAGCGGTGGGGGAGTACGTCATCCCAGAACTGCTCGGCGGGCCAGATAGCATCATGATCGGCCGTATTCTGTGGCAGGAATTCTTCAATAACCGAGACTGGCCGGTGGCGTCTGCCGTTGCCGTTGTCATGCTGCTGCTGTTGATTATGCCGATTATCTGGTTCCACAAACATCAGAGCAAAAGTGCGGGAGGTGAGGCGTGAATAATTTACCTGTTGTTCGCTCACCGTGGCGTATTGTGATTTTGGTGCTGTGTTTTACGTTCCTTTATGCGCCGATGCTGATGCTGGTGATCTACTCGTTCAACAGCTCCAAGTTGGTTACCGTATGGGCAGGCTGGTCGGCACGCTGGTACGTCGAGCTTTTCCACAATACGGCGATGATCAGCGCTGTGCTCCTGAGCCTGACGATTGCTGCCGCCTCGGCCACGATGGCCGTGATTCTTGGAACGATCGCCGCTGTGGTCATGGTGCGTTTTGGCCGTTTCCGTGGCTCCAATGGATTTGCCTTTATGCTGACGGCACCGCTGGTTATGCCTGATGTGATTACCGGTCTGTCGCTGCTGTTGCTCTTTGTTGCGTTAGGGCATGCCATTGGATGGCCAGCGGAAAGAGGGATGTTAACGATCTGGTTGGCGCATGTCACGTTTTGTACCGCGTATGTCACTGTGGTGATCAGTGCGCGCCTGCGTGAACTTGACCGTTCTATTGAAGAAGCGGCGATGGATCTGGGTGCTAATCCGCTCAAGGTGTTCTTCATTATTACGGTGCCAATGATTGCCCCTGCGCTGCTGTCCGGCTGGCTGCTGGCGTTTACGCTGTCGCTGGACGATCTGGTTATCGCCAGCTTCGTGGCAGGGCCTGGTTCAACAACATTGCCAATGCTGGTGTTCTCCAGCGTCAGAATGGGCGTTAATCCACAAATTAACGCATTGGCTTCCCTGATATTGTTAGTCGTTGGTATTATTGGCTTTATCGCCTGGTGGTTTATGGCGAGAGCAGAGAAACAGCGCTATCGTGATATGCAAAAAGCGAGACGCGGCTGATTCGATCTCTCACCGTAATTGGTTAGCCTAGCGAAGATTTCCAGCAACGCCGCCAGAGTATGGGGGCGTTGTTGTTTTATATTCGCATTAAATTTATATCTGTATCCAATTTTATGTGGGTGTCGTATTTTGGGCGGGTAACTGGCCGCATGAAGGGAGTGCGTTGAAATTCTGTACATGAAGAAGGAAATGACACAACGCAAAGTTTATGCCCCGGTGCCAGTCATGGTGGCGGGGATTGCGATTATTGCGACCCGTTTTTTGGGGATTTTGCTGCTGGTGTGGGAGTTAGGGCTCAGCGATCTTAGCGGTTGGATTGGCAGCAACGCGGCAGCCTGGGATTCAACGCTGGTGTTACTGTTATCGCTTGTTGTTGTCGGCGTTGAGATTCGCTGCGGCTTTGCTGTTTTGGCGGGAGTGAACTGGGGACGATGGGGTTATGTGGCCTGCCAGGCTGCGGTGGTGTGTTACCTGTTGCTGGCATCGTTCAGTGAGTTTATGCCAGCGATATTCCATATTTCAGGAGAGAACCATGCTGCCGTGCTGCATCAGCTCTTGCTGCAAAAAATTCCGGATCTTCTGGTGATTGTTTTACTGTTTCTACCACGACGCAGTAAGCGTTTTTTTCTGCGTCAGAAATAGACATTTCTCTCTCCTGAGTTACTCGGGCTGCTGGTGTCGCTCATGACCACGCGGAAAGATCGCAGGGTGACGCCATCAGAGTGGTATAATCCTCTCATCCCGTATTATTTTTAATAGTTAGATTTTTATGCATTGTGCTCGCTACAGCATGGGAACCTGTCGTTCCTGCCAATGGCTGGAAAAAGCCTACCCCCAGCAGCTATCCGATAAGCAGCAGCATCTTGAAGGCTTGCTACAGCCGCACGCTGTGCAGCGCTGGCTGCCGGTGCAGTCCTCTGCGCAGTCCGCCTTTCGTAATAAAGCCAAAATGGTGGTGAGCGGAAGTGTGGAGCGCCCACTGCTAGGGATGTTGCATCGTGATGGAACGGCGGTGGATCTCTGTGATTGCCCGCTTTATCCATCCAACTTCGTGCCGGTTTTCGATGTGCTTAAAGTCTTTATCCCCCGAGCGGGGCTGACGCCTTATAACGTCGCGAGACGCCGTGGGGAACTGAAATATCTGCTGCTGACGGAAAGTACGCTGCGTGGCACGTTTATGCTGCGCTTTGTTTTACGTTCGGAAACCAAACTGGCGCAGTTGCGTGCCGCATTGCCTTGGCTACAGCAGCAGTTGCCGCAGCTTGAGGTGATATCCGCCAACATTCAGCCGGTACATCAGGCGATTATGGAAGGGAAAACAGAAATTATCCTGAGTGAGGCAGCCGCGTTGGCCGAACAGTTCAATCAGGTGCCGCTGTATATCCGTCCGCAAAGTTTTTTCCAGACGAACCCGCAGGTGACTGCCGCGCTGTATGCAACAGCCCGCGACTGGGTTGCAGAGCTGAATATCACCAGCATGTGGGATCTGTTTTGCGGAGTAGGGGGGTTTGGCCTGCACTGTGCGTCACCCGAGATGCGTTTGACGGGCATTGAAATCAGCGCCGAGGCGATAGCCTGTGCACGCCGTTCTGCGGAACAGATTGGGCTGAAACAGGTGGAGTTTCAGGCGTTGGATTCAACGCAGTTCGCGACAAGGAAAACGGAAATCCCTGATCTGGTATTAGTCAACCCGCCGCGCCGTGGTATCGGCAGCGAGCTGTGCGCCTACCTGAGCCGTATGGCACCGGACTATATTCTTTACTCCAGCTGTAACGCTGAAAGCATGGCAAAAGACATGACAGAACTGACGAATTACCGTGCGCTGCGCGTACAGCTGTTCGATATGTTCCCGCATACAGCACATTACGAAGTGTTGACGTTATTGAAGCGGAAAATATAGGAAAAACGAGGATATCTACGTTTTTTGTAGGGTTTCTACCGTAGGCGTAATAAGTGGAAGTGTAGAACCGTATTGATAAAACCATTTGCGGAACGAGAACGGTGATAATGGAATAGAAGAGTAAAGCGTTTGTGCCATGGATGGCGCAATCCGAGCATACAAGAACGTATTCTCAGCGCCTTTACGATCTATCCATTATCACCGCTCTAGGCACTTTATCGACATCTTAACGCGGTGCATTCACACCGCGCTAAGCGAAGCGATCTTTATTGCGGAAACCACTTATCATTGATGGCGTTGTACGTGCCGTCAGCTTTGATGGCATCCAGCGCTTTATTCAGTTTTTCCAGCAACGCTTTGTCATCGGGACGAACGGCGATGCCCAATCCGGTGCCGAAGTATTCGGCATCGGTCACGTGTTCGCCAACTGTCGCCAGTTCAGGGTTCGTTTTAATCCACTCGTTGACGACGGCGGTATCACCGAATACGCCATCAATACGGCCATTTTTCAGATCCAGAACCGCATTCTGGTAGCTGTCGTATGAGACAGTTTGCACTTCCGGGTGCTTATCATGCATGTATTTCTGGTGCGTAGTGCCGTTTTCCATCCCAATACGTTTGCCTTTCATCGCCGCAAAATCGCTGAATTTCCCTTTTTGCGCGATAACGACGGCAGAGTTGGCATAGTAAGGTTGCGTGAACGCGACTTGTTTACCGCGTTCTGGCGTGATGTCCATACCGGAAATCACCGCGTCATAGCGACGGAATTTCAGCGCAGGAATCAGGCTGTCAAACGCCTGATTGGTGAACGTACAAGTCGCCTGCATGTGTTTACACAGCTCTTTTGCCAGATCCATATCGAAGCCAACGATTTCATTGTTAGCATCCAGTGATTCAAAGGGGGGATAGGTAGCTGATGAGGCAAAACGGATGGTGTCTGCGGCGGTGGCGTTGAAGGTAATTCCAGCCAGTAACGTGGCGAGCACTAATTTTTTCATTGACCAACTCCTGTCTGTTTTTTTATCGGATAGTGGTGCGGAAGGGTTCCGGTGTCATAGTAATTACCATGGCACTCATTGAATTTATATGCAATTAAAATGATTAATAAATCGGTTGTTTGCGTGTTTTTACATCTACAGGAAATAAAAAATATCCTCCGGCTATGCCGGAGGATGTTTTTTTATGCACAAACGCTTGTTAGCCTAAAAAATTCAATAGCTTGATATCTACACTGTCCGTTTTGCCATCAAGTTCAGCCAGCAAGTTCTTGAAGTGCTCGCTCTGCTCATGTGAGGCAAGAGCATCCCGATCTTTCCAGCGTTCGAAGAACACAAACGATCCGGCTTTATCTATGACTTCATGCAGATCGTACTGTACATTGCCTGCTTCCTGTCGGCTAGGCGCCACCACGCGTTTTAGCACTGCGGTAACGTCTGCAATGAACTCTGCTTTTACCTGAATAGTGGCAACAATGCGAATTTCCATATACATCCCTTATTTATCAATGAAAAGATAATGATATCAGATGCCAATCTACGGTTAATTTCAAGCATTCATCAACAAACGGATGCATTCGAATAGCTTTACGCTTATCCTTATCCCCCGCCGTATCAGTCCCAAAACCAACCGAAAGACGATGCTTTTCTACTGACCTCCGGAGCGCAATTCCATGACCGCACAGCCCACTATTCTTAAAATCCGTCGCCCTGACGATTGGCACATTCATCTGCGTGATGATCGGATGCTGGAAACTGTTCTCCCCTATACCAGTCGTTTCTTTGGTCGCGCAATTGTTATGCCTAACCTGACGCCGCCGATTACCAGCGTGGCCAGCGCTATCGCGTATCGGAAACGTATTTTAGGCGCGGTTCCGCAAGGCGATAATTTTCACCCGCTGATGACGTGCTACTTGACCGATACGCTGAATGCCAATGAAATTGTGAATGGCTTTGAGCAAGGCGTTTTTACCGCTGCTAAATTATACCCCGCCAACGCCACAACGAACTCCAGCCACGGGGTAACCCGCGTTGCCAATATCTCCGGTATTCTGGAGAAAATGCAAAAAATGGGTATGCCGTTGCTCATTCACGGTGAAGTTACTGACGCTGCCGTTGATATTTTCGATCGGGAAGCGCGCTTCATCGAAACGGTGCTGGAACCATTACGCCAACAGTTTCCTGAGCTAAAGGTCGTCCTTGAGCACATCACGACGAAAGAAGCCGCGCAGTACGTTGTTGCCGGTAATGATTATCTCGCCGCAACCATTACACCGCAGCATCTGATGTTTAACCGCAACCATATGTTGGTTGGCGGCGTTCGTCCTCACCTGTATTGCCTGCCGATCTTAAAACGTAATACCCATCAGCAGGCGCTACGTGAAGCCGTAGCCAGCGGCTGTGAACGCCTTTTCCTCGGTACTGACTCCGCCCCTCACGCAAAATACAGGAAAGAATCCAGTTGCGGCTGTGCCGGTGTGTTCAATGCTCAGGCAGCATTAAGTACCTACGCCACCGTTTTTGAAGAAATGAACGCGCTTGATAAACTTGAAGCCTTCTGCTCCCTGAACGGCCCACGTTTTTATGGCCTGCCGGTGAACGACAGTTGGATTGAGCTTTACCGTGAGACGGTCACGTTCCCGGAAGAAATCTCTCTTGGTGACGAGTCGCTCATCCCCTTCCTGGCCGGACAAAGTCTTAACTGGTCTGTCCGTTAATCGACCTGCCTATCCGCATTATGCCGATGGGCTAAATTTTATTGCGTATCTTGTTCTTCACTTATAATAACTGTATAAATAAACAGTGTAAAATTTGGGGGTCACCATGCGCGTAGAAATCACGCTTGCAAAGACAACGCCTTTACCCGCCGGTGCGATTGAAGCACTCTGGCATGAGCTGGAAAAGCGTATTCATAAAATTTATCCCGATACGCCCATTCAGGTTCGTTATGCATCCGCAAATAGCCTGACGGTAATTGGAGCAGGAAAAGACGACAAAGATCGTATCTCTGAAATCTTGCAGGAAACGTGGGAAAGCGCCGACGATTGGTTTACGGCACAATAATCTAAAGCTTGAAAAATAACGAAGATATAGGCTGTAATGGCAGTTTAAAGCGGCATTTCGCCATGTGCTATGACCGAGGGTATCTGTTATGACGGTAGAAAAACCAGAAGAGGCAATGACATTCGGAGAACTGCTGGAACTGATTGGTGAGCAGCAACGTAAAATTGATGCTCTGGAACTCGCCTTTTCATCTCTGGCATTCTGCCTTGATGAAAAAGCCAGCAAACTGATGATTCACAATTTAACATTGGAATCTCAAAATGAGAATCGAGATCCCGCAATGAAGAAATACCTTGCCCGGCTTGCCGCTGCATTAGAGAACAACACAGGAATCAGTGCTGAATAATGTTCTGCCCCCAGTGACAACACCCTCGGGATGAAAATCTATTCGTCCCGATATTTCATCAGATACATCACTTACGCCTTCGTCATATCTGCCTGTATAATTTTTTTTACACAAAAAATGAAAATATTTCCCATAAAACAATTAAGCAGCAGTATACTCATAATGCTCATTCAAAAATAATGAGCTACCAGAAGCCTCATTAGTCACTCATGTTAGTAACTAGTCAATAAGGGGTATTTATGGATAGAAAAAATGAAGTTATTCAGACACATCCTCTTGTAGGTTGGGACATCAGCACCGTTGACAGTTATGACGCCATGATGATCCGTTTACACTACTTATCCACCTCGGATCAAGCACTAGACGAAGCTCATGTTGATCGAACCCTTTGGCTAACGACCGATGTTGCCAGGCAACTGATACATATACTTGAAGCTGGCATTGCGAAAATTGAATCAACAGACTGTGACATCAGTGATTATCGAAAACATTAGCAATTGATAACGTTATTAATATTATATTCAATACCCACTCATTTGCGTTAATACCATTTGCATTCATAACAATACCGCCAGTAGGGCGGTATTGTTATTTCAGAATACCGTATTTTCTCATGTTTTAAGGCTTGCAGACTGAAGGACAGACAGCCCCGTAATCGTGAGGCTGCGAATCTGTTTTATTTACTATTACCGCGTCTCTCCTGCTAAAGCGTTTGCTTTTTCTCTTTTATTTTCAAAAAAATTGAATGTACATTTATAATAGAATCAAAAAAATCGTTACATAATTTATCTATGTGATAATCACAAATATTATGTTGATTTTGCATTTACTTCTGTTTAGCTTTTGTGTAACAAAATGCACTCAACTTGAAGGAATCATCATATGACTTGGCGTAATTCCCCATCCCGTTACGGTCATATCAGCATTTTTCTGCACTGGATTGCAGCGTTAACCGTTTATGGCATGTTCGCCTCAGGACTCTGGATGGTGACACTTAACTATTATAGTGTTTGGTATCACCGTGCCCCTGAAATTCACAAAGCGATTGGTGTACTGCTTTTTGCCGTCATGATTTTTCGCGTTATATGGCGCTTTATTTCTCCACCGCCGCCGCCACTGAAAAGTTACTCTACCGTCACTCGCGTGAGCGCCACACTTGCTCATATTGCACTTTACGTTATTTTGTTCTCCATTCTGGTTAGTGGATATCTTATTTCCACTGCAGAAGGGCATTCAGTTTCCGTTTTTGGCTGGTTTTCTGTTCCGGCCATTATCAGCGGCTTGACGGATCAGGCCGATATTGCAGGCGACGTGCATCTTTATCTTGCCTGGGCGGTGGTTGCCTTATCGGTACTGCACGGTGTAGCCGCATTAAAACATCACTTTATAGATGGTGATAACACGTTGAAACGAATGTTGGGTCGCAACGTTCATTAACCTTATGGATTTTATGGAGAAATGCCAATGCTGAAGAAAACACTACTGAGCCTGACTGCATTATCTATGCTTGCCTCTGCCGGTTCTGCACTGGCGGCAGAGTACAAATTCGATAAAGAAGGCCAGCACGCGTTTATTGAATTCCGCATTAAACACCTCGGTTACAGCTGGCTTTACGGCAGCTTTAATGACTTCGACGGGACTTTTACCTTTGATGAGAAAAATCCATCAGCGGATAAAGTTAATGTCACGATAAACACTAACAGCGTTGACACCAACCACGCTGAACGTGACAAGCACCTTCGCAGTGCAGAATTTTTAAACGTGACCAAGCATCCACAGGCCACGTTTACATCTACTGAAGTGAAGAAAGACGGTGAAGATTACGATATTACCGGTAACTTAACCTTAAATGGCGTCACCAAGCCCGTTAAGCTTGATGCCAAATTGATCGGTCAGGGTGATGACCCGTGGGGGGGTTATCGTGCAGGTTTTCAAGCTGAAGGCACTATCAAGTTGAAAGACTTCAACATTACGACCGATTTGGGCCCAGCTTCGCAGAATGTAGAATTGATTATTTCCGTTGAAGGCGTTCGCCAGAAATAAGGCGACATTACGTATCAACAGTCCGCAGCCCTTTCCTTTGGAAAGGGCTTTTTATATTACGCGATTAGCCGCTAATTATTCGGCCTTGTCTTTGGCGACAGGAGCAGGAATGTGCAACGTTGACTGCAATAATCCCTTGGATTTATTAAAAATCTTCATTCCATTTTCACGCCCGCTGCGTATCGCTCTTTGTTCTTCGAGCGGAAGCTTCATTTCATCCTGACACTGCGTGCTACAACAGCCCTCGTATTTTGCGGCACAGGCAGGACATTGGATAAACAGAAGATGGCACCCTTCATTACGGCAGTTAGTGTGGCTATCACACGAGGCACCGCATTGATGGCAATGCGCAATCACATCATCAGAGATACGTTCCCCCATCCGTTCATCAAACACGAAATTCTTGCCGATAAACTTCAGCGGTAGCCCTTGAGCTTTAGCCTGACGCGTATATTCAATAATACCGCCTTCAACGTGATATACGTTCTTAAAGCCGTGATGCAACATATAGGCGCTGGCCTTCTCGCAGCGAATACCGCCCGTACAGTACATGACTATGTTTTTATCACGTACATCATCAAGCATCTCAACCGCCATCGGCAATTGCTCACGAAAGGTATCCGATGGCACTTCCAGTGCATTCTCGAAGTGTCCGACTTCATACTCGTAATGGTTACGCATATCGACGAACACGGTGTCAGGATCGTCAGCCATTGCATTAACCTGATCGGCTTTCAGATATTGCCCAACATTCGCTGGGTTAAATGTCGGATCGTCAATCCCATCAGCCACAATCCGTTCGCGTACTTTCATACGCAATACCCAGAACGATTTCCCGTCATCTTCCAGAGCGATATTTAAGCGAATCTGATCGAGCGCCGGGTGCGCACTGAACAATACCGCCTTAAAGGCCTCGAACTGATTATTGGGCACGCTGATTTGTGCGTTGATCCCCTCAGTCGCAATATAAATGCGGCCGAAGACCTTACATTGCTCAAGTTGAACATACAGACGATCGCGAAATGCTTTTGGATCGTCAATTGTAAAATATTTATAGAAGGAAACTGTGGTACGCGGCTCCGTTTCTGCAAGCATACGCGCCTTCAGTTCCTCATTAGAAATCCGGTTATGTAACACTGGCATGGTGTACGTTCCTGTCTTCATTGAGGTTAGCGTGTGATGTTCATCATCGAGGCATAGCTCGACACATTCAATCGCCCGGCATCATACCTGATAGCGTTGAGGCTGTCAGGGCATGAAATGAATAGTGCGATGACAAAGAGTGATCTACCGTAGGCCAATGACTGTGGGATTCATTTTCGCTTCCATGAAGTATCACCATCGAAGGATCTGTCATTATGAGTCAGCTTTTCTCCTCCGTATCGCTTGGTAACCTCGAACTGCCCAACCGGATCATCATCGCACCCATGTGTCAGTATTCGGCCGAGGACGGCAAGGCGACGGCCTGGCATACGATGCATTTAGGTAACCTGTCACATTCAGGGGCAGGGCTACTCATCATCGAGGCGACGGCGGTTTCGCCGGAAGGCCGGATTTCCCCACGCGACCTTGGTTTGTGGGATGAGGCGACAGAAAAGGCCCTTGCTGGTGTGGTTAACGCGGTCAAAACCTATTCCGCCATGCCTCTTGGCATACAATTAGGCCACGCTGGCCGCAAAGCCTCAACGGATGTTCCGTGGCGCGGACGCGCATTTCTACCACCCAAACAAGGTGGCTGGCAGACTATCGCTCCATCGGACATCCCTTACAATGCCAGCGATGCTGCTCCGCTGGAAATGTCAGAACAGCACATCCACACGTTAATTGAATCGTTCGTTGACTCAGCTAAACGCGCGGACCGTCTGGGCTTTGACCTGATAGAAATTCACGCCGCTCACGGCTATTTGCTGCATCAATTCCTTTCACCACTGACAAATCATCGCACGGATAACTACGGAGGGTCGCTTCAGAACCGGATGCGCCTGGTCGTTGAGATTTACCGTGCAATACGCGATGTTTTCCCTGCGCATAAAGCCGTTGGCGTGCGCATTTCTGCGACAGATGGCGTTGAGAAAGGTTGGGATCTGGAACAATCCGTACAGCTCAGCAAAGCACTGCACGAATTAGGCTGCGATTTCATTCACGTATCCAGCGGCGGGCTATCGCCGTTGCAACACATCCATCCTGCGCCTAACTATCAGGTGCCGTATGCGCGGCGGATTAAACAAGAGGTTGGCATCACCACTATCGCCGTTGGACTGATAACCGAGCCAGAACAGGCAGAAGCGATCATCGCAACGGGTGAGGCAGACGCTATCGGGCTGGCTCGCGCCATCCTTTTCGATCCCCGCTGGCCATGGCACGCGGCCGCCAGACTGGGCGCGCAGGTATCCGCTCCTGCACAGTACTGGCGTAGTGAGCCACGCTATGCCAGAGGCATTTTCAAACAATAGCGATAAATACGCTGTGTCTGGCGATCCTATCTGGATCGCCTCTTCTCCCTATCTTGCCATGCGGCATGCCATCAAAGGTTAAAACTCATTCGCTGAAAATGTTACGATTACAGCCGCTTTTTGCATAAAAATCAGTCAATAACGCGGCGATAATTTGTGTTATTGGCAAAGCGCCGCAATAATCTATCTTGCAGTTAACCATTAACTCGTTTTTTTAACGGTTCGCGTGCTGACCAGCACAAAAATATTGATACTGAGGCCATGACACAAATCCCTTCTTTTACTCGTTCATTGCTACATCCACGCTACTGGCTCACCTGGTTGGGCATCGGCATCCTTTACCTTATCGTTTTGCTTCCCTATCCCGTTTTGTATCGTATTGGGACCGCACTTGGCCATTTGGCTATGCGCCTGTTGCCAAAGCGCGTCAACGTTGCCAAGCGTAACCTTGAACTGTGTTTCCCCGAAATGTCTCAGGCTGAGCGTGAAGCATTAGTGAGGAAAAATTTTGAATCTGTCGGCATGGGGGTGATTGAAACCGGTATGGCCTGGTTTTGGCCAAACTGGCGTATCGAACGCTGGTTTAAA
Source organism: Pectobacterium artocarpous (assembly GCF_046159765.1). NCBI lineage: Bacteria > Pseudomonadati > Pseudomonadota > Gammaproteobacteria > Enterobacterales > Pectobacteriaceae > Pectobacterium > Pectobacterium artocarpous. Next base: position 82,542 of record NZ_JBJXVK010000013.1, read on the forward strand.
GTGACCGGCCTTGAACATATGCGTCCTCCGTTGGAAAAGCAGCAAGGGGTGTTGCTTATTGGCCTGCATTTCCTGACGCTGGAGTTGGGCGCTCGTATCTTTGGCATACACAATCCCGGTATCGGCGTGTACCGCCCGAATGATAACAAACTGATCGACTGGTTACAGACATGGGGACGACTACGTTCAAATAAGTCCATGCTGGATCGTAAAGATCTCAAAGGCATGATTCGCGCACTCAAGCAGGGCGAGATCATCTGGTATGCTCCCGATCATGACTACGGCCCACATAGCAGTGTATTTGCTCCGCTCTTCGCCGTTGATAATGCAGCGACAACCCGTGGTAGCTATATGCTGATAAAGACCGCACACCCTGCCGTCATTCCTTTTGTGCCACGCCGCTTGCCTGACGGAAAAGGCTATGAACTACTGATTCAACCTGGGGAACAGGATGCTCCTATAGATAGTGAAACCACGACCGCCGTTTGGATGAACAACATCGTTGAACAGAATATTCTGCTCGCACGGGACCAATATATGTGGCTACACCGCCGTTTCAAAACCCGCCCAGAAGGCCAACCGTCTCTCTATTAACACCAATACGCTCCGAGGTTTCAGGAACCACTACATCTTGTATAGACGAAATAAATATCTTCCGGCATCGCAGTAATACCGATCGTTTAAGAGCACTTGAACGATCCTGCCGACAATCCAGAGTCTGCTATCCTGACTCTGGATTTTTTATGTCTGAACACGATATGGATTTCGTTGTTGATGCGTTTTCTTCTCAACTGAATGCCTTCTCGCTCACTTGACTCTGACTGACCCTTTCGTATACCCACTAGAGGATTTATTGCGAATGAAGCGGGAGTGTTGCCAGCACGGATAAGCTGTGTTGCGGCGTTAAATATCCTGGTGTCGCAGGCGTAGGCAAGCGGCAAAAGTGCGGCGGGGAATATCCCTCAGCACCTGAAAGGGATGAGGGAAAATGTAAAAGCCTTTATCCTTCCGGAAAAAAGAAAGCACCGAAGAAATGATCGTTCGGTGCTTTATGTTCCGCCTAAATATCCGTTCAGCTTCAAGTCACGTGAGGCTTAAGTGAATGGCATTAGGCCAATTGGCGGATGTTGGTCTATCGAAGTCAGGATTACTCGCTGACTGGCGTAGGTTTGGTTGCTGGCGCAGTTGACTGGTTAACTGCGGCATGACCTCCTGCCGAACCTTTTCCAGAGAACGGAAAAGCAGGACGAACCCAATCGCTGTGTCGCGTAGGTTCCGCGTGGTATGCTGGCGCGGGTGCTTTAGTCATTGGCGCTGTCGCGTGGAACTTATAGCGAGGTTGCTCAGCAACAGTTGCTGCTTTTGTTACGCTCGGTACCGATTCTGCCACAATGGGTTGTGCGCTGGTCACGGTTACTGGTTCATCCTGGACGCCCTGTGGTGCGCTGGTTTCCTGTACTGTGGAAACCAGCGGAGTGGAAACGGAGTCTGCCACGTCTACGCTCTCGGTTGCATTAGCGGTGCTATCCGCCGCCTGTTTGTTTTCTGACGTCGCTTTCGCAGCGACATCGTCAGTAGTTACAGTTTTAGCAACTACGGCTTCAGTCACTTCAGCTTCAGCCGCTGTGCTTTCAGCAGTAACAGGTTCAACGAGTTGTGCGTCTTCAACCGCCTGGGCAGTATCCGCAGCCTTTGCTTCCTCTATAGCACTGACAGCAACCGCAGCGACAACATCGTCGATAGCAGTGTTCTCGGTAACGGGCTCGACGATGGTTTCTTCATCTGCGGCACCCACCTCGACATTTGCGACATTGCTATCCTGAATTACGTCGGCAGATTGTGCTGTTGCGGTTACAACAGCGTCTTCCTGAGCGACGGCTTCAGCAATCACCACGTTTTCAACTACGTTGGATTCCGAAGCATCTACCTGTGTAGCCGCTGCGGCTTCAACGAAGGCGGGTAATAATGGTGTTTCAATCGCTGTGATGTTCTCGTCCTGCTGTTGGTTTTCGGCCTGCTGTGATGGTGCAACAGGATAGCTAACCCACACTTTTCCTGACGCCATTTCCGGCGATGCGGCAGCAAATTCCAACTGCATCGGTGACTGAGATGGGTAACGTTCATCACGATAGCGGCGACGACGTTGACCGCTGACACGCAGGTGACGCGGCGAACGACGTGAACGACGTGGCATACCACCATTCTCGGCATTGGAACGATTTGCGTCATTTTGCTCGCTATCGACCTCGTTGTTGTCTACCGCGGCATCGTTTGGCTTGATGTAAGATTGAACCTGCTCAGATGGAACAGCGGCGGGCGCTGTGCTATCGGAGAGGATGTCTTGCTGAGTGTCAGACTGAACGCGTACTTTTTGCGTCAACTGACGGCGTTGGCGACGCGGCATAACCTGAGTCGGTTTATCCTGCTCAGCTGCGTTGTCATCGGAATCATCAACCGCTTGCTGTGCTTTTGCCTCATTAGAAGCCTGACGGCGTTCGTCCTGACGACGACGCTGGCGCTCAGTACGCGGTTCACGGCGCCGCTGTTCTTCTGCACTGGTTTTCTCCGTGTTTTCTGCAACCACTTCCTCACTCTGTCGCTTATTACGGCGCTGCTCATCACGCTGTTCACGATTGTCACGATTGTCACGATTGTCACGATTGTCACGATTGTCACGATTGTCACGAGAGCCACGATCGCGGCGATTATTACCCTGACGACGTGAGTTCCGGCGTTCGGAACGCTGACCTTCAGAAGATTTATCTTCTTCTGTTTTCTTCTCGTCAACGCTATCCGCCGCTTTTACTCCAGCTTCAGAAGCAAAGGCGCTTTTTAAGGCGCTGAAGAAACGGCTGATGAGGCCTGGCTGAGCGGCTTCCGCAGGTTGCGTTGTCGCAGGTGTTGCTTTGGATACTGACGGTGCGGTTTCCGCTGGCATTTCTGCCATGGTAAACGTCGCTAATGCCGGTTGCTCAGGCTGTTTACGCTCAATCGTCTGTTCGTCTTGCTGTTGCTGTGTTTCCGTTTCCAAACGCTGAGGCAGCAGATAGCTGAGCGTTGGTTTTTCTTCGCCTTTACGGACGCGAACAACGGAATAGTGCGGCGTTTGCATGCCGTCGTGTGGCACGATGACCGCACGCACGCCGCCTTGACGTTTCTCAATGGCGTTAACAGCATCACGCTTCTCGTTCAGCAGATAAGAAGCAATCTGGACTGGAACAATCGCGTGGACTTCTTTGGTATTTTCTTTCAGCGCTTCTTCTTCAATCAGGCGAAGAATGGACAACGAAAGTGATTCATTGTCACGAATCGTCCCTGTCCCGCTACAGCGTGGGCAGACGTGGTGGCTGGATTCGCCCAGTGACGGGCTCAGACGCTGACGCGACATTTCCAGCAGACCGAAACGGGAAATGCGGCCAATCTGAATACGCGCACGATCCTGACGTACGGAGTCGCGCAGGCGGTTTTCCACCTCACGCTGGTGGCGAACCGGAGTCATATCGATGAAGTCGATAACGATCAGACCACCGAGGTCACGCAGGCGTAATTGGCGAGCAATTTCATCGGCGGCTTCAAGGTTGGTATTAAACGCCGTTTCTTCAATATCGCCACCGCGCGTTGCACGGGCGGAGTTGATATCAATCGCTGTCAGCGCTTCGGTGGTATCAATGACGATGGAGCCGCCGGACGGCAGGCGAACCTCACGTTGGAAAGCCGATTCGATCTGAGATTCGATCTGATAGTGGCTGAAAAGCGGGATTTCACCACTGTACAATTTGATTTTACTGCTGAAATCAGGGCGGCCCAACGCAGAAATATGTTCTTTCGCCAGATCGAGAATTTTTGGGTTATCAATCAGAATTTCGCCTATGTCCGGGCGCAGATAGTCACGGAAAGCGCGGACGATCACGTTACTTTCCTGATGGATCAGGAACGGTGCGGGGCGGCCTTCGGCGGCTTTTTTGATCGCATCCCAGTGTTTCAGACGGAAAGCCAGGTCCCATTGCAGGGCTTCAGCCGATTTGCCTACACCCGCGGTGCGAACAATGAGTCCCATACCATCAGGCAGTTGCAGCGATCCCAGTGCTTCTTTGAGTTCGGTACGATCGTCACCTTCGATGCGGCGGGAAATTCCACCAGCGCGCGGGTTATTAGGCATTAAGACCAAATAGCTACCCGCCAGGCTGATAAAGGTGGTCAGCGCCGCGCCTTTGTTGCCACGCTCTTCTTTGTCTACCTGAACAATGACTTCCTGACCTTCACGTAACACGTCTTTAATGTTAGGACGACCATGGGAGGCATAGTTGCTAGGGAAGTATTCGCGGGCGATTTCTTTAAGCGGGAGGAAACCATGTCTTTCGGCGCCGTAATCAACAAAAGCCGCTTCAAGACTGGGTTCGATACGAGTGATTTTACCTTTGTAGATATTTGCTTTTTTCTGCTCATGACCCGGACTTTCGATATCCAAATCATACAGCCGTTGACCATCAACCAAGGCAACACGCAACTCTTCCTGCTGAGTTGCGTTAATTAACATTCTTTTCATCTTCAACTTACTCGTTATTTTTACTTGCATTATTGATAGAGCTGCGGACAAAAGAACCGCATGACCGGAGTGAACCGATGGCCTCGTGGCTTATCGCAGGGACGTCAACCTCCCGGTTGTCGCCTGCATAGAGACGCATGTTTCGGTAGCCTGTGTTTCCTGATGGAAAACAGCGCATTTACTGAGGGAACCGCTTCTGAATAATGTCGCCAGATCTGATTCCATTTGCCGGCCAAGCTGCAATCCGCAGCCCGCTAACTGCTTGATTTCGCGTTACGTCTTACGCCATTGCTGCGTGTGTGCGTCATCAGGCAAATTTAATAATTTCGCAATTTCCCCTCGTTTTATCGGAAATCCGCGTGGGAAACGCAAAAGCATTATTCCACTGCTCATACCGTTATAGCAAGGTGACTTTGCCTGTCTGTATAAAGATAGTTCTGTTGCGATCGCTAAAGCGGACAGGGTTTGATGCTACAGCGCAATCCACCCGTTACTTACCCGCGTTATTTAGCAGATAGTGCAACAATATCTTCATAAGTCAGACACACAGTTAAGCACAGAAAAAGAAGTGGCGCTATCGGGTTGCTCTATTTAGAATCGCGCATCATGAAAACAGATAATCCTTCAGTACAATTTGTGACGATCTCCGCAGATGAAGCGGGGCAGCGCGTCGATAACTTTTTGCATACCCACTTAAAGGGTGTGCCTAAAAGCATGGTTTACCGTATCTTGCGTAAAGGTGAGGTAAGGATAAATAAGAAACGGGTCAAGCCTGAGTATAAATTGCTCGACGGTGACGTTATTCGTATTCCTCCTATTCGACAGGCGGAACGTGATGAAACGCCTGTTTCTGCGAGTCTTGGTAAAGTCTCGGCGTTGGCCGAGTGCATTATTTATGAAGATGATTACTTGCTGGTGCTGAATAAGCCCTCGGGTACCGCCGTGCATGGCGGCAGTGGTCTGAGCTTTGGCGTGATTGAAGGGTTGCGGGCTTTACGCCCGGAAGCACGTTTTCTGGAACTGGTACACCGTCTCGATCGTGATACATCAGGTGTTTTGCTGGTAGCAAAAAAACGCTCAGCTTTACGTTCTCTGCATGAACAATTGCGGTTAAAAGGCATGCAAAAAGATTACCTGGCACTGGTTCGTGGCGAGTGGCAGTCTCACTGCAAAGTTGTTCAGGCGCCGCTGTTGAAAAATATTCTGCAAAGCGGTGAGCGCGTTGTGCGGGTTAACAGCGAAGGTAAGCCGTCGGAAACACGCTTTAAGGTAGAAGAACGTTTTGAGCATGCGACGCTGGTGAGGGCGAGCCCCGTGACCGGACGTACGCATCAAATTCGTGTGCATACCCAGTATGCCGGGCATCCGATAGCATTTGACAACCGCTATGGCGATCGCGAATTCGATGAACAACTGGCGGACACCGGTTTAAAACGTTTGTTTTTGCATGCGCTGGCACTGCGTTTTGCGCACCCGAATACCGGCGAGATGCTGAGAATTGAAGCGCCATTAGATAGCGGACTGCGTCGCTGTCTTCAGGCGCTGCGCAAGACTAAAGCATAACCACTGATACCTATATGCCGTTATTTTTCGGGATAGTATGTTACCGTGCTGTCCCGATTGGTATTACGCCGTCAAAGGGTTAACGTCTTCCTTTTGTAGCATCTGAATCAGCGCGATTAATGGTAACCCAATGAGTGTATTGGGATCGCGCCCGGATAATCGCTCAAATAGGGCAATGCCCAGCCCTTCGCTTTTGAAGCTGCCCGTACAGTTCCACGGCTGTTCTTTCTCCAGATAGCCGTCAATTTCCGCTTCCGTTAGTGTTCTAAAATACACATCAAATGACTCTGCGATACTCTGTATTTCTTGAGTCGTACTATTAAAAAGCGCTAAACCGGTAAAGAAGGAAACACATTTCCCGCTGGCCTCTTGTAACTGCCGCATCGCGTTAACCTTATTATGTGGCTTTCCGGTAATGGTATTCCCCAGAACGCAAACCTGATCGGAGCCGATAATTAGATGATTGGGATAGTGTGAGGCCAGCGCTCGGGCTTTGCTTTCAGCGAGGCGGATCACAAGGTCGATGGCGCTTTCACCTGGGTGAGGGGTTTCGTCGATGTCCGGCGACGCGCAAACAAAAGGGATCGCCAGCTTGTCCAATAAGGCGCGGCGATAAGGTGAGGTTGAAGCAAGAACGATGTGCTGCATAATTTTTAGATAAACCGTAGCGTAATGATGAAAGGCATTTTAAACTGTGCGCCGCTCTGGAAGCGAATATTGGTGAAAGGTGGTGCATCACTGCCTTTTTCTTTGACTCTATGTCGTTACGACGTTAATATGCGCGCCCTATGCAAAAGGTAAAATTACCCTTAACCCTTGATGCGGTCCGCACTGCTCAGAAGCGTTTAGATTACGTTGGTGTCTATTCGCCGGAACAAGTAGAGCGTGTTGCCGAATCAGTGGTGAGTGTGGATAGTGATGTTCAGGCCTCTTTATCTTTCAATATTGATAATCAGCGTCTGGCAGTGATTGATGGTAACGCCGATGTTACGGTCACACTGATGTGTCAACGTTGCGGAAAGCCGTTTGAGCATCAAGTCCATGCAACATTCTGTTTTAGCCCGGTCGTCAATGATGAGCAGGCCGAAGCGTTACCGGAAGCGTATGAGCCGATCGGCGTTGATGAATTTGGCGAAGTCGATCTGCTGGCAATGATTGAAGATGAAATTATTCTGATGTTGCCTATCGCCCCGGTGCATGATTCTGAACACTGTGAAGTGTCCGAAGCGGACATGGTGTTTGGCCAACTGCCTGAAGAGGCGGAAAAACCAAATCCGTTTGCCGTATTAGCCAGTTTAAAGCGTAAGTAATTAAGGAGTAAGGTCCATGGCCGTACAACAAAACAAACCTAGCCGTTCCAAACGTGGTATGCGTCGTTCACACGATGCGCTGACCACCTCTTCTGTATCCGTAGATAAAGTTTCTGGCGAAACTCACCTGCGTCACCACATCACTGCGGATGGTTACTACCGCGGTCGCAAGGTCATTGCTAAGTAATTCTTGCGAATTATTTGCAAGGCAATACCTTGACACGCCTAACTCTGGCGTTAGATGCGATGGGCGGGGATTTTGGTCCCTGCGTAACAGTGCCTGCTGCATTGCAGGCACTGGCTTCTAATCCAGCTCTCAATTTATTAGTAGTCGGCGATCCTGCTGCGATTACACCATTACTTGCCAAAGTCGATTCTGATTTACTTTCCCGCTTAGAAGTTGTTCCGGCGGAGTCGGTTATTGCGAGTGATGCGAGGCCGTCGCAGGCTATTCGTGCGAGCCGTGGTACCTCGATGCGCATTGCGCTTGAGTTGATTAAAGACGGCAAGGCACAAGCTTGTGTGAGCGCAGGCAACACGGGGGCGCTGATGGGGCTGGCCAAGCTCCTGATTAAGCCACTTGAAGGTATTGAACGACCGGCATTGGTGTCAGTCTTACCTCATCAGCAGCACGGAAAGACTGTCGTGTTGGATCTGGGGGCGAATGTTGACTGTGATAGCACAATGCTGGTTCAGTTTGCCGTGATGGGCTCAGTGATGGCGGAAGAGGTGCTGGAACTGAAGAACCCCCGAGTTGCGTTGTTGAATATTGGTGAAGAAGAAAGCAAAGGGCTGAGCACTATCCGTGAAGCAGCGGCACAGTTAAAAGGGGCACCATCAATAAATTATATCGGTTATCTGGAAGGCAACGATCTGCTGACAGGGAAAACGGATGTGATGATCTGTGATGGCTTTGTGGGTAATGTCACACTGAAAACGGTGGAAGGCGTGGTAAGGATGTTCTTGTCACTGCTGAAATCGCCCGCCTCAGGCCCTGGGCAAAAACAAAAACGGTCCTGGTGGCTGAAATGGCTGGGACGTTTGTTACAAAAGCGCTTATCAAAGCGTTTCGGTCATTTGAACCCCGATCAATATAATGGCGCATGCCTGCTAGGATTGCGGGGAACTGTAATCAAAAGCCATGGTGCAGCAAACCAGAGAGCGTTTGCGGTTGCTATTGAACAGGCAATGCAGACGGTACGGCGGCAGCTTCCCGACCGTATTGCCGCCCGTCTAGAAGCGGTATTACCCAAGAGTGACTAAGCGTACATGTATACAAAAATAATCGGAACGGGCAGCTACCTGCCTGAACAAATCAGGACGAACGCTGATTTAGAAAAAATGGTGGAAACGACGGACGAATGGATCGTCACACGTACAGGAATCCGTGAGCGCCGAATTGCTGCGCCGGATGAAAACGTTGCGACCATGGGATACCGTGCCGCGCAGAAAGCGCTGGAAATGGCAAATGTCGATCCTTCTGAAGTCGGCCTTCTGATTGTTGCGACAACATCATCAAGCCATGCTTTCCCGAGCTCTGCCTGCCAGATCCAGCAGTTGTTAGGGATCAAAGATACGATTGCCTTCGATTTGGCCGCTGCCTGTGCCGGTTTTACCTATGCACTGAGCGTTGCCGATCAATATGTTAAAAATGGTGCGGTGAAATACGCACTGGTGATCGGTTCTGATACGCTGTCTCGGACATTGGATCCTGAAGATCGCGGCACGCTGATTTTATTCGGTGATGGCGCAGGCGCTGTATTGTTAACGCCATCAGAACAGCCGGGTATTCTTTCAACCCACCTGCATGCTGATGGCCGCTATGGCGAACTGCTTGCGCTGCCGCATCAGGATCGTAGTCATGCGGATACGCCTGCTTACCTGACGATGGCGGGTAATGAAGTCTTTAAAGTAGCCGTGACCGAACTGGCACATATCGTTGAAGAAACGCTGCAAGCGGCTCAACTGGACAAAAGTGAATTAGACTGGCTGGTGCCTCATCAGGCTAACCTGCGAATCATCAACGCCACGGCGAAAAAGCTAGGCATGGGGATGGACAAGGTGGTTGTGACGCTGGATCGTCATGGTAATACCTCTGCGGCTTCCGTCCCTTCCGCACTTGATGAAGCCGTGCGCGATGGGCGTATTAAACCAGGGCAACTCGTTCTGCTTGAAGCCTTCGGTGGCGGTTTTACCTGGGGCTCCGCGCTGGTTCGTTTTTAATTAAACAGGATTGTGATATGACGCAATTTGCAATGGTGTTTCCCGGTCAGGGATCGCAGACAGTCGGTATGTTGGCTGAACTGGCGGCAGAACACCCGATCGTTACTGAAACATTTGCTCAGGCTTCTGAAGCGTTAGGTTATGACTTATGGCAGCTTACCCAGCAAGGGCCAGCGGAAGAATTGAATAAGACCTGGCAGACGCAGCCTGCGTTACTGGCCGCTTCTGTTGCTATCTGGCGTGTCTGGCAGCAGCAGGGAGGAAAAACACCTGCTCTAATGTCTGGCCATAGCCTTGGTGAATATTCTGCACTGGTTTGCGCCGGTGTTCTGGATTTCCAACAGGCTGTCCGTTTAGTTGAACTGCGTGGCAAACTGATGCAGGAAGCAGTACCGGAAGGAGAAGGAACGGGCGCGATGTACGCCATTATCGGGCTTGATAACGATGCCATTGCCAAAGCGTGTGAAGAATCCGCGCAGGGGCAAGTGGTCTCTCCGGTAAACTTCAATTCACCGGGGCAGGTGGTGATTGCAGGCAATAAAGAGGCCGTTGAGCGTGCGGGGGCCGCGTGTAAAGCGGCGGGTGCGAAGCGTGCGCTGCCGCTGCCTGTTAGTGTTCCGTCACACTGTGCGCTGATGGAGCCTGCTGCGAAGAAGCTCGCGGTTGCGTTGGAATCTGTAACATTGAATTCTCCGGCTATTCCGGTTGTCAATAATGTTGATGCACGCATCGAAACCACACCGGAAGCGATTCGCGATGCGCTGGTACGCCAGCTTTATTGCCCCGTGCGCTGGACGGACTGTGTTGAATTTATGGCCTCTCAGGGCGTTGAGTCACTGTTGGAAGTTGGGCCGGGTAAAGTATTAACTGGCTTAACCAAACGAATCGTCGATACCCTGACAGCAGCTGCGGTGAACGATCCTGCTTCTCTATCAGCGGCGATTGAGAAATAAGAACGGAGAAGACAATGAGTTTTGAGGGGAAAGTTGCACTGGTTACCGGTGCAAGCCGTGGTATAGGGCGTGCCATCGCCGAGACGTTGGTTGCCCGCGGGGCAAAAGTCATTGGTACTGCAACCAGCGAAAAAGGGGCTGAAGCGATCAGCGCCTGGCTGGGTGAGAACGGTAAAGGTTATATGCTGAATGTTGCCGATGCAGCATCAGTAGAAGGCGTATTGGCAGACATTCGCGCGGAATTCGGGGAAGTTGATATCCTTGTCAATAACGCCGGTATCACGCGTGATAACCTGCTGATGCGTATGAAAGATGATGAATGGCACGATATTCTGGATACCAATCTGACGTCGGTATTCCGCATGTCTAAAGCAGTCATGCGTGCCATGATGAAGAAACGTTTTGGCCGTATCATTACCATCGGTTCTGTTGTGGGAACGATGGGCAATGCAGGGCAAGCTAACTACGCGGCAGCGAAGGCGGGGCTGATTGGGTTCAGTAAATCCCTCGCACGTGAAGTGGCTTCTCGTGGTATTACGGTCAACGTCGTCGCGCCTGGATTTATCGAAACAGATATGACTCAGGCATTGACAGAAGAACAGCGAGCAGGCATTTTGACGCAGGTTCCAGCTAACCGACTCGGTGATGCTAAAGAAATCGCCAGTGCTGTTGTATTTTTAGCCTCTGATGAAGCTGCTTACATTACTGGCGAAACATTGCATGTCAATGGCGGCATGTATATGATCTAAAAAGCTCGAAAACTATTTGCATTATTTGCGGTGATAACCGCAAAATAGCACAAAATCGTGGTTCGACCAGCCGAGATTTTGTTGCATCTTTTCAAACATTTTATACACTACGAAAACCATCGCGAAAGCGAGTTTTGATAGGAAATTTAAGAGTATGAGCACTATCGAAGAACGCGTTAAGAAAATCATCGTTGAACAGCTTGGTGTTAAGCAGGAAGAAGTCGTAAACAATGCTTCTTTCGTTGATGACCTCGGCGCTGATTCTCTTGACACTGTTGAGCTGGTAATGGCGCTGGAAGAAGAATTTGATACTGAGATTCCAGACGAAGAAGCTGAAAAAATCACGACTGTTCAGGCAGCCATTGATTTCATTCAGGCTAACCAGCAGTAAGCGAACATATCTAGGCGGTCATTCGACCGCCTAAGTTTTTTTGTCCCGCCGTGTCTTTTTTTCCCTCCCTGGAGGATAAGCGTGTCTAAGCGTCGAGTAGTTGTGACCGGACTGGGCATGTTATCTCCTGTCGGCAATACAGTTGAGTCTACCTGGAGTGCTCTTCTTGCCGGTCAGAGTGGTATCAGCCTGATCGACCATTTCGATACTAGTGCCTATGCAACGCGTTTTGCTGGCTTAGTAAAGGATTTTAATTCTGAGGAATTCATTTCGCGTAAAGAAGCTCGCAAAATGGATGCCTTTATTCAATACGGTGTTGCTGCTGGCGTTCAGGCCATGCAGGATTCCGGTTTGGAAGTAACGGAAGAGAACGCGCCGCGTATCGGTGCGGCGATTGGTTCCGGCATCGGTGGTCTGGGTCTTATTGAAGAGAACCACACCGCGCTGGTGAACGGTGGCCCGCGTAAAATCAGTCCGTTCTTCGTGCCGTCAACCATCGTCAATATGGTGGCTGGGCATCTTACTATCATGTACGGACTGCGTGGCCCGAGTATCTCTATCGCTACAGCCTGTACGTCTGGTGTGCATAATATTGGTCAGGCAGCGCGCATTATTGCTTACAATGATGCGGATGTGATGCTGGCCGGTGGTGCAGAAAAAGCCAGTACGCCATTAGGCGTCGGTGGATTCGGTGCCGCACGTGCGTTGTCTACGCGCAATGACGATCCTCAGGCGGCAAGCCGTCCGTGGGATAAAGATCGTGATGGTTTTGTACTGGGCGACGGTGCTGGCATCATGGTGCTGGAAGAGTATGAACACGCGAAAAAGCGCGGTGCGAAAATCTATGCAGAAGTTGTTGGATTTGGCATGAGCAGCGATGCGTATCATATGACGTCTCCGCCGGAGAACGGTTCAGGTGCAGCACTGGCGATGGAAAACGCGCTGCGTGATGCAGGTGTATCAACGAACCAGATCGGCTATATCAACGCGCATGGCACCTCTACGCCCGCGGGAGATAAGGCTGAAGCCCAGGCGGTGAAATCCGTATTTGGCGAGAACGCCAGTCATGTGCTGGTTAGCTCGACAAAGTCGATGACGGGTCATTTGCTCGGTGCGGCAGGCGCGGTGGAGTCTATCTTCAGTATTCTTGCTCTGCGCGATCAAGCAGTTCCACCAACGCTCAATCTGGATAATCCAGACGACGGCTGCGATCTGGATTTCGTGCCGCATGAGGCGCGCCAGGTCAGTAATATGGAATATGTATTGTGTAACTCTTTCGGCTTCGGCGGAACCAACGGTTCTCTGATCTTCCGTAAGATTTAATCGCAATAGCGTCTATAAAAAACCCGGTTTCCGGGTTTTTTTTTGCCTGCATAAAATCAGACACACCTGCTTGTCTGCAACGCAGCTTTACTGGCAAGCTGACGATGAGGAATGATGCGGAGCTTAATTTATTATGCTGTGGATTAATGGCCAGTTACAGGAACAGCTTTCGGTGTTCGATCGGGCTACACAGTACGGTGACGGCTGCTTTACTACAGCCAGAGTCAGTGCTGGTGAGGTTGTCTGGCTTGATCGACATATCGCGCGTCTGCAACAGGCCGCTACACGCTTGTTATTCCCGATGGTTGACTGGGAAAGCCTGATTGCAGAAATGAAACAGGCAGCACTGGGAGGGGCGCACGGCGTAGTGAAAGTCATGCTAACGCGCGGTGCCGGAGGACGTGGTTATAGTCCTCAGGGTTGTATGCAGCCAACCCGAATCGTCATGCTGGTAGGCTATCCAACTCACTATGCTGACTGGCGTGAGCAAGGCATTTGCCTGAACCTTAGCCCCGTGGCGCTTGCTAAAAACCCGCTGCTGGCGGGCATAAAGCATCTGAATCGGCTTGAGCAAGTACTGATTCGTGCGCATCTTGACCAGACTTCAGCCGATGAGACCCTCGTGCTTGACACTTCCGGTGCGCTAGTGGAATGCTGTGCCGCTAATTTATTCTGGCGTAAAGGGAATCATGTCTATACGCCGGATGTATCTCAGTCTGGTGTGGATGGTGTTGCCCGGCAGCACATCATCGCCTCGCTGGCAGACGCTGATTTTGAGCTAGAGGTTGTCAGTGAACCCGTGACCACACTGTCTGATGCGGATGAGGTGCTGGTTTGTAATGCATTAATGCCGATTGTCCCCGTGAATCAGGCGCATGTCTGGCGTTACCACTCCCGAGATCTTTATCGATTCCTGAGTTCTGATTGCTAGTAGATGGTTGATTTATGAAGAAAAAGAAAGTTGGTCTGCTGATTATTGCTGCCGTTGTTTTGCTGTTGTTGGTCGCGTGGCAGAAAATGCAGCGTTTTGCTGGTTCTCCATTGTCTATCGAAAAGGAAACCATTTTCACGCTTCCTGCCGGTACGGGAAGAGAAGGGTTGGAAACGCTGCTTCTCGATCAGCATGTGATTACCGATGGCACATTTTTTCCGTGGCTGTTGCGTATTGAACCTGAATTGGCGAAATTCAAAGCGGGTACGTATCGCTTTACAACGGGAATGACTGTACGCGAGATGCTGGTGTTATTGTCCAGCGGAAAGGAAGCACAATTCTTCATCCGTTTTGTCGAAGGCTCACGCTTGAAAGAGTGGTTAACCACGCTGCAACAAGCACCTTATATCACGCATTCGTTGGCCGATAAAACCGAACAAGACATTGCCACACAGTTGGAAATCAAAGATAAGACGAACCCGGAAGGCTGGTTTTATCCTGATACCTATTCATACACGGCGGGTACGAGCGACAGCGCGCTGCTGCAACGTGCGCATCAGCGCATGAAAAAAACGGTAGATGAGGTATGGAAAGGGCGCGAAGACGGATTACCGTATAAAACGCCCGGCGAATTGCTGACGATGGCGTCAATTATTGAAAAAGAAACAGCGCTTAATGAACAACGCACTCAGGTCGCTTCCGTTTTTATCAATCGTTTACGGCTTGGCATGCGCTTGCAGACCGACCCCACGGTGATTTATGGCATGGGGGATGACTATAAAGGCGTAATAACCCGTAAAGCATTAAACACACCGACGCCTTACAATACCTATATTATTTCTGGCTTGCCGCCTACGCCAATTGCAATGCCGGGAAAAGCCTCATTGGATGCGGCTGCGCACCCAGCCAAAACGTCATACCTGTATTTCGTGGCTGATGGAAAAGGCGGACACCGTTTTACCACTAACCTTGCAGACCATAATCGTGCTGTGAGGGTATACCGCTCAGCGTTAAAGGAACGGGATGAACAGTAAATTTATCGTCATTGAAGGGTTGGAAGGCGCGGGGAAGACCACCGCGCGTAATATCGTGGTGGAAACACTGCGGTCACATGGCGTGAAAGAGGTCGTGTTTACGCGAGAGCCCGGCGGCACGCCGCTGGCGGAGAAGCTGCGTGAGCTTATCAAGCAAGGTATAGCCGATGAGAAGGTCACTGACAAAGCGGAAGTCCTGATGTTATACGCGGCCAGAGTACAATTGGTGGATAACGTCATCAAACCGGCGCTCGCGAATGGGAACTGGGTCGTCGGCGATCGGCACGATCTGTCCTCACAAGCTTATCAGGGCGGTGGACGTGGGATCGACCAGCAACTGCTGCGCTCACTGCGCGATACTGTGCTGGGTGATTTTCGTCCTGACCTGACGATCTATCTTGATTTATCGCCCGCTATTGGTTTGCAGCGCGCGCGTCAGCGGGGCGAGCTGGATCGAATTGAGCAGGAGTCGCTGGCTTTCTTTGAACGTACCCGTTCCCGCTATCAGGAACTGGCGGCGGAGGATGACAGTATCCTGACGATCGATGCCTCACAGTCTATTGATGCCGTCAGTGCGGATATTCAGGCGGCGTTACAGCAGTGGTTGCAGCAACAAGGGTTGCAGCCTGTCGCGCAGGGGCAGAGCTGATATGGAGTGGTATCCGTGGCTGAATGCATCTTATCGGCAGCTTATCGGCCAATATCAGGCGGGCAGAGGCCATCATGCGGTGTTGCTGCATGCGCTGCCGGGCATGGGCGATGAGTCTCTGATTTATGCGCTGAGCCGCTGGTTGATCTGCCAGCGGCCTGATGGAATGAAAAGCTGTGGCCATTGTCACTCGTGCAATCTGATGACCGCGGGGACACACCCAGATTGGCATGTGCTAAGCCCGGAAAAAGGTAAGCAAAGTCTGGGTGTCGATCCAGTGCGTGACGTTGTGGAAAAGGTATACCAACACTCCCGGCAGGGCGGAGCAAAGGTGATTTGGCTGGCTGCCGCTGAGCAACTGACAGAGGCCGCAGCGAATGCGCTGCTGAAAACGCTGGAAGAGCCGCCACAGAATACCTTCTTTTTATTTGGCTGCCGTGAGCCAGCCCGGCTGTTGGCAACGTTACGCAGCCGTTGTCTGTATCATTATCTGGATGTCCCGAATGAGACGCAGAGCGTGCTATGGCTGAATGCTCGTCATCGCCATGACAGTCAGGCGTTGCGCACGGCATTGAGATTGCAATCGGGAGCGCCGCTAGCCGCTGAGGCGTTATTGCAACCAGAGCGTTGGAAACAGCGCAGTGCGCTTTGTCAGGCATTTTCTGCCGCGCTGACTTCACGAGATCAGCTCTCGTTGATACCACAGCTGAATCATGACGATGCTGATGCTCGTATTCACTGGTTGGCCTCGCTACTGCTGGATGCGATGAAGTGGCAGCAGGGGGCAAGCGAGCATTGGGTGAATCAGGATCAGATCGAACTGGTTGAGCGTCTGGCGCGTGAGCCTTCCGTACATTTGCAGTATGAACTGCAACAGTGGTTGGCTTGTCGGCAAAAATTGCTGACTGTCACGGGGGTAAACCGTGAGCTGCTGCTGACGGAACGCCTGCTTGATGGAGAGCGCACGCTTGCCTCATCGGTTAAGCGCGACAGCCATCCTTTTTCTGTTTAATTACTATCGAGTAAATATTATGTTGTTAGTGGATTCCCACTGTCATCTTGACGGTTTGGATTATGAGTCATTGCATAAAGATGTCTCCGACGTGCTGGATAAAGCGAAACGTCGCGATGTCGGCTTCCTGTTGGCGGTGGCGACGACGTTGCCCGGCTATCGCGCCATGCTGGAGTTAATTGGCAAGCGCGATAATGTGGCGTTTTCCTGCGGTGTTCATCCGCTTAATCAGGAAACTCCCTATGACTACGCCGAGCTGCGTGAGTTAGCCAGCGCGAGCCACGTGGTGGCGATGGGGGAAACGGGGTTGGACTATTTCTACCAACAGGAAACGAAAGCCCAGCAGCAGGAATCTTTTCGCGAACATATTCGTATTGGCAATGACCTGAACAAACCGGTCATCGTGCATACGCGCGCCGCTCGTGAAGATACGCTGGCGATTCTCCGTGACGAACAGGCGGAGAAATGCAGCGGTGTTCTGCACTGTTTTACCGAAGATTTGGCGACGGCAAAAACTTTGCTGGATATGGGATTCTACATCTCGTTTTCTGGCATCGTGACGTTCCGTAATGCAGAGGAATTGCGTGACGTTGCGCGTTACGTGCCGCTGGATCGGATGCTGATTGAGACGGATTCTCCTTGGTTAGCGCCCGTTCCATTCCGGGGGCAGGAAAACCAGCCTGCGTATGTGCGTGATGTGGCGGAATACCTCGCCGTACTGAAAGGCACATCGTTAGAAACTCTTGCTGCCGCCACGACAGAAAACTTCTCCCGCTTGTTTCACATCGATCCGGTTCGGTTGACCGCCGCGCAATAGTGGCTGAAAATAGCCGAGTTTTTTTTATCCGTGTAATTAATAGCGCTGCATAATCCTCTTGATCAGGTTTTTCCTCTTCAAGGGGCGGTGTTTTTTAGCGAGATATCACAAAAAAGTGCAATGTCTGTTCGATCTCAGCCTGTTTGCTTGTGGAAACGTGATAGCAATCAAACATTGTGGGCGCTATTTATTTTACTCTGCGTAAAAATTAAAGGGGGCTAAGACACCCCTACTCGCAAAGGCCAACCTCCCCGCCTTTGCTTATATATGAAGTATCAGAAGTAAAAGCACTATTACTCAGGAGCACACTCAATTATGTTCAAGAATGCATTCGCAAACCTGCAAAAAGTAGGTAAGTCGCTAATGCTGCCCGTATCCGTACTCCCTATCGCAGGTATTCTGCTGGGTGTCGGTTCGGCCAATTTTAGCTGGTTGCCTGAAATTGTCTCCAGCGTCATGGCACAGGCCGGTGACTCGGTGTTTGCCAACATGCCGCTGATTTTTGCTATTGGTGTTGCCTTGGGCTTCACTAATAACGACGGTGTTTCCGCACTGGCAGCGGTGGTGGCTTATGGCATCATGGTAAAAACCATGGCTGCGATTGCGCCGCTGGTTCTTAATTTACCGGCGGCCGAAATTACGGCGAAGCACTTGGCGGATACCGGTGTTCTGGGCGGGATCATTGCCGGTGCGATTGCCGCGTATATGTTTAACCGTTTCTACCGCATCCAACTGCCTGAGTATCTGGGCTTCTTTGCAGGTAAACGCTTCGTGCCGATTATTTCCGGCTTGACGGCGATCGTTACTGGTGCGGTGCTGTCTTTCATATGGCCACCTGTCGGTAGTGCGATCCAAACGTTTTCACATTGGGCGGCGAATGAGAACCCAATGTTAGCATTCGGTATCTATGGGGTCGTTGAACGCTCTCTGGTGCCGTTTGGTCTGCACCATATCTGGAACGTACCTTTCCAAATGCAAGTGGGTGAGTTCACCAATGCGGCGGGTCAGGTTTTCCACGGTGATATTCCTCGTTATATTGCGGGTGACCCGACTGCGGGTAAATTGTCCGGTGGCTTCCTGTTTAAAATGTATGGTCTGCCAGCCGCAGCTATTGCTATCTGGCATTCGGCTAAACCAGAGAACCGTGCGAAAGTGGGCGGTATCATGATCTCTGCGGCACTGACCTCGTTCCTGACGGGTATCACTGAGCCAATTGAGTTCTCATTCATGTTTGTTGCGCCTATCCTGTATGTCATCCATGCGATTCTGGCGGGTCTTGCGTTCCCAATCTGTATCCTGCTGGGTATGCGTGATGGTACAAGCTTCTCTCACGGCCTGATCGACTTCGTGGTGTTGAGCGGCAATGGTAGCAACCTGTGGCTGTTCCCAATTGTGGGTTTGTGCTATGCGTTAATTTACTACACCATCTTCCGCGTTCTGATTGCCAAACTGAACCTGAAAACGCCGGGTCGTGAAGATAACTCATCTGAGCAAAACTCGCAGGACAGCTCTGAAATGGCTGCCGCTCTGGTGACTGCATTTGGTGGTAAAGACAACATCACTAACCTGGATGCCTGCATCACTCGTCTGCGCGTTAGCGTGGGGGATGTGGCTAAAGTGGATCAGGCTGGCCTGAAAAAACTGGGCGCAGCGGGTGTGGTGGTAGCAGGTTCCGGTGTTCAGGCCATTTTCGGTACCAAATCCGATAACCTGAAAACCGATATGGACGACTACATCCGTAACCATTGATGTGTTGTTGGGGAGTGGCAAAAAGGGGCGAAAGCCCCTTTTTTATTGTCGGTAGCAAACTGCGTCAATAAAAGACGCGTCAAGCGGTAGGTGCCTTTAGGTACAAAAGCAGGTTTTTTCTGGGTGTCGTATTTTAACCATCCGCACCAGAAATAGACGAAGAAGGTTGAAAGAAATGGAATATGTCACTCATACTGCCTACACGACTTCGTTTAACGCCAGCTTTAACAAGGAAATCGATCATGGCTGAAGAAACTATCTTTAGTAAAATCATTCGCCGGGAAATTCCTGCAGATATCGTCTATCAGGATGAACTGGTTACCGCTTTTCGCGACATTGCGCCCCGTACACCAACCCATATCCTGATTATCCCGAACGTCTTGATCCCGACCGTTAACGATACGGCACCAGAGCATGAAGCCGCACTGGGACGTATGGTGACGGTCGCGGCGAAGATTGCGCAGCAGGAAGGAATTGCAGAGGACGGCTATCGTCTGATTATTAACTGCAATCGGCACGGCGGACAGGAGGTGTATCACATCCATATGCATTTGCTTGGTGGCCGCGCACTCGGGCCTTTGCTGGCAAACTAGATTCGATGATCATGGTTGGGCAATCATGTGAGAAAACCCTCATGCGAGAATATCATGCGTAACCCGATGCTTTTTCTGTCCGCGTGTTTGATGGCTGGTCTGCTGGCGAGCTGTAGTGCGCCAAAGGTGTTGACCATCAATGAACGGCAAACGCTGGTATTGGACGCCCCTGTGCTGTCGGCGGGCATCACCGCGGGGAATCCGTCGCTGGATTCAGAAAATGCCCGCCTGCATGCTTCTTCCGTCATTAGCAACGACGCCTCACACGCGGTGACCGTGCATTACCGTTTCTATTGGTATGATGACAACGGGCTGGACGTGCTGCCGTTTGAAGACGTGCAGTCCATTAAAATCCCGCCACAGACGGAAATGACGGTTTTTTCAATGCGCAGCAGTCTCAGTGCGCGTCAGGTCCGTCTTCATCTGTTTTTGTAATGATGTGCTGAGAGAGAGAATATGAAAAAGTACCTAGGGGTGATACTGGCGGCGTTGGTTCTAACAGGGTGCCCCAGCCGTCCACCGGAACCGACTGAACCGCCTGCGACTATTGAGCCCGTTGAGCCTCAAGTGCCGACCACGCCAACGCCGCCGCCGGGGGAATCTGTACCGCAACCGCCGAAAATCCAGACGTTAAACTGGGAAGCCAGCATTAATCCGCTGGTGGCGCAAATGCTGAAAGCCGATGGCGTCACGCCGGGCAGTATACTGTTGGTGGATAGCGTGAAAAATAATACCAATGGCTCATTGCCGATAGCGAAAGCGACAGGGGCGTTGTACAGCGCGTTATCTTCCGGCAAGGCCTTTACGCTGGTGCCGCGTGAGCAGTTGGCCGCAGCGAAACAAACGCTAGGGCTGTCCGTTGATGACAGCTTAGGATCACGCAGTAAAGCGATTGGCCTGGCACGTTATGTCAGCGCGCAGTATGTGCTGTACAGTGATGTCAGCGGTGATGTGAAATCGCCGCAGCTCGACATGCAACTGATGCTGGTGCAAACCGGTGAAATTGTGTGGTCAGGTAATGGCACCGTTCAGCATTAAACAGGCAGGCATCCAGCAACAGCTGACTGCGGCGATCCAGAAGCACTTCCCCGCCGTGGAGATAGCGGATATTCGCTTTGAGCTGGTTGGCGGGTTAAGCAGTAAAAGTTGGCGTATTCGTGGACCGAACATCGATTGGCTTGCGCGCCGGCAGTCGCCAACCGAGCTGAAGAGGGGGGCCGATCGCCAGCGAGAGTTCGCCCTGTTGCGGCAGATGTCCGCGAGAGGGCTTGCACCACGGCCGCTGCTGTGGCGCGACGGTTGGCTGATTGTCGAGTGGGTACCAGGGCGCATCGCCACGTCTGATGAGTTCCTGATGATGCTGGCTAATGGCGAAGTGGCGCGGACACTGTCTCAACTTCATTGTCTGCCGCGTAGCGGCCATCCCCTCGATCTTAAAATGCTATTCGCGCAACATTGGCAGTGGATGGATCCGCGTCGCCGTTCGCCCGCGCTACTGCGTGCTCACCATTATTTTCAGCGTGTGGCATTACCCACTCCTCTAGCGCTGGCACCTCTCCATTTGGATGTGCATGCTGAAAACCTGCTGATTACGCCACAAGGAACGATGCTCATTGACTGGGAATATGCCTCTGATGGCGATATTGCCTTTGAACTGGCGTTCATTGTGCGAGCCAGCCAAATGGAAAGCATGGCGCAAACGCATTTTCTACAGAGCTATCAGCGATATCGGCGAGGGTTTTCCGTGAGCCGCCTTCAGCAACAGATGACACAGTGGTTCCCTTGGGTCGATTATCTGGTATTGATGTGGTTTGAGATACGCTGGCAGCAAACGAAGAATCCTGAATTTTTAGCGGACATTCCCGCACTCTATCATCGGTTACAATTATGCCATCGTTTACAGACAGGCTGACGGTGTGGCTTTTGTCATCGTAGTTATTTTACTCAGTCGTACATGTTAAAGAATGAGGTTTTTGTGGGTCCGGTAATGTTAGATGTCGCCAGCTATGAGCTGGATGCGGAAGATCGTGAAGTATTGGAACACCCGCTGGTTGGCGGCGTTATCCTGTTTACCCGTAATTTTCATGATGCGGCGCAGTTGCGTGAACTGGTGCGCCAAATCCGCGCGGCGTCGCGCGAGCGTCTTGTTGTCTCCGTCGATCAGGAAGGCGGACGCGTTCAGCGTTTTCGCGATGGCTTTACTCGACTGCCTGCTGCGCAGGCGTTTGCGGCATTAAATAGTGCGGCAGAAGCGCAACGTCTGGCGGAAGAAGGCGGATGGCTGATGGCGGCAGAAATGATCGCAATGGATATCGATATTAGCTTTGCACCGGTGCTCGATATCGGTCACCAGAGTGCAGCGATTGGCGAACGTTCGTTTCACGAACAGCCGGAGATCGCGCTGGCGGTGGCACAGAGCTTTATTCGTGGTATGCACAGCGCAGGCATGAAGGTCACGGGTAAGCACTTCCCCGGCCACGGTGCAGTCAGCGCCGATTCACATAAAGAAACGCCGCGCGATCCGCGTCCGCTTGCGGAGATTCGTGCACACGACATGTCGATTTTTAAAGAACTGATTCAGCACCAGCAGTTGGATGCCATCATGCCTGCTCATGTGATTTACACGGAGGCCGATCCGCGTCCAGCCAGTGGGTCGCCATACTGGCTCAAAACCGTGCTGCGTGACGAGCTGGGTTTTGAGGGCATCATTTTCTCTGACGACCTTTCGATGGAAGGCGCGGCGGTGATGGGGAGTTACCCTGAGCGGGCGCAGGCGGCCTTGCAGGCAGGATGTGACATGATTCTGGTCTGCAATCATCGGGAAGGCGCGGTCAGCGTGCTGGATAACCTGTCCCCGGTCAAAGCGGAGCAACTGACGCGATTATATCATCAGGGTTCGTTTTCTCGTCGGGAACTGCTGGATTCGCCACGCTGGAAGCAGGCTAATCAGGCGCTCACATTACTCAGCGAGCGCTGGCAGGCGCATAAGAGTGGCGAGAAATAGGCAATCCAGTCTGTGGTGAGGATGAAAGATGATTATCTATTTACACGGTTTTGACTCGACCAGCCCCGGCAACCATGAAAAGGTTCTGCAACTTCAGTTTATTGATGAAGATGTCAGGCTGATTAGCTACAGCACACTGCATCCGCGTCATGACATGCAACATCTGCTAAAGCAGGTGGACAAAATGATTCAGCATTCTGACGACGATCGTCCGCTGATCTGCGGCGTGGGGTTGGGCGGTTTCTGGGCTGAACGGGTTGGTTTCCTGTGTGATATACGACAGGTCATCGTCAATCCTAACCTGTTTCCGCAGGAAAACATGGGCGGAAAAATCGATCGCCCGGAAGAGTATGTGGATATCGCCACCAAATGCGTGGCGAATTTTCGTGAAAAGAACCGCGATCGCTGCATGGTGATGCTCTCCCGTCATGATGAAATGCTTGATAGCCAGCGCAGCGCGCAGATGCTGGGTGCGTATTACGAGATCGTCTGGGACGATATTCAGACGCATAAATTCAAAAGTATCTCCCCCCATTTGCAGCGGATCAAAGCCTTCAAAACGCTGGGTTAAGCTTGTGTTAGCGATTCCCTGTTAATCGCTGCTGCCGTTCCTTCTGATGCTTTAGTCTGATGGCGATCAGAAGGAATGACGCAAGTTATTTACTTTCCTTAGTGAATTCAGCGGCGCATAAGCATACGACTCAGCATTTTTCCTTCACACCGACTTCCGCTAATTCACTGAAATAAAAATGGAATTTTGCTGGGGAAAATCGGCATAACAAAATAAATTGATATATATCAATTTTGGTATGACCAAATGACCTAGCGTGCTATTCTTGCTGCAGATATCAGGCTTAACTTACGTGAACCCTATGTTATATAAGGATATTATTTTTTTACTCTTTATTAACCCTTGGTTCACATTTTTAGGGGGTCATTTTGACATCACCAACCAAAAAAATTGTCATTGTCGGCGGGGGAGCTGGCGGAATTGAACTTGCAACGAGTTTGGGCCACAAGCTAGGACGCAAGAAAAAAGCGGAGATCACGCTGGTGGATCGTAACCATAGCCACCTGTGGAAACCGCTGCTGCATGAAGTGGCGACCGGCTCGCTGGACGACGATATGGATGCGCTGAGCTATCTGGCGCACGCCCGTAATCACTATTTCCAGTTCCAATTGGGCATGCTGACGGATATCGATCGCGAACAGCAGCAGATTCAACTGGCTGAAGTGTGTGACGAGCAAGGCGAGGTGCTGGTGGCGGCGCGCCGTATCCCGTATGACATTTTGGTGGTAGCGTTAGGCAGTGCCTCAAATGACTTCGGCACACCGGGCGTGAAAGATCACTGTATCTTCTTGGATAACCCGAAACAAGCGCGTCGTTTCCACAATGAAATGCTGAATTTGTTCCTGAAATTCACAGCGAATCAGGATGAAAAAGAGCGGGTGAATATCGCGATTGTGGGCGGTGGCGCGACGGGTGTCGAACTGTCTGCGGAACTGCATAACGCGGTAAAACAGTTGCACAGTTACGGCTTTGACGGGCTGGATAACCAAACGCTGAATGTCACGCTGGTAGAAGCGGGCGAACGTATTTTACCCGCGCTGCCGGCGCGTATTTCTGCGGCAGCACATCAGGAACTGACCAACATAGGCGTCCGAGTACTGACGAAAACCATGGTGACCAGTGCGGAAAGCGGCGGTCTGAATACGAAGGACGGTGAGTTTATCGAAGCCGACCTGATGGTTTGGGCGGCGGGCATCAAGGCACCGGATGCGATGAAAGAGATTGCTGGCCTGGAAACGAACCGGATTAACCAACTGGTGGTTGAACCGACGCTACAGACGACGCGCGATCCCAACATTTTCGCTATCGGCGACTGCGCCTCCTGCCCGCAGGAAGGCGGCGGCTTCGTGCCACCACGTGCGCAAGCGGCTCACCAGATGGCATCACGTTGTCACAGCAATATTATCGCGTTGCTGAACGGACAAGCGCTGAAACCTTACATCTATAAAGATCACGGTTCGCTGGTCTCTCTGTCTAAATTCAGTACGGTTGGCAGCCTGATGGGGAACCTGATGCGTGGCTCCGTGATGGTAGAAGGGCGGATTGCACGTTTCGTTTATATCTCCCTGTATCGCATACACCAGGTCGCTCTACATGGCTATGTCAAAACGGGGCTGATGATGCTGGTCGGTGGTATCAACCGGGTGATTCGCCCGCGTCTGAAGCTGCATTAATCCACCGCTGTTAGCATCTTTCTTATGCGGGCGTGAACGCCATATTACGCCCGTATTCTTTTTTATCATCGACTTGTTACCCTTGCACTATATCTTTCACTTTCACTAATCTGCCCATACTCGCTGCATCCTGAGCGTAACGCTATGCGTCACTCCTCAGCTACGCCACTGCCATAACAGTATAAAATATCGTCCTATTAGCAATTCCAGTTAAGATAATTCCCAAATGGCGTTTTTTTGTTACGAAACTGACACTTTTGGTTAATTAGTCTTATTGCTAGAGTGTGAAACATTGTGCAGACTTCCCACTGTTTACAGATGGCGTAGCACGCACGCCGAAAATTCTGAATGCGGATATTCAGAAGGAACCATCGGATTCATCGCGCTAAACGCGAGTTGGCGTAAAGTAAATCTTACGTCGGAATTGCAGATGGGGAATGCGTGAGAATAGATTCGGGAGGTATCCTGTGAACAAATCAATGTTAGCGGGTGTAGGTATTGGTGTGGCTGCGGCATTGGGTGTGGCGGCGGTGGCGAGTATGGATGTGTTCTCCTCTAAACCTCAGTTTGCACAGGTGCTAACAGCAACACCAATCAAAGAAACGGTGAAAACACCTCGTCAGGAGTGCCGTAACGTTACGGTTACGCATCGTCGGCCGGTACAGGATGAACACCAGATTGCCGGATCGGTTCTGGGCGCGGTGGCTGGTGGCGTTCTGGGGCACCAGTTCGGTGGCGGACGCGGTAAAGATGTCGCGACGGTAGCGGGTGCACTGGCAGGTGGCTATGCGGGTAACCGTGTACAAAGTGGCATGCAGGAAAATGATACGTATACGTCACAGCAACAGCGTTGCCAGACGGTGTACGACAAATCACAAAAAGTTCTGGGCTATGATGTCACCTATAAAATCGGCGAACAGCAGGGAAAAATTCGCATGGATCGCGATCCGGGCACACAAATTCCAGTGGACAGGAATGGTCAATTAATCCTGAATCAGCAGAGCTAATTTACCCTGACGTCCACGTTTTTGCGCTGACACCATCTCTAAAAACCGCGAGTCACCTCAAGAAGGTACTCGCGTTTTTTTCATTACTCGATTGTCCTGTTCCCGACCTGCCTCATGCTCAGGGATAACAGTAAGGCGGCTGCGGCACATCCACCCGCCAGCCAAAGCGTTGTGAGCAGTCCTGCACTATCAGTACGGCCATCGCCAGCGTGGGAATGCTGCCAGCTACCCTTATGAGGCGCGAGTCGTCTCTGGCTTAACCGCGAAAGACAATCTCCGCCCAGCGCGCCAGACCGGCGGTAACGGAACCAAAGTCGTTACCGCTGGCGATAGGAATATCCGGAAGCCGTTGTTGAATGGCTTGGCGCAGCAGGGGAGAGCGGGCGCTGCCGCCAGTCAGGTAGATCACTTCCGGACGGGTCTGACTGGTTTCTAACGCCAGCGTTACCTGCTGCTGAATGCGACTTAGAGGATTATCGATTGCGGCGTTGAGCTCATCCGCATGAATACGCGTCGCCAGACCCGATTCGATAAAGTGTAAATCGGCTGCTGCTTCCACTTGATTGGACAGCGCAATCTTGCTCTCTTCCGCCACCTGAATCAGGCGGTAACTCAGGCGCTGTTGCCACACCGTCATCAGTCTTTTCACCCGCTCAGGCTGACGCGCATCGCGGATCATCTCGTTGATTAGCGTGCGGCTGGCGGTGCTATGAAACTCTTTTTGTGCCGGAATATCGTTAATCGCAACGGCATTCCACCAGGTCATGATCGGTAGAGCCATGCCTTTTTCCGTCTCGCTATTCATGCCAAGCAGCGGCATCAGTTGTTTGAACGCCAGCATAATATCCAGATCGTTACCGCCAACGCGGCAGCCGCTGTGCCCTAACAGACTTTGTGAGCGTTCTTGCTGCTTATGCCACTCGGGCCCCATCAGCAGCATGGAGCAGTCGGTGGTTCCGCCGCCGATATCCACGACCAGCACGCGTGTTTCTTTCGTCAATGTCGATTCGAAATCCAGCCCGGCGGCGACGGGTTCAAACTGAAAGACGACGTCTTCAAATCCGGCGCGGTGTGCCGCACGATCTAAAATCCCTTGCGCCTGCTGGTTGGCTTCTTCGCCGCCGATACTTTGGAAGTTAATCGGGCGACCAATCACGGCCTGACGAATAGGCTGCTCAAGCTGGCTTTCTGCCTGCGTGCGGATATGCAGCATCATGGCGCAAACCAGATCTTCAAACAGCGCAATCTGTTGCGCTTTCAGCCCGACAGCTCCGAGGAAAGACTTCGGCGATTTAACGAACCATGTCTCTTCCGGGTCATCCATATAGTGGCGTAACGCCTCGCGCCCAAATTTCACGCTATCAGGGTGTACGCGAATATCTTCTTCGCGGTTGTAGCTGATGGCGCGCTTGAGCAGCAGCGCGTTTTCGCCCTCCGCGTTGACCTGATGGTGCCGCCATAACCACTCGCTCACGGCTTCACGCACAGGCGCGCACAGCAGGGAAGAAAGATAAGGCGAATCTTTTTCCAGCGACAGGAGCCGTGGTGTACCTGAATCCATCACTGCCACGGAACAGTTGGCTGTACCGTAGTCAAAACCGATAAACATTGTGAGACCCCATGCCATGAGAGATTTAGAGAGAAATGTTTTAACGTCGTACCCGCGACGACTCGGAAGGAGAGGCTGCCGAGTAATAAAAAGGTGGCGACTTTACTGCGTCATGACGGTGCTTGTAAAGGTGGATGCAACGGAGTAGGGAAAGATGTTTGACGGGAACCCGAAGGTTCCGGTCAGACCGTTGACAAACCTATTTTCTGAACGAGAACGGTAGTAACGGAATAGAAGAGTAAAGCGTTTGCGCCAGGGATGGCGCAATCCGAGCGTACAGGGATGTATTTACAGCGTCTTTACGATCTATCCGTTACTACCGCTCTACGGACTTTGTCAGCAACCTCACGGGAACCCGCAGGTTCCCGTTTTATGGTGAAAACGCCTTACGCCGCCAGCGTATGTTGCGCCATATTTCCCAGCAACGAACCGATGAATTCAATGCGTTTGGGACGATCGCTCAAATCCTTCATGAATTTCAGGCGGGTTGGGCCATCAAGGCGGTAGGTGCCCGGATCGCGCTGTAACAGACCGATGAGGTGGGACGGATCGACGCGATTGTGCTCACTGAATTCGATAAATCCACCTTTCTCATTGCCTTCAATACGGCGAATACCCAGCGCCTGTGCCTGCTGGCGCAGGGCGGCAATCTGCAACAGATAGCGGCTGGCATCGGGAAGGAGACCGAAACGATCGATCAGCTCGACCTTCAACTCATCCAGCTCGTCGGCGGTTTTCGCGCTGGCAATGCGTTTGTACAGCGACAGCCGCGTATTGACGTCGGGAATGAAATCGTCGGGCAGCAGGGCAGGTAACCGTAGTTCGACGTCAGTCTGGCTGTTGATTAGATCTTCCAGCGACGGCTCCCGGCCTGCTTTCAGCGCATCGACGGCGCTTTCCAGCAGTTCCATATACAGTGAGAAACCGACGCTGGTCATCTGCCCGCTCTGGTCTTCTCCGAGCAGTTCGCCTGCGCCACGGATTTCCAGATCGTGCGTGGCCAGCGCAAAACCAGCGCCGAGGTCTTCCAGTGAGGCGATCGCTTCCAGACGCTTCTGCGCATCAGTGCTCATCGCTTTAGGATTCGGCGTCAGCAGATAGGCATAAGCCTGATGGTGGGAACGTCCGACGCGACCGCGCAATTGGTGCAACTGCGCCAGACCGAAGTGGTCGGCACGCTCGATGATGATGGTGTTGGCGCTCGGGATGTCGATCCCGGTTTCGATAATGGTGGTACACACCAGCACGTTAAAACGCTGATGGTGGAAGTCGTTCATGACTCGCTCCAGCTCGCGTTCGCGCATTTGACCGTGGCCGATAGCGATGCGCGCTTCCGGCACCAGTTCCGCCAGTCGCTGGGTGGCTTTCTCAATATTTTCGACGTCGTTATAGAGGTAATACACCTGCCCACCGCGCAGAATTTCACGCAGGATGGCTTCGCGCACTACCAGATTGTCATATTCGCGCACGAACGTTTTTACCGCTAAACGACGGGCAGGCGGCGTGGCGATAATCGACAGATCGCGCATCCCGCTCATCGCCATGTTGAGCGTACGCGGAATCGGCGTGGCGGTGAGCGTCAGGATATCGACATTCGCCCGCATCGCTTTGATGCGCTCTTTGTGACGCACGCCGAAGCGGTGTTCTTCGTCCACAATCAGCAGCCCTAAGTCGCGCCAGCGCACGTCGCTCTGCAACAGCTTATGGGTACCGATCAGGATATCGACTTTACCTTCCTGCGTTTCCTCCAGCACCTGAGTTTGCTCACGGGCGCTACGGAAGCGGGAGATCATTTCAATCTTCACCGGCCAGTTGGCAAAGCGATCGCGGAAGTTGTCAAAATGCTGCTGAGCCAACAGCGTTGTCGGCACTAAAACGGCAACCTGTTTATGGTTTTCAACGGCTAAAAACGCGGCGCGCATTGCCACTTCGGTTTTCCCAAAACCGACATCGCCACACACCAGACGGTCCATCGCCAGCGGCTGGCACATATCGCTCAGCACGGCGTTGATGGCCTGTGCCTGATCGGGCGTGGTCTCGAAGGGGAAACTTTCGCAGAAAAGCTGATATTGCGTTTTGTCATGTTTAAAAGCAAAACCGCTTTTCGCCGCGCGTTGCGCATAAATATCCAACAGTTCGGCGGCGACATCGCGCACCCTTTCCGCCGCTTTTTGCCGTGCGCGCGACCACGCATCGCCACCCAGTTTATGCAGCGGTGCATTCTCATCAGCACCGCCCGCGTAGCGGCTGATCAAATGCAGTGAGGAAACGGGGACGTACAGTTTGTCTTCGCCCGCATAGGTCAAAATCAGGTATTCGGCTTTGATGCCGCCCGCTTCCAACGTGGTTAGCCCGGCATAGCGGCCGACGCCGTGTTCGAGATGGACGACGGGCTGCCCTGGTCGCAGTTCCGCCAGATTGCGGATCAGCGTATCGGTATTAATCGTGCGGCGGCTATCCTGACGGCGGCGACTGACGCGTTCACCCAGCAGATCGCTTTCGCAGATTAAGGCCCGCTGACGCAGCGTGTCGATAAAACCGTGCTCGCTGGCACCGATGATGAGGTATGTGCCACGCTCCTGAGCCTGATCCCGCGTGCTGATGAGTGTCGGATTCAGTTTGATACGCGCCAGCAGCTCTTGCAGCGTTTCACGTCGGCCTTCGCTCTCGACGGAAAAAATGATTTGGCCTTCAAACTGTTCGATAAAACGGCGCAGTGCATCCAGCGGGGATTTCTGTTGGTGTTGAATCGCCAGGTCCGGCAGCGGTAGATAGGCCAGATTCACGTTGGCGGCTTTTTCCGGCAGCGTATCGGTTCTCAACTGCACGCGCGGCCACGCTTTTAGCTCGGTGAACAGACCGTCTACTCGTAACCAGAGTGAGTCTGACGGCAGCAGTGGGCGCATAGGATCGACACGGCGGCTTTCAAAGCGCTGCTGAATATCCTGCCAGAAGCGATCGGCGCTCTGTTCGATATTGCCGGTATTGACGATCAGTGTGTTGTTGGGGAAGTAGCTAAACAGCGACGGCAGCGGTTCACTGAAGAATAACGGCTGCCAGTATTCGATCCCCGCGGGCCAGACGCCTTTGCTAACTTGTTGGTAAACGTGCTCGGCGTCGCGCCGTACCTCAAACTGTTCGCGCCACTGGCTGCGAAAAAGCTCGATGGCGGCTTTATCCGTCGGGAACTCATGTGCTGGCAGCAAATTAATGTGCGGTACTTCATTCAGCGTGCGCTGTGTATCCACATCGAACAAGCGCAGGCTGTCGATCTCGTCGTCAAAGAAATCGATACGGTAGGGTTCTTCACTGCCCATCGGGAACAGATCCAGCAGCGCGCCGCGCGTGGCATATTCACCGTGTTCCATGACCTGATCGACACTGCGGTAGCCCGCCTGCTCCAACTGCGAACGCAGCTTATCGCGCGAGAGGCGCTGGCCTTTTTTCAACACTAGCGCATGGCCGTGCAGGAAACTGTGAGGACAAACGCGCTGCATCAGCGTGTTGACTGGCAGAATCAGAACGCCACGCGTCATGTTGGGCAATTGATAAAGTGTGGAAAGCCGAGTCGAAATAATTTCCTGATGCGGAGAAAAACTATCGTAGGGCAGCGTTTCCCAGTCAGGTAGCGTGGTGACGTGCTGGTCGGTAAATTGCTGAATTTCATCGCGTAATCGCAGGGCATTTTGCATATCAGGGGCGATAAGTACCACCAGCCCAGCATGGCGTTCAATAATTTCTGCACATTCAACGGCGCAGGCAGCGCCGGTTAACTGGCCCAGTTGGCGCTGCTCACCCGCTTTGGATGGCAGCGAATAACGGTAATTTTCAGGCATCATCTGATTATCGGGTCTCGCCTCCCTGCATCCGGCCAAGAATAAGAAAAAGCCGTAGAGTGAGGGTGTTAGGGTTCCATAAAGCAGTACTACCCTTTATTATCCTTGATCACTTTGCTTTGGCAACCTTATCCAGACGGATTTCATGTATCAACCTGTCGCTTTATTTATTGGCTTGCGCTACATGCGCGGGCGCGCATCAGACCGCTTCGGCCGGTTTGTCTCCGGGTTATCCGCCATTGGCATTACGCTGGGCGTGATGGCACTGGTCACTGTGCTTTCCGTGATGAATGGCTTCGAGCGCGAACTGGAAGGCAATATTCTCGGCGTGATGCCTCAGGCAGTGATCTCTACGCCGCAAGGTTCGCTGAACCCGGCGCAGATTCCTGCTTCCCCCTTAGATTCTCTTGACGGTGTGACGCGTGTTACGTCGCTGACGACGGGCGATGTGGTGCTGCAAAGCGCCCGCAGCGTCGCCGTTGGCGTGATGTTAGGGATTGATCCTAACGAGCAGGAGCCGCTGTCGCGTTATCTGGTTAACGTCAAACAGCAGCAACTGCAATCTGGTCAGTATCAGGCCATTTTGGGCGAGAAACTGGCCGAGCAACTGGGAGTTAAAGCGGGCGATCAGATTCGCATGATGGTGACGAGCGCCAGCCAACTGACGCCGATGGGGCGTATTCCCAGCCAGCGTATCTTCACCGTTGCCGGCACCTTTGCCGCGAACAGCGAAGTGGATAGCTACCAACTGTTGGTGAACCAGCAGGATGCATCTCGCTTGATGCGCTACCCGGCGAACCACATTACCGGCTGGCGTTTGTGGCTGGAAAAGCCGCTGTTGGTCGATACGCTGAGTACGCAAACGCTGCCGGAAGGCACAGTCTGGAAAGACTGGCGCGAACGTAAAGGCGAACTGTTTCAGGCCGTGCGTATGGAGAAAAACATGATGGGGCTGTTGCTCAGCCTGATCGTGGCGGTGGCCGCTTTTAACATTATTACCTCGCTGGGTTTACTGGTGATGGAAAAACAGGGTGAAGTCGCCATTCTGCAAACGCAGGGGCTGACTCAACGCCAGATTATGGCGGTGTTTATGGTGCAGGGGGGCAGCGCTGGCGTGATTGGCGCGTTGTTAGGGGCATTGCTGGGGACGCTATTGGCCAGCCAACTGAATACGCTGATGCCAATTCTGGGCATACTGCTGGATGGCGCTGCGTTGCCGGTGGATATTGACCCCGCGCAGGTGGTGACCATCGCCATTTCCGCGATGGTGATTGCCCTCTTATCGACACTTTACCCGTCATGGCGCGCTGCCGCCGTTCAACCCGCTGAGGCTTTACGTTATGAGTGATTTACTGTTATTGCAGTGTAATAACCTATCCAAACGCTATCAGGACGGCAACCTGTCTACCGACGTGTTGCGCGATGTTTCTTTTGAGATGAGCTGCGGGGAGATGATGGCGATAGTCGGAAGCTCGGGTTCGGGCAAAAGTACGCTACTGCATATGCTGGGGGGGTTGGATACGCCAACGTCAGGCGAAGTCATCTTCAAAGGTCAGCCGCTAGGTACGCTCTCGGCAGCGGCAAAAGCCGATTTGCGCAATCGCGAGTTGGGCTTTATTTATCAGTTTCATCACCTGCTACCCGATTTTACCGCGTTGGAAAACGTGGCAATGCCGCTACTGATTGGCAAAGTGCCAACGTCGCAGGCGCAGGATAAAGCACGCGAAATGCTGGCGGCCGTTGGGCTGGGAGCGCGCAGCCACCACCGTTCGTCGGAACTGTCCGGTGGCGAACGGCAGCGTGTTGCCATTGCCAGAGCGCTAGTTAACAGCCCCTCGCTGGTGCTGGCGGACGAACCGACCGGTAACCTCGATCAGCGCACGGCGGATACTATTTTTGAACTGCTGGGAGAGCTTAACGTCCGGCAGGGTACCGCTTTTCTGGTGGTGACGCACGATCTGCAACTGGCTAGCCGACTAAACCGCCAACTGGAAATGCGCGATGGTCAGTTGCAGCAGGAACTGACCCTGATGGGAGTGCTGCAATGACATTTCCTCCGCTCTCATTGCTGATTGGTCTACGCTTTAGCCGTGGCCGTCGGCGTGGCGGCATGGTTTCGCTGATTTCGGTCATTTCGACGTTGGGGATCGCCCTCGGCGTCGCGGTATTGATTCTCGGCCTGAGCGCGATGAATGGTTTTGAACGCGAACTGAATAACCGCGTTCTTGCCGTGGTGCCGCATGGTGAGATTGCTCCGGTCAATCAGCCTTTTGACGGCTGGCAGGACATCTTGCCGAAAATCGAACAGGTTCCTGGCGTTGCCGCCGCCGCGCCTTATATCAATTTCACCGGGTTGTTGGAAAACGGTGCCAAGCTTCACGCGGTTCAGGTAAAAGGCGTCGATCCGCAGCAGGAAACACGCCTTAGCGCGTTGCCCAACTATGTGCTCAATCATGCCTGGCAGCGGTTTCACGCGGGCGAACAGCAGGTCATTATCGGCCAGGGGGTTGCGAAGGCGCTGAATGTGGCTGAAGGGGATTGGGTGACAGTGATGATCCCGAACAGCGATCCGGAAATGAAGCTGATGCAGCCTAAACGTATCCGGCTGCACGTCAGTGGCATTTTACAACTGAGCGGCCAGCTCGATCACGGTCTGGCGCTGATTCCGCTTGCTGATGCCCAGCAGTATCTGGATATGGGACAGAGTGTAACGGGGATCGCGATCAAGGCTAACGATGTCTTCTCCGCCAATAAACTGGTGCGCGATGCGGGTATGGTCACAAAGGCCTATGTTACTATTCGCAGTTGGATTGGCACCTATGGTTATATGTACCGAGACATCCAGATGGTGAGAACCATCATGTATCTGGCGATGATCCTGGTGATTGGCGTGGCCTGTTTTAATATTGTTTCAACGCTGGTGATGGCGGTGAAGGACAAAAGCAGCGATATTGCCGTCCTGCGTACGCTGGGGGCGTCAGACGGGTTGATTCGGGCTATCTTTGTATGGTACGGGCTTTTGGCTGGGCTGCTGGGCAGCGTGATAGGTGCGGTGATCGGCGTGATCGCAACCCTGCAATTGACACCGATTATTCGCGGCATCGAAGCACTCATTGGCCATAAACTGCTATCCGGTGATATCTATTTTATCGATTTTCTGCCGTCGGAATTGCATCTGATGGATGTCTTCATCGTATTAGTAACCTCGCTGGTGTTGAGTCTGATTGCCAGTTGGTATCCGGCACGGCGCGCCAGCCGGATTGATCCTGCCCGCGTGCTGAGCGGACAGTAAGCCAAGTCAACGCACATATGGCTTGAGATATGACGGGGTTATTCCCTATCGTGTGGGAAAGCGATCACACCCTAAGGAGCAGTCATGTACTACGGCTTTGACATGGGCGGCACGAAAATTGAGCTGGGCGTGTTCGACGCGGCGTTGGACAATGTGTGGCAAAAACGGGTGCCGACGCCACGCACTAATTATGATGAGTTGCTCACCACGCTGGTTGACCTGGTGCATGAAGCGGATGCACTGGCCGGCGTACAAGGGAAAATCGGTATCGGCGTACCGGGGATGCAGACCGGGGATGAAGGGACGCTATTCACCGCTAACCTGCCTGCGACGATGGGGAAGCCGTTACATACGGATTTATCACAGCGTTTGCAGCGGGATGTTCGCATTAGCAATGATGCCAACTGCTTTGTGCTGTCGGAAGCCTGGGACGCGGAATTTCGTTCGTATCCTGTCGTATTGGGGATGATTCTGGGCACGGGGTTGGGGGGCGGTCTGGTGATTAACGGGCGTCCGGTTGAAGGGCGCAATGGTATTGCCGGTGAGTTTGGTCATATCCGCCTGCCGTCCGATGCGTTGGATACCATCGGTGTGGACATTCCCCGCGTGAAGTGTGGCTGCGGGCAATTGGGCTGTATTGAGAATTACATTTCCGGGCGCGGTTTTGAATGGTTGTATGAGCATTTGTACGGCGAAGCTCTGCCTGCGGTGACCATTATTCGGCACTATCGTGGCGGCGAAGAGAAAGCGCTGGAGTTTGTCGATCGCTTTATGGATTTACTGGCGGCCTGTCTGGGCAACCTGCTGACCCTGTTTGACCCCCATCTGCTGGTATTGGGCGGTGGTCTGTCGAATTTTGATGAAATTTATCAAATTCTGCCGACGCGTCTTCCTTCACGACTGTTAACGATTGCGAAACTGCCACGCATAGAGAAAGCGCGTTACGGTGATGCGGGCGGTGTACGTGGCGCGGCATTGCTACACTTAATGGATAACTAGCTGGAGAAAGTATGTATACGCGTCAACGATTAGGGCGTTTTCATAAGGGAAAGCGACTGCGACAACAGCGTCTTCGTGCGCGTATTTTCCATCGTGATTATCTGGCGGCGAGCGAAGTGAAAAAACCGCGTGTAGTGGTACTGACGGGCGCAGGTATTTCAGCGGAATCAGGCATTCGTACCTTTCGTGCGGCCGATGGCCTGTGGGAAGAACATCGCGTTGAAGATGTCGCGACGCCCGAGGGTTTTCAGCGTAACCCCGAGTTGGTGCAGGCGTTTTATAACGCCCGTCGCCGTCAGCTACAGCAGCCGGAAATTGTGCCGAATGCCGCGCATTTGGCATTGGCGAATCTGGAAGCGATGCTGGGAGATAACTTCCTGCTGATTACGCAAAACATCGATAACCTGCATGAGCGTGCCGGTAGCCAGCGCGTCATTCATATGCACGGTGAGCTGCTAAAAATACGCTGTAGCCAAAGTGGGCAGGTTTTTGAGTGGACGGACGATTTAGCCGTCGGCGAACGCTGCCACTGCTGTCAGTTTCCCGCGTCTTTACGTCCGCATGTGGTGTGGTTTGGTGAAATGCCGCTGCACATGAACAAAATTTACCATGCGCTGTCGCAGGCAGATTACTTTATTGCGATTGGTACATCGGGGCATGTGTATCCCGCTGCTGGCTTTGTCCATGAAGCCCATTCGCACGGTGCCTACACGCTGGAACTGAATTTGGAGCCCAGTCAGGTAGAAAGCCAGTTTGATGAAAAAATTTACGGCCCCGCCAGCACCATCGTACCCGAGTTTATCGCCGCTTGGATGACGCGTGGTCAAAGCATCAAGTTTTAAACATCAGCAAAAAGTGAAAACGTCATGAATCGAATGAGGATGGCGTTTTCTCTTGCCTATCATTGCTGCAACAGCATTCGTCAAGCTGATCGAACGCCAACATGGCGGTGTGGTTAAAGAAACAATATTCACTCTCGCTACAGCGAGCAGGCGCAGCGGTTTCTGTCGGCGAGGCTGCCTGCGGCTGCCGTTGGCTGTCATGATGTGACGATGCTCCATGTGACAGTGTTCGTCGGAAAAAGCCCAGCATAGCGTTACCCCCATGGTATCCCATCACGGTGTTAATGAGACACCATCCTTAATGAGAATTTTTCTCATATGTAAATCGATCTCATCAATGTAAGCTAAGCGTAGTTGATAATCCGATGATGAGGGAATGACAATTGTCAAAAAATATATACTCGTCATACTTCAAGTTGCATGTGCGTTGGCGGCGTTCAAACCCCCGGCCCGTTGTGGGCCTCGCCCGAAGGGCCGCTGCAAGCAGCGTTCAAATCTGCTCCCGGCAGTTTGTCACCTGAATCACTGACCGCACGCCGAGTAACGGTAACAAGGAAAAAGCGTGTAAGGCAGGCGAAATCGTTTAACATATGTGACAGTTCGTTATCTTCACTGCGCTTTTATTGCGCTGGATTCCTTGTTACGGTGAACAATGCAGCCATTATCGCCGGGTGATATCCCGCTAAAGCACGCGACGCCGTTGCCTCACTACAGTCAGCTAAAACAACAGCAGTACAGACGCGATCGTCGGAGTCTGGTGCTGTTGTTGGCGTTTCTTGTGCTCACGTTGGTCGTCAGTTTGTGCGCCGGTGAACGCTGGATTTGGCCGACGTCCTGGCTGGATGACGCTCAGCAACTTTTTGTCTGGCAACTGCGTTTGCCCAGAACGCTGGCCGTGATGCTGGTGGGAGCCAGTCTGGCGATGTCGGGCACGGTGATGCAGGCCGTGTTTGATAATCCGTTGGCGGAGCCAGGGCTGTTGGGCGTCGCGAACGGCGCAGGTGTGGCTTTGGTGCTGACGGTTCTGCTGGGGCAGAGATTACTGCCTGTCTGGACGCTAGGCCTGAGCGCCATTGCTGGCGCACTGCTGATTACCTTTCTGTTACTCCATTTTGCTCGTCGGCATATTTCCAATACCCGTTTATTACTCATCGGCATTGCACTCGGGATTATCTGTAGCGCGGTGATGACCTGGGTCGTCTATTTCAGTACCAGCCTTGATTTACGCCAGTTGATGTACTGGATGATGGGCAGTTTTAGCGGCATTGATTGGCGACACGGCTGGTTGATGTTGACGCTATTGCCGTTGCTGCTGTGGCTGAGCCGTCAGGGTGCGGTGTTAAACGGGTTAACGCTGGGCGAGATTCAGGCGCGTCAGTTAGGTATTCCGGTTTATCGCTGGCGCATGATGCTTGTGCTGATCATGGGCGTACAGGTCGGCCTGAGTGTGGCGCTGGCCGGTATCATCGCGTTTATTGGTCTGGTGATCCCACATATGCTGCGGCTGTGCGGGTTGACCGATCAGCGTTATTTATTAACCGGTTGTGCGTTGACCGGCGGTGGGGTTCTACTGTTGGCGGATACGGTCGCACGCGTTGCGCTGAGTTCCGCCGAGTTGCCGATAGGCGTGGTTACCGCTACGCTGGGATCGCCATGGTTTATCTGGCTGTTATTACGTAATCGGCTGTAGTGATAGGTCTTGTTTTACCCATTCTTATTGATCATTAAAGGGAGCAAAACGATGAGCACTGAAATCTATGCTATTCCGCTGACCACCATCGACGGGAAAGCGACAACGTTTGAAGCGTTTAAAAGGCAGGTTGCGCTAGTCGTCAACGTCGCATCGCAATGCGGCCTGACTAAACAATATGACGTGCTGGAAAAACTCTACGAAACCTATCGCGACCAAGGTCTGGTCGTGCTGGGATTCCCCTCCAATGAATTTGCCGGGCAGGAACCGGGTACAGAAGCGGAGATTCAGGAATTCTGCCGTGGGACGTTTGGCGTTCAGTTTCCGATGTTCAGCAAGATTGAAGTTAATGGTGAGAACCGTCATCCGCTGTACCAACTGTTGATTCGCGAGCAGCCTGAAGCCAACGGAACCTGGAAAAGTGACTTTTTTGCACGTTTGGTTAATAAAGGCCGTAAGCCTAAGAATCCAGAAGACATCCTGTGGAATTTTGAAAAATTCCTGGTGGATCGTGAAGGACGCGTGATTGAGCGTTTTGCACCGGATATGGCACCTGACCATGACACTATCGTGAAAGCGATCGAAGATGCGTTGGCAAAATAATTGACGCAACAAACTTCCCCGGTATTACAGCTACGGCAGGCTGGCGTATCGCCGCGTTTGTCGCCGACAACTGCGGCGTGTCGTCGCGGTGAACTGCTGCACATCATTGGCCCCAACGGGGCTGGGAAGAGTACCCTGCTGGCAAGAGCGGCTGGCCTGCTGGCGGGGGAAGGCGAGATTTATCTGGCTGGCACGGCGCTGTCACAGTATACGGCGGCAGATTTAGCCGTGCGGCGCGCCTATCTGGCACAGCAGCAACCCCCGTTGGCGCTGATGCCGGTGTTTCAGTATTGGACGTTGCATCAACCGCCGCTGGCTCAGGAAAATGCGGTCGAAAAGGTGGTGCATTTTCTGGCGGAACGCCTGATGTTAACCGACAAGCTGGCGCGTCCGCTCACACAGTTGTCGGGAGGCGAGTGGCAGCGCGTTCGGCTGGTGGCAGCGCTATTACAGATTTGGCCGACGATCAACCCGCATGCGCGTTTGCTGCTGCTGGATGAACCGACCAATAGCCTCGATGTGGCACAGCAGGTAGCGCTGGATGCGTTGCTGAGTGAACTCTGCCATTTTGGTATCGCAGTCGTGGTTTGTGCCCATGATCTTAACCATAGCGCTCACCATGCGGATCGCGTATGGCTGCTATCGGCTGGCGCTGTGGTGGCGCAAGGCAAGACGATGGAGGTTATGCTGCCGGAGGTGCTATCCCCTGTGTTTGGTGTCGCGTTTCAGCGGCATGTGGTTGGTGGCAGAAACTGGATTATCACCCGCAGCGCCTGACTACGGGTGCGAGAAAATCGGCATTGCTAGAAAATAGGAAGAATCGCCTTTACTTGCCAGTGACCCCGATTAAACGCTAAATTAATCCAATACCTAGCATTTTCAAACGCTAGAGGTCTATGGCCTCGGCGGTTTTATGGTAATCGAGATGATACGTTTACGACATGTTTTGATCCTCGCCAGCCTGATTCTGGTCGGCTGTAGCAGTAGTCGGCATAATAACCCGCCGCCGAATGCGCGCCTGAGCGATTCGATCATGGTGATGGTGCAGCTAAACGATCAACTTGGGCAATGGTATAGAACGCCTTATCGCTATGGCGGGCTGGATCGTAACGGCGTGGATTGTTCCGGTTTCGTCTTCCTGACGTTTCGCGATAAGTTCGGCATGCAACTGCCGCGCACCACGGAAGAACAAACCGAACTGGGCGAACGTGTTGATCGCGATAATCTATTACCGGGCGATTTGGTCTTTTTCAAGACCGGCAGCGGCAGCAGTGGGCTGCATGTTGGCATTTATGACAAAGATGACCAGTTTATTCATGCTTCTACCAGTCAGGGTGTAATCCGCTCATCGCTGGATAACGTGTACTGGAAACGGGCGTACTGGCAGGCCCGCCGTATCTGATTCCTTCCTTATTTGTTGACAGCATGGAGCTCTCCACTCATGTCCTCTCTGCGTTTATTGATCTCCGACTCTTACGATCCCTGGGGCTTTGTTGAATAAATCAGGTTTGGGGTAAACATCCTTGCAACGAGTTGTTG